>JADLBR010000091.1 GCA_020847615.1 Verrucomicrobiia bacterium
CACAACCCGTCCGGACCTGTCGCCAACGCCGCCACCCTGCAGATCGCCGCGTGCACGCCGAACTTCTACCTCCTGGAGACCATGGCCTCCGACGTCCCGCACCGTCGCGAGGTCAGCACCGAGTCCGTGCGCTTTGAGTCAGGCCAGATGATCATCCCCGACGCCCCGGGCCTCGGCATCGACATCCGCGAGGCCGAGATCTCGAAGCATCCCTACGAGCCGCGCGATCTCCGCCACTACACGGGGGCGCTGACGCAGATCCGGCCGCCGGATGCGACGTCGTATTTCGAGGCCGGCGCGCAAGTCAAGGATCGTGCGGCGGACATTCCTGTCCACCAGCCGCCGCGGGCAGGGATGCCCGCGCCACGGAAGAAGGCCCAGCCATGAGCTTCCTCAACAAGCGCGTCCTGGTCACGGGCGCCTCCCGGAACACGGGCCTCGCCATCGCGCGGCGCTTCGCCCAAGAGGGCGCGGTCGTCGCCATCAACGGATCGAGCAAACAGAGCGTCGCCGACGCGGCCGCGGCCATCCGCGCCGCCGCGCCCGCGCGCCTCATCGAGGCGCCGGCCGACCTCTCGGATCCCGCGCAGATCGGGGCGATGTTCGACCGCGTGCGGGCCGAATGCGGCGGCCTGGATATCCTGGTCAACAATGCGGTGGTCCAGGCCATCGGGCACCCGTTCATCGAGACGCCCCTGGAGGTTTTCGAGCGCGCGCTCCGCGTGAACCTGACCGGCGCATTCCTGTGCGGGCAACTCGCCGCCCGCATGATGATCGCGCAGCGGACCGGAGGGTCGATCGTCAACGTTGGCTCGAATGTCTCCGACCGGCCCATCCGCAACCGCAGCGCCTACTGCGCATCGAAGGGCGGAGTCGACGCCCTCACCCGGGCCATGGCCATCGAGCTCGGCCCTCACGGAATCCGCGTCAACACCGTCGCGCCCGGCTACATCCACACCGACCGATGGGACGCCCTCGCCGGTGCCCAGGTCGAGCGCCGCCGGGCCAACGTCCCGCTGGGCCTCGAGTCTTCGGGGGACGACATCGCCGACGCCGTGCTCTTCATGGCGTCGGACCGGGCGTCCAAGATCACCGGCGCCCGGCTCGTCGTGGACGGGGGCTGCTCGGTCCCGCTCGTCCCCCCGGATGCGGAGGTATAGCGATGACAGCGCCGTCCGCGGTATTGCTCGAACCGGCCCGCGAGGCCGCGGGCCCTCCCACCGCACGCTCGGGAGAGACGCTGGCCCCGGCGTCCGCGAGAATCCCCCAGAGGGGCTCGCGAAGGTTTCCAGCAATGCCCGGCCCATTTCCCACGGCATCTTGAACAACCACCCACCAGCCCGACTCTACAGATGGGAGCTCCTCGCGCTCCTGTGCCTCGCGTTCTTCTTCCACCAGGGGGACCGCGCCATCTTCGGCGTGGTTTTGTCGGACATCCGGGCCGACCTCGGGCTGAGCGATCCCCAGGTGGGCCTCGTGGGCACCGTCCTGTTCGCGACCCTGGCGGTGCTGATGCCCTTCGCGGGCTACCTCGGCGACATCCTCAGCCGCAAGTGGCTCATCACCGGCGCGCTCATATTCTGGAGCTCCGCGACCCTGTTCACCGGTTTCGCGGGCGGGATCGTCAGCCTGATCCTCCTGCGCAGCGTGGCCACCGCCGGCGGGGAGTCCTTCTATGCCCCGGCCGCCTATTCCTTGATCGGGGCGTACCACCGAGACACGCGCGCACTGGCGATGTCGATCCACCAGGCGGCGCTGTACATCGGCGTGATAGCGAGCGGGTTCCTCGGCGGATGGATCGCCGAGCGATGGGGCTGGCGGTCGGCATTCTATGCCTTCGGCGCCTGCGGGATCGCGCTGGGCGGCGTGTTCGTCGTCCGGCTGAAGGACGCGCCGCGGTCCGCCGAAAACGGGGACGCCCGGGATGAGCGCAGGATCAACCCCGTGCAATCGCTCGGGCGGCTGTTCCGCGTGCCAACGGCGGTCCTGCTGACGATCGGGTTCACCGCGATCGTCACGGTCAACAACGCCTATGTGGTCTGGGCGCCGGTGTTCCTGAAGGAGAAGTTTGCATTTTCGCTTACGGCCGCGGGCGGCTGCGCGATGATGTTCCACCATCTGCCCGCGCTCTTCGCGGTCATCATCGGGGGCCATTTCTCGGACCGCTGGGCGCGGCGCTGGCCGGAGGCCCGCCTGCGCATGCAGGCGGCCGCGATGGCCCTCGGCGTGCCGGCCATCATCGCGCTGGGATCGGCGCCGGATTCCGCCGGCACGCTCGCGGCGATGGCCGCCTTCGGCGTATGCCGCGGCCTCTACGAATGCAGCATGCACACCTCCCTGTTCGATGTGATCGAGCCACGCTTCCGCGCCTCGGCCATGGCGGTGGCGACGATGGTGGCCTTTCTCGCCGGCTCGGTCTCGCCCTGGCTCATGGGCGTGTGCGCGCAGTCGTGGGGCCAGGTGCGCGGGCTCTCGCTGGGCTTCGCCGGACTCTCGGGCGCGTACGCCTGCGGGACACTGGCGATCCTCGCTGCGCTGCTGTGGACCTTCCGCAAGGACCGCATCGCCGAGGGGGGCGACGGGGCGTCGCCCGGGTGAGAGGAATCTGGCGACCGTGAAACTGGGCCTCGGCTTTCACCGCGATCGGATCTCCCGGGACAACTTCCGTTTCGCGGTGCAGGCGGGCTGCACGCATGTCGTCGTTCACCTCGTCGAGCGGTCGCGCGAAGGGCTGCCGGCAGACGCCGACGAGTTCTGTTTCGGCCGGACGCGCGCGGGCGGGACGGTGTGGACC
>JADLBR010000092.1 GCA_020847615.1 Verrucomicrobiia bacterium
GGACATCACCAACAGCGTCAACGACGGCGACTACTGGGCGCTGTTGCAGTACGACGGGGCGCTCAACGACCTGGGGCTGGATCTGAGCCTGCTGCCGGACATCTCGGGCCAGGGGCTGACGTGGTACGTCGACACGACCACGGTGGCCAACCAGGTGGGCCTGGCGGTGGTGATCCCGGAGCCCTCGACCTGGGCGCTGATGGCCATGGGCCTCGCGCTGGTCGGCTGGTTGGCCCGGCGGCGCCGCCCGTAGGAGTCTGTCGGAAGAAGTCCGACAGATTCCTAGCATAGGGGTTTAGCCGAGGTATGATGAGGGCCGGTCCCTATGGATGCCATTTGAAGTTGGTGCCATCGTTAACGGGCCGTGAGTTTGCTTGCGCGAAAGATTGCCGGGTAGGGGGCTCCTCCCCCCGAGTGGTGGCGCCGTCCTAGCTCATATCCGGACGGCGCCACCAGCCGGCTTGTTCAGAAGAATTGCGTTTGCCGTTCAGAGATGGAGAGGCTAGCGATTCGATATGATTGCGGGCTCTTTCGGAAAGGTCGTGTCACTTGTGTGCGCGTTGGGAGCACTGGGGGACGGATTGGGCGCGGCCGAGAGGCCGAATTTTATCGTCATCAACGTCGACGATCTGGGTTATGCGGACATCGGTCCATTTGGGTCGCGGCTCAACCGGACGCCGAATCTGGATCGGATGGCGAAGGAGGGGCGCAAGCTGACGTGCTTCTACGCGGCGCCCGTGTGCTCGCCATCACGGGCGGCCCTGATGACGGGCTGTTATCCGAAGCGGGTCCTCCCGATTCCGGGGGTCCTCTTTCCTGGCGCGGCGGTGGGGCTCAACCCCGTTGAGCGCACGGTGGCGGAACTGCTGAAAGATGCGGGCTACAGGACGGCGTGCATCGGAAAGTGGCACCTGGGTGACCAGCCCGAATTTCTGCCGACACGGCAGGGTTTCGACTATTATCTGGGCATCCCGTACTCGAACGACATGGGGATGGCCGAAGAGGGTTCCAAAAGCAGCCTGGGCGAACCCATGCCCGAACGGAAGGCGATTGGAAGGGGGGGCGACACGAAGGTTGATGGCGCCGACGAGATGGGGCTGCGGGGTTCGGCCCAACCCCCTTTGCCCCTGGTGGAAAACGAGACGGTGATCGGTCGCGTGCGTCAGGACGAGCAGCAGGCCATTGTCGAGACATACACGACTGCCGCCAGGAGGTTTATCCGGGAGTGCAAGGGTGGGCCATTCTTCATGTATTTGCCCCACAGCGCCGTTCACTTTCCAATCTATCCGGGCAAGCGATTCGCGGGCAAATCGCCAAATGGGATTTACTCGGATTGGGTCGAGGAAGTCGACTGGAGCGTGGGCCAGGTGCTGGACACGTTGCGGGAGGAGGGCCTCGACTCGAGGACGCTCGTGATCTTCACATCGGACAATGGCGGGACGCAGCGCGCGGTGAATGCGCCGCTGCGCGGCAACAAGGGCAGCACGTGGGAGGGCGGCATGCGCGTGCCCACGCTGGCCCGGTGGCCCGGCCATATTCCGGCGGGGACGACGAGTGACGCGATCACCGGCATGATCGATGTGCTGCCGACGCTCGTGGGCCTCGCGGGCGGCAAGCTCCCCGAAGGACGGAGACTCGATGGCGCGGACATCTGGCCAATCCTGAGCGGCGCGGGGGGGGCCAAGGCGGCCCACGATACTTTCTATTTCTTTCGAGGGCTGACCCTGGAGGCGGTCCGTTCGGGACCATGGAAGCTGCACTTGGCGCCGGGCACCGAGGCCGGTGGCAAGGCGAAAGGAAGGCGGAAGGCCGCGCCCGGCGGACCACAGTTATTCAATCTGGAGACCGACATCGGGGAATCCGCGGATGTCTCGTCGGAAAATCCTGATGTAGTGGCGCGTCTCAAAGCGATCGCTGAGGCGATGGGTCCGGATCTTGGCCTGGATGGCGTGGGATCCGGATGCCGCGAATTGGGTCGGGTGCCGAGCGCGCGGCCGCTTATCGGGCACGACGGGTCGATCCGCGAGGGGTTCGGGCAAAAGTGAGCGTGCCCCGGGGAGCTGGCCGGGATATCGACGCCGGTGTGGTGGCGCGGCAACTTCGGGATAGGGGCTAGCCCCTCGGCTTATCGGAGCCCGGGCCCGCCAGTCGGATGCCGGGGGCGGTGAACTCTATGGCGCGCTTCTTCAACAGGGCCCCCAGTGCCTGTTTGAAGGCTTTCTTGCTGCAGCCGAAAGTGGCGCGGATGTCCGCGGGATCACTCGCGTCGTCCAGGTTGAGGCGGCCACCCTGGGTCGCGAGCGCGTCGAGAATCTTGTCTGCCAGGGACCCGACGCGCGCATATCCGGAGGGATCGGCTTTCAGGTCGATTTTTCCATCGTCGCGGACCGCGTCGACGTAGGCGCGCAACTGCTGCCCGATCGCCAGGGGGGAGCCGAGGTTCGCGCGATAGAGGAGGCCGAGATGCGAGCGGTCCACGATCGCGACGTACCCGAGCGGGGTCTCGCGCGCGACGATGGCATCCACGGGTTGCCCGGGCTCGTGGTTGGGTGGGGTGCGCTGGACGTGCTTGGACAATCGCGTCGTGGCGTAGATGCGGTCCGACCTGGGATCGAGGGCTATGGCGACGACGACCAAGTCGCCCGCTGCGAGCGGACGATCCTGTTCCGCGAAGGGCAGGAGAAGATCCTTGGGCAGGCCCCAGTCCAGGAACGCGCCGACACTGCGGTGGACGGCCACGACGCGCAGGGCGGCAAAATCGCCGACCATGGCCAGCGGTGTCTCTGTGGTGGCCGTGAGGCGGTCCTCGGAGTCGCGATAGATGAAGACGTCGATGCTTTGGCCAGGGGCGGCGTCGCGGGGGATGTACCGGTTGGGGAGCAGGATCTCGCCGTGGGCCCCGCCGTCCAAGTAGAGGCCCTGGGGCGTGTCCCGCACGATGCGGAGCGTGTTGCGTTTACCGATGTCTGCCACGATGCCTTGACGCTAGCAGCCCGTCGGACTTCGCCAAGTCCGACGGGTTGCCGGAGGGCGGTCGGGCAGTTGTGGAGGGGGGTGTTGACGGGCGTCCGACTTCGGGGGTACCATGCGGTTCACGGCAGGGCCATGGGGAGGTGAGCGATGGCGCGGCAGGTTCAGGAGGAGACTTCAGTGGCGAAATCCAGTTTGGCGGAGGATGGGCGTAAGGCGGATGGTGCCGCGGGTGCCGGCGCGCCCACGGATCTCGAGAGCCTGAGGCGCGACATCGACGGGATCGATGAGCGGATCGTCGATCTGCTGGCGCAGCGGTACCGCAAGGTGCAGGAGGTTGTGGGTCTGAAGAAGGCCCAGCGTTTGCCGGTGTATCATCCGGCCCGTGAAGAGAACCTCATATCCAAGAGGCGCGAGCAAGCCGAGGCGGCGGGTCTTGATCCGGATCACGTGGAGGAGCTGTATCGCTCGATCCTCAGGCAATCGCGGGTGCGGCAGTCGGTGCAGGTGCCCAGGACGGGCGTCCGGGCCGGGGCGCGGGTGCTGCTCGTCGGCGGGCGCGGTCAGATGGGCCAGTATTTCGGGCGATGGTTCAGCGGTGCCGGTTACGAGGTCCGCGTGTTGGACGTGGAAGATTGGGGGCGCGCGGGAGAATTGTGCGCGGGCATCGATCTCGCGCTGGTGGGCGTGCCGATCGAGCGGACCGAGGAAGTCATCCGCCAACTGGCCCCGCGGCTGCCTGGGCAGTGCGTGCTGGCGGACATCACCAGCATCAAGAAGGGGCCGATGGAGGCCATGCTCGCGGCGCACCCGGGACCGGTGGTGGGTTTTCACCCGCTCTTTGGGCCGACGACATCGACGATGGAGCAGCAGGTCGTGGCGTCGGTGCCGGGCCGGGCCGACGAGGAGTGCCAATGGGTGACGGACCAGTGGGCCGCGTGGGGCTGCATCGTGCTGCCCGTGGCCGCCGAGGAGCACGACAAGCTCATGGCGATCGTTCAGGCGCTCGGCCATTTCGCCACTTTCGCCATGGGGGATTTCCTGTGCCGGCGGGATGCGGACATCGGGCGCACCCTCGAGCTGTCGAGCCCGATCTATCGGCTCGAGCTGGGTATGATCGGGCGCCTGTTCGCGCAGGATCCTGCGCTCTACGCCGAGATCATATTGGCGTCTCCGGAGAGGCGCGGCCTGTTGCTTGAATTCGTGGATTCCCTCGGGCATCACCGGGCGATGCTCGAATCGGGCGACAAGGAGTCGTTCAGGACGGAGTTCCAGCGGATCGCCGATTGGTTTGGGCCATTCTCCGAGCAGGCGATGCGCGAGAGCAACTTCCTCATCGACAAGTTGGTCGGGCGGTTCTGAGCGGTGGCCCACGCCCCTGGGCGGGCCGCGAGTGCCGCGTTTTCCGAGATCCCCGCCGCGTCGTGAAACATCGGATCGTGAAGGCGTCGCCGAAGCCGTGAGGCTTTGGCGCCCAAACGCTCACGCGTTCGGCTACGGGAAACGTGTTGGCTGCGCGGGCGCCAGAGGAGGCTGCCGGACAAAGTCCGACAGCCTACTAGCGGCTCTCGGTCTGGGACGGCGGGATTTCGGGGCGATGGGCGGGCGGGGATGGCTGGGAGGCGAAGTAGGCGACGGCCGCGATGGCGAGAAGGAGCACACCGAAAGAGATGAACCACCTCAGGTTGGCTTTCAGGTAGCCGTCGTAGTCGTCGTAAGGCTCGGACATATCTGGCGATGCGATGGCTGGTGGTGTGGGGTCGAGATACGCGAAGGGGTCAAGGGTTCGGCAGTTGGGTGGGGAGCGGGTCGACCGATGGGGCCGGGGTGCCCGGGGGCGGGCCCAGGTCTGTTTCTGAAACGGCGGGTTTGGTGCAGAGGAAGGCCAGGGCCCCGATGCCGCCGAGGAGCGCGAGCAACAGGAGCAGCCATCGCAGGTAGTCGGCCAAGTGTCCCTCCAGCGAGGGGTCACTCTTCTGCCTAGCCATGGTGGGCATTTTGCGACAGTTGGTTCGGGCAGGGAAGGCGGAATCTTTTCGAGATTGGCCGAATCTGGTGCGGGGCAAATGTTCAGATTGGCCGAAGGGGGGGCGGGTGCCGGGGCGCGAGGTGTTCGGCTATGCTATAGGACCTTTGGGCGGGCGGGCAAGTAGAAGCGAACGGCCTCGATGGGGGCGAGGAGGTCGGAGAGGATTCGGGCGTGGCGCGCGCCGGGGTCCCGGACGAGGTACTGCTGGCGGTCCTTCCCGCTGATGACGACGAAGTGTGTGGTGCCGGAGGGCATGCGGACGCGGGCGATGGCGGGGTTGCCGCGGGCGAGGTTGCGGTCGATGAGCCTGTGGCGAGGCGGTCCCTCGTAGGCGTGCGCGACGGGGGCGCCCGAGGCCTCGGCGGCCTTTTCCCAGTAGAGCCAGCCGCCGGCGGTGTAGCCACCCGGGGTTGCGGTGAGCGCGCGATTGAGCCTTCCTGGGTCGATGTCGGCGCCATGGAAAGCAAGGGCCATGGCCGCGGAGGCCACCGCGCAGCCCTCGGAGGCGAGGGTCGATGGGGTGGGGCCCAGGCGATCGGTGGCCCAGCGCGGGTCGGCTTGTGCGAGCAGGGCGACAGGCAAGTCGATCACCCCGGTGAATCCCGCGCCGCCCTCTGGCGGGATGGGATGATCCCGACGCAGGTCGACGCCGACGGCGATGGCCCAGCCCAGCAGAGCCGCGGTGATGCCTGCCTGGGTCAGTGGAACGAGCGGGAGCATGGCGACGGAGTATTCTCGCCTTTCTGGCGCCGCATTCAATCGCGAAGAGGCAACATCGGGCTGGAAATGGTGGGGCGGCGCGCTTTGCTGGTGCGCGTGAGGCGAGCGCGATTTTCGGGGAAGGTGTTTTGGGTGGCGACGGGCCTGGCCGCGGCGGGGCTGTTGCTCCCGTGGCTCAAGGGACCCGACCGATTGCCCCGGGCCTATGCCGAGGCGGCCGAGGGGCTGCGGGTGGGCACCAGGACGGTGCTGGGGCCGGGGGATTTTCTTTGGGTCGACATGGCGGAGCTGGCGCCGTCGTTGCGCGATCCCTTGGCCGGGGCCAGCGTCTGGACGCTGTTCTGGGAGCTGCGTGGCAAGCGCGGGGTCGGCGAGCCTTCGGGCGCGCGGCATGGCGCCGAACTTCTGGCGCGTCCCGACTATTTTCCGGCCGGGGCGTATGTGCTGGCGATCTCCCCGATCGTGGTGGTCGCGCTGTCTTTTTTGGGAGCGCGGGGTTTGCGCGGGAGCCCGTGGGTGTGGATGGCGGGGCTGGTGCTCATGGGGATCTATGGCGCGGGGCGGTGGCGCGTGGCGGCCACCGAGGGGGCGCGGGCGGCGGCGGGGATCGAGGTCGGGCTCGGTGCCTGGCTGACCCTGCTGGCGGCGCTCGTGGCGGGTGCGTGCATGCTGCTGCGGTGGTGGTTTCCAAGGGCCAAGTGGATCTGAGGCGCGCATGGCCGCAAGAGCGTCGTATACGATCGAGTTGACCGCCGAACAGGCGAAGGCGCTCCGCGCCGCGGTGACGGCGAAGGGGTTTGAGTTTCGCGAGGTGCCGCACGCGCTCTTTGCCGCGGCGGGACCCAAGGTGCAGGTGGTGGCCTATCGTTCCGGGAAGTGCGTGGTGCAGGGGAAGGGCACGGAGGAGTTCGTGCAGTTCGTGCTGGAGCCCGAGGTGACCGGACAGGCGATCCTGGGCTACGAGAAGGTGATCAACCCGAGGGCCTACGAGGCGCACATCGGCGTGGATGAGAGCGGGAAGGGCGATTTTTTCGGGCCCCTGGTGACGGCGGGCGTCTATGCGGACGCATCGGCGATCGAGGCGCTGGTGGGGGCGGGCGTCAAGGACAGCAAGGCCGTGACCTCCGACAAACGGGTGGCGGAGCTGGCGGAGGCCATCGCAGAGACCCCCGGGGCGCGCGCGGAGGTCATCGCGATCTCGCCGGCGAAGTACAACGAACTCCAGCAGCGCATGCGCACGGTGAACGAGCTGCTCGGGTGGGCGCACGCGAAGGTCATCGAGAACATGCTCGGGCGGGTGCAGTGCGCGCGCGCGGTGTCGGATCAATTTGCGCGCACGGAGTGGACGATCCGGAAGCACCTGGGGCCGCGCGGCCGGGCGATCGAGTTGGAGCAGAGGCACAAGGCCGAGAGCGACCCGGTGGTGGCCGCGGCATCGATCATCGCGCGGGACCGATTCGTCAGGGCGCTCGATGGCATCGGCAACGAGATGGGAGAGAGAATCCTGCCCGGGGCATCGGCCCAGGTGAAGGCACTGGCGGTCCGGCTCGTGCGCCGCCACGGGGCGGAGGCCGTATCCAGGGTGGTCAAGACGCACTTCAAGACGTGGAACGAGGTATTGAGGGAGGCCGGGGCGGCATGACGGGAGCGGGGGTGGGGGTCATTCGCGGAGTTGGATGACGGGGCAGTAGGGGCGGAGTTCGTCGCGGTGCCACCAGGCGCCCGACTGGCGGCGTTCTGACGGGGTGGTGAAACGGTACTGGAAGAGGCGCGCGCGGATGTACTTGGGCGGGGCATCGGGGAAGGGATTTGTCCCGAGGAGCGCGAGCACCGCGGGCGAGCCTTCGATGAGGCGGGCGGCGAGCCGGAAGAACCAGGGGTTGTGGCGGGCGTCGCCGAGCGCGGCGAACCACATCTGCCAGTCGAGACGGGGCTGGTGGGGTGCCACGAATCCGGGCGCGCGCCCCGGGTCGCCTGGCTTCCAGCGGAACTCGTAGGGGCGCCATTCGATGCCATCGCGGCTTCCCTCGAGGATGATCTCGGGGCGGGTGGGGGTCATGACGGCGAACAGGCCGTAGCTGTTGATGGAGCGATAGGGGGCCAGCGCGGCCTGTAGTTCCAAGAGGGATTTGGGCCACGGGAAACGGAGGCCGAGGCGCGCGGTGCATTGCTGTGTGGACAGGACGAATAGGAGGGCGCCGATAGGCGCGAGGAGCCACGGGTTCCACGCGACGGGCCTGGCGGGGCGTGGGGCCGGGCGCTTGAACCACGGGAAGGCGCGGTCGTCGATCAGGGGCAGGCAGAGAAGCGCGGTCAGGACGTTAAAGAAAGTATAATTGCCAGTGACAAATATGAGAAACATCAGTGCGATGAATGCGCCGGCGGCGATGCGGCGCGCGGCGCGCGTGCCGAAGATGAGGAAGGGGGCGGCCAATTCGATGGCGAACATGACGAAGACGCAGGCGCGGTCGACTGAAGCGGGCAGCTGGTGGGCGTACCAAGAGAGGGGATTGGGGAGGGGCTGCGTCTCGTAATGGGTATCCAGGGCGGTGAGATTCCACCAGGCGGCATCGCCGCTGAGGAGCTTGACGGCGCCCGAGAGGAGCATGAGGCGGAATAGAAGCCACCTGAGGAGAAAGAGCGCCATGGGGGAGGGGATCCATCGCGAGCGGAGCGGATGGCGGAGAGCGAGGGGTGCGAGCCAGATCGCGAGGAAGCCTGTCTCGAGCAGGAGGGCATCCCACTGGAAGTTCATGAAGGCACCGCCGACGGTGCAAAGCGAGAGGTACAGGAGCCACAGGAGGGCCAGGCAGGCGACGGGCGCGAACCCGAGCGCGGCGATGATGCCAAGGGCGGTGCCCGTGGCGCAGAGGGCGCGGAGGGCCAGGTCCGAGTGCCACCACCAGCAGAGCGTGGGGAACAAAGCGGGACCGCGGTCTCCGAGTTGGCCGCGGACGGCATCGAGCAACTGTTGCGCGGGGAGGATGCCGTGGCTTCCGGCCAGGCCATCGATCTGGGCCCACAGGGAGGCGAAGGCGATGGCGTAGATGAGCCCGAGGCCGCGGAGGAAGAGGGCCGAGGTGAGGCGGTATCGGCGGGCGTCGGCGCGGCATTGCCGCGCGGGACGTCCCAGGGCGGAGACGAGGCCGCGGTTTGCCGCGACCCGCGCATAGATCCATTCGCTGATGGCCGCGAACGGGGGAAGCGCGCGGTAGAGCGCGAATAGCCAGCGCCGGGCCTTGCCGTGGGCGAGGGACTCGAGGACGGCGGCGGCACCTGAAGTGACCGTTCCATCGGGGCGCACCAAGTGCACCGATCTGGCGAGGTTGGAAGGCGGGATCTCGGGGTAACTCGAGGCCGCAGATGGGTAGGGCGCAAAGGCGATCGCCTCGCCGGCGATGCGGCGCCATCGGCGGACCTGTCGGCGGCAGAAACCGCAGGCCGGGTCGTAGAGCAGCGTGGGTCGCGCCGGGGGCGCGGCCACGCGGATAGCGGCGCTGTCGTGCGCTGGGAACACTCGCGGGAACATCGCACAGGACAGCGGGGTGGCCAGCGTGGCGGCGGAGTCTGGCTTCACAACGGCCGCCGGGATGCTACTCAGGGCTGAAGTCATGGGCTCGGAGGTATGCGCGGGATCGGGTGTTTGGGGCGGGCATCGCCCGTGGCGAGCCTGGGTGTCGGCGGGGGCGGTGGTGGTGATCGCGGGGTTCGGGCTATGGGCGCGCGTGGTGGATCTGGGGGGGCGCCCGATGCACACCGACGAGGCGGTGCATGCGGCGAAATTCGGCGAACTGCTGAGCACGGGAGCCTACCGCTACGATCCCCAGGAATACCACGGGCCCATCCTGTACTATTTCAATTACCCGGTGGCGTGGCTGCGCGGGCAGCGGACACTGGCGGAACTCGACGAGGTGACGCTCCGGCTGGTGCCCGCCATCTTCGGGGTGCTTCTGGTGCTTCTTTGCATCCTCGCCTCGGATGGCTTGGGCCGGGGAGGTGCGGCGTGGGCGGCGGCGTTCGTGGCGGCGTCGCCGGGGCTGCTATTTTACAGCCGGTATTACATTCAGGAGATCCCGTTTGTCTTTTTCACGTTCCTGCTGGTGGGGGCAGGCTGGCGGTTTTCGAGGCGCCCGTCGTTGGGGTGGGCGCTGGTGGCGGGGGCGGCGGCGGGCCTGATGGTGGCGTCCAAGGAGACGTGCATCATCCATTGGTTCGCGATGGGCGTGGCACTGCTGCTGACGGTGGGGGTCCGGCGGCTCTGGGGGGCGCCGTGGGGTCTGATGGCGGCCGGCGCCGGGTGCGCGCTGCTCGTGGCGGTGTCGTGGCTGACGGGCTTCTTCACCCATCCTGGGGCGCTGGCGGACGCGGCGCAGGTCTGGCTGCATTACGGGGCGAGGGCCACGGGCGAAGGGCACGAGAAGCCGTGGCCGTGGTATTTCGAGATCTTGGTGCGGGGCTGGCGCGGGGGGCGGTTCGGGCCGGAGGCGGCGATGCTGGCCATGGCGTGCGTGGCGGTGGTGCGGCTCGCGTTTCCGGCGTGCAGGCACCATAGGCCGCTCGTGGTATTTCTGGCGATCTATGCCGCGGTGAGCCTGGCGGTGTACTGCGCGATCCCCTACAAGACCCCGTGGCTCATGGTGGGCTCCCTGCACGCGGCGGCGGTGCTGGCGGGGGCGGGCGTGGCGGAACTGCTGCGGGTCCTGAGGCGCGTGCGCGTCGGCTGGATCGCGGTGCTGGTGGGGGTGCTGGCGCTGTGGCAGACGGGGCGGGCGGCGCGGCTCGCCTGCGGGAGGCTCGCGGTGGATCAGAGCAACCCCTATGTCTACTCGCACACCACGCGGGATCTGGTGAGATTCGTCGGGAACATCCGGGATGCCGCGGCGCGGGCCCCGGAGGGCAAAGCGACGGTCGTGAAGGTGGTCGCCCCGGAGTATTGGCCGCTGCCGTGGTATCTGCGGGATTTCACGAGCGTCGGGTACTGGAGTGCCATGCCCCAGGACCCCGTGGCGCCGATCGTGGTGACGACGCCAGAGTGGGCCGAGTCGTTGCGGCCCAGGCTCGATGGAAAGTACGCGATGGACTTCGGGGGACTGCGGCACGGCGTTGTGCTCGTGGCGTTCATCCGGCAGGACCTGTGGGATGCGATGGTGGCCGCGCGGTCGGGCGGGGGCGGGCGATGAGCGACGCGGCGCTTGCGCGGGTGACGGTGATGCGCGAGGCGATGGCGACGGAGTTCGACATCACGATCGCGGGATGGCCGGCGCGCGAGGCTAGGCAGGCGGCGGAGGCCGCGCTGGCCGAACTCGCGCCGTTGGAGCAAGAGCTGAGCCGATACGTGGAGAACAGCGACGTCTCGCGGATCAATCGGTTGCCCGCCGGTGGCTCGACCGTGGTGACGCCCGAGACGTTCGAGTGCCTGCGGATCGCGCTCGAGATGCGGCGCAGGACGGGCGGCGCGTTCGATGTCACCTACGCCTCGAAAGGCGGGGGCAGGGGAGAGGATAGGCTGAGGCTCGATGAGTCGCGCGTGGCGGTCGAGGTGCTCGCCGATGGCATCCACGTCGACCTGGGGGGCATCGGGAAGGGATTCGCGCTCGACCACATGGCGGGCATCCTGAAGGATTGGGGCGTTGAGAGCGCGCTGCTGAGGGCGAGCGCCAGCACGATCCTGGCGATGGACGCACCCCCGGGCGAGGCGGGTTGGCCGATGGGCTTTGGGCCGACGGGGCACCGGGTGGAGTTTCCGCTGGTGCGGCGCGCGCTGGGCGCTTCGGGAACCGCGGTCAAGGGGGAGCACGTTATCGATCCGTCCACCGGGAAGGCGGCCGGCGGACGATTCCGGGCGTGGTCCTTGGCGCCCACCGGGGCGGAGGCGGACGCGCTCTCGACCTCATTCATGATATTGGCGCCCGACGCGATCCGCGATCTGATCCGCCGCCATCCGGAATACAGGGCGTGGTTTGAGACCGGGCCCGATGCGCCGGTCGAGCCCGTGGGATGACATGCGCAACCGACCCGCGGGGCTTGCGAAGAGGGAAGGCGCATAGCAGGATTCTGCCATGCGGTATGTTCTGGCTCTGGATCAGGGGACGACGAGTTCGCGCGCGGTGCTGTTTGATGCGGGCGGCGCGGTGTGCGGGATGGCGCAGAGGGAGCTGACGCAGCGCTACCCGAAACCGGGGTGGGTGGAGCACGACCCCCGGGAGATCTGGGAGGATCAGGTCGGTGTCGCGCGAGAGGTGCTGTCGCGTTCGGGGGTTGAGATCGGCGACGTCGCGGCCATCGGTATCACGAACCAGCGGGAGACGACGGTGGTGTGGGACCCGGCGACGGGCGAGCCGCTGGCGCCGGCGATCGTCTGGCAGGACCGCCGCACGGCCGACCTGTGCGATAGGCTGAAGGCCGATGGCGCCGAGGCGATGATCCACGGGAAGACCGGCCTGGTGGTCGACCCCTACTTTTCCGCGACGAAACTCCGGTGGTTGCTGGACAACGTGGACGGGCTCCGCGCCAAGGCGGAGCAGGGGCGGGCGATCATGGGCACCGTGGACGCGTGGCTGGTGTGGAACCTCACCGGCGGACGGCGCCACGCGACCGACGTGACAAACGCCTCGCGGACGATGCTTTTCGATATCCACGCGGGCCAATGGGACGGGGCGCTTCTGGAGCTTTTCGGGGTGCCGCGATCGATGCTGCCCGAGGTCGTGGCATCGAGCGGGGTGCTCGGCGAGACTGATCCGCGGGTGCTGGGCAGGGCGGTGCCGATCGCGGGCATCGCGGGCGACCAGCAGGCGGCGCTGTTCGGCCAACTCTGCACGCGCCCCGGGATGGCGAAGAACACGTACGGGACGGGGTGTTTCCTGCTGCTGAATACCGGCGAGCATCCGGTGATCTCCGCGCACAACCTGCTGACCACCGCGGCATGGCGGATCGGAGGTAACACCGATTTCGCCCTGGAGGGGAGCGTCTTCGTGGCGGGGGCCGTGGTGCAGTGGCTGCGCGACGGGCTGGGCCTGATCAAGACGGCCGCCGACATCGAGGCGCTGGCGCGCGGTGTTCCGGATAGCGGGGGTGTCTATCTGGTGCCGGCGTTCGTGGGGCTCGGCGCGCCCCACTGGGACCCCCGGGCGCGCGGCCTGATCGCGGGCCTGACGCGCGGCGTCACCGCGGGACACATCGCCCGCGCCGCGCTGGAGGGTATCGCGTTCCAGACCCTGGATGTGATCCGCCTGATGGCGGAGGATGCCGGGATGCCGCTGGCGGAATTGCGCGTCGATGGCGGTGCGTCCAGAAACAACCTCCTGATGCAGATCCAGGCCGACCTGCTGGGGGTTCCCGTCGTACGCTCCGCACAGGCGGAGACGACGGCGCTCGGCGCGGCTTACTTGGCGGGCCTGGCCACCGGTGTCTGGGGCGACCTCGGCGCGCTCGCCTCCCACTGGCACGCGGACCGCACCTTCGAGCCCGTCATGGATCCCGCCGAGCGCGAACGCCTCTGCGCGGGCTGGCGCAAGGCGCTTGACCGCGCCAAGGCCTGGGAAGAGGGTTGACCCTCAGCAAGGTGCTATCGGGGTCGGACCAGAATGGCGCTAAGTTAAGCCATGTGTGGGAGGGCCCGCGGCCTCGCGGGCCGGGCGGGTCAAGGTCCCCGTATGCTGGTGGCGCGCGGACGCCGAGGCCGGCGTCCCTCCCACGATTCTCCCACAAATCACGCGAATCACACCAACGGGCCATGAATTCTTGGCGTGATTCGCGGGGAATGCGGGCACCGGCGTCCGTGATGGCCGTTAACCTAGCCTGCATATTTCACGCGCATGCGCGAAATATGCAGGCTCAAAGGAAAACCGCGCTCTGAAATACGGGTCCCCGATCGGTTTTCGGCACTGGAAACGCGGCCAACAGTTTGTGATTTCGAAAA
>JADLBR010000583.1 GCA_020847615.1 Verrucomicrobiia bacterium
AGATACATGAACGCCTCGCGAGCCGAAAGATATGGCTTGCGTTTTGGGACTGCGATCGGAAAATCGACATCCGCATAGGAGTCGATGGCTGTTTTGACTTCATCCTCCGGCCAACCTGCAGAGTTGAGCGCATGAGCGAGTTTCTCGCGTGAAAGTCCTTTTTCCAAGCCTTGTTTTACAAACAATTGCAGGTCGTTATTCATACCCTCTTACTGTAATAAGATTAGCGATATTTGTCCAAAACGAAGATCCCTGCCATACATGACGTAGGCAGGGATCAGGCAGGCGGTGTTTTTCTGCAAAGATCGAGTTTGTTTTCCGGGAGATAGAACATCCGGATGGATGACCACTTTCCGTTCCAGAGCTGGTTCAGATACATCTCGTAACGAGCGGGCTCGGTGACGTCGATGGCGACTTCCAGGGATGAATTGCCCCAGAAATATTTACTGATCAGGATGGCGACCAGACGTGTTTTTTCCGGGATCGGCAATGGCCAGGTTTTCTCCGCCAGCAGGAGTTCTTCTTGGCCATGCTGGATCACTTGCGAGACTTCCAGCAGGTGTTTATTCATGGCGTTCGGGCCTCATTTCCGAACGATTGAACATAGCGGAAAAGTTGATGCTTGTCAATTCTCCCACCTAGGGTGATCATGGCTGCCTATGGCATATGACGTCAAACAGGCATCGTTGGACTTGCACGAGAAATTGAAGGGGAAAATCCGGATTGAACCGACATGTAAAATTGAAACCAAGGAAGATTTGACGTTGGTCTATTCGCCTGGCGTCGGAGCCGTTTCACAGGCGATTGCGGCTGATGCATCTCTTATCGATAAATATACGTGGCGCAAAAACACGGTGGCGATTGTTTCCGATGGTTCTGCGGTATTAGGTTTTGGCGATATCGGACACTTGGCCGTTCTCCCGGTTCTGGAAGGTAAGTCGGCGATCTTCAAACGTTTTTCCGGAATCGATGCCATTCCACTTGTGATCGATACAAAAGATGTAGACGCATTTGTGGAGACGGTTGCGCATATCGCTCCGTCATTTGGCGCGATTCAGATGGAGGATGTCTCGGCTCCACGCTGCTTTGAGATCGAGCGCAGATTGATGGAGCGATTGGATATGCCAGTCATGCATGATGACCAGCATGGAACGGCGATTGTTGCATTGGCAGGCTTGATCAATGC
>JADLBR010000093.1 GCA_020847615.1 Verrucomicrobiia bacterium
CAGGCAGTCCGGGCCCACCCGATGTTTCCTTTCTGAATAATCCGGAGCGTGGTCGCTTCTGGCTATCGCCGCCCGCGCGCCGGGGGCAGGGCAGAAGGGTATGAGAGTGCGCGAGGGGGGACTTGAACCCCCACGCCTTTCGGCATACGCCCCTCAAACGTACGTGTCTGCCATTCCACCACTCGCGCTCAGGGGAAGGGAAATATAGACACTGGGGGGGGAGGAATGCAAGGCTTCGTCAGAAAGACCGGGCTGCATGTGCCCGCCCTTGCGCCGGGGCACCCCGCGCCGCGCTAGAAGCGGACGGAGAGGGTGACCCCGGAGCCGGCGTCCCATTTCCGGTAGTCAGGGATGCGCTCGTCGTCGGATTCGTGGTGGTCGTAGCTGATGAAGCCTCTGAGCTGGCACCATTGTGCGAGGTTCCAGGTGGCGATCAGGCCGATGGTCTGGATGGTGTCGTTGCGGTCACCCCAATCACCCTTGAGGTAGTCGGTGTACATGAATCGGTAGAAGGGGCGGAGGATGACATTCTCGATGGGCATGTGGGCGAACGAGACCGTGAGGATGTGGTCCATGCGGTCGTTGATATAGGCGTTCGGGCGGGGATCGAGTTGGGCGTATGGGGTGAGATCTCCGTTCTCGTCGACGGTCAACAGGGGGATGCCGTCGGCGGTGAGGATATCGGAGGCGGGCGTGACCTCGGAGACGTGGAGGTAGGCGTCGTACTCGATGGCGAAAAGGGAACGCTCGCCGAGGGAGAAGGATTTCTGGATGCCGAGGTAGGGGAGCCACTCCTTGTAGAATTCGGCGTAGTCGTCGATGGGGCCCTCGTGGCCGAGATAGCGGTTGAATTCGGCGCCCACGAAGGCGTACCAGTCCCCGCCGGGGAAGGTGTAGCGGGCCTCGGCGAAGATGGTTTGGATGTCGAAGTCGAAATTGTTGAGGCCGAATCCGACGCCATCGATATCGAGGTTGTTCTCGACGATATCGTAGTTGTACCACTGGTGTCGGTAACCGATGCGGGGGTTGAGTTTGCCGCCGGAGATGTCGAAAGTGGGAGAGATGGCGGCCTCGGCGGTGCTGACGAGGACGGAGGTGTCGATGGGGTCGGGGTCGGTGCCGGGCTCGGTGTAGCCGAAGTTCGAGGTATAGTAGAACTGGCTATCGACGCGCGCCTCGACCCAGGTGCGGCGGGGTTTGACCTTGACGAGGAACTGGCGCCCGACATCGGCGAATTCCTCGTCGTAGAGGGCCGGGGCCTCCTCCTGGGACTGCTGGATGGAGCGCTGCGTCTCGGTCATGAGCGTCTGGCGGCGCTGCATTTCGGCGGCGGTGGAGATCTGGGGCAGGGTGCCCACCTGGCCGAAGGCCTGGGCGGCGATGCCGAGGGCGAGGGCCGCGAGGAAGGGGTACAGGGCTGGCGTGGCGTGTCGGGTCATGGAGGGGTCAGGGGTTGATCTTCTGGATGGAGATATTCGAGTGGTCGCCCAACAGGAGGGTGCCGCCGTAGCGGACATTATCGATGTAGTTGACGTAGCCCGGGAGGGCGACCCCACCGTTGTTAGCGAGATCGTTCGGGTGTGGCGCGAGCATTCCGTTGCCGGAGCGGAGCGTGACTTGCGATCCGGTGGGGAAGTTGACGTCCCTGAGTGCGATGGTGATCGCCTGGAGGCGGATGTTCTGCGCGTTCAGGGAGGTGCCCGAGATATTGAGCAGGTCGCCTGCGGTGAGGCGGAGGCTGGGATTTTCGGGATCGCCGGCGGCCAAGGCGGTCAGGGATCCTCCCGTGACATCCAGGATCGTCTTGGCATCGAGGAGGATGGGGCCGGACGAATTGAGGCTGGCGTTGACGAGGTGGAGGCTGTTGCGGGCATCGATGCGGATCGCGTGGAGAGGATCGGGGCTGTTGACGGTGAGGTAGGAATCCTCGACCCGGACGTCCATGCCCATGAGGTTGATCTTGTTGCCGGCGCTGAGGGAACTCATGCCCTCGACGTAGAGTTTGCCCGAGGAGTCGATGACGATGCCCTCGGCCCCGAGGGTTCCGTCGCTATAGAACGAGGAATAGTCGTCGACGTAGACGTCTTTGCCCGAGAGCACGATGCCATCATAGGCGTCGAGGTAGACTTGATCGAGGGAGAGGGTCCCGAAGGAGCCCAGGGCGATGTCGCCGTTGGCGCCGAGGCTCATGGGGCCGAGTGACCAGTCGGCGAACTGGGTGAGGTGGATGAAGTCGAGCGATGGGTAGTAGCCGTCGCCGAGCAGGGAGAAATCGATGTCCATGGTGCCGGCGAGGGCGTCGATGCCATTCGCGGTGAAATAGGAACCGCCGATCGTGAGGGTGCCGGGCGTGAGGGCGACGACATCGGCGGGGCCGAAGTCGACATTGTTGAGGGTGATGGGTCCGCCGGCGAAGATATCGACCTTGGGGTCCGGTATGGGGATCTCGTACTCGGGTGGGCCGTTTACGATCGTGTAGCCCCCGAGCCCGTACCCGCCGCCGTAGGTGGTGTAGAGGGAGAAGTCGGAGATATCGACGTAGCCCTTGGCGGCGATGCGGATGCCCTTGTCGGCCGTGGCGGACACGCCGTGGATATCGATGTCGCGACCGGAGGCGAGGCCGAGGAAACCGCCGGGCAAATCAAAGCTCATGGTATCGAGGTTCATGGGGCCGCCCGAGGCGAAGACCATGCTGATGCCCGGGTTGAGGGAAGCGATGGAGGCTTCGGCCGGGAAGTGGATGACGCCGCGCGCGTGGAAATCGACGATGCCGCGGAAGCCGCCGACCTCGAGGTTTCCATTGATGAAAATGTCGGCCAGGGAGAGGAAGGTGAAGATATCGGCGGGGCGGAACCGGGAGAGGTTGATGGTGGCGTCGTTGAAGGCGATGCCGCGGGCGACGAAGCCGGCCTGGAGGGGGGCGAAGGAGAAATCGGGCGTGTTCAGGATATCGACGCCGGCGCCTTCGGCGGACGAGGGCCGGGACCGGAGGCCCGCGTCGGTCAGCGCGAGAAGGAAGGCCTCGAGGGCAAGGGGGTTGTCGAGTTCCGCGGGATGGATCAGGTGGCGCTCGTCGAGCGGCCGGTCGTCGACGAGACCGGGGCGGTTGAGCATGAAGTGGTATCGGTCCAGCAGGGCGAGGAAGAGCTCGCGGGTGGCGGGGTTATCGAAGCGGCGGAATGGGTCGGTGTTCTGCGGGGTGGAATTCGGGTCGAGGAGTTCGAGGTTGTCGTCGCCGCGGAGGTGACCGATGAGGAACTGGGTTGGATTCAGGATGCCGCGCCCGATGAGTTGCTCTTGGCGTTTGATGGCCTCGCCGATCTTGGTGAGGGAGGGCAGGGTGGCGGCGAAGCCATTGACGAGGTTGGCGTCCTGGACCTGCTGGTTGAGGCGGAAGGTCAGGGCGGGGGAGACGCTTCCGTTCTTGATGAGGATGAACGTCATTTCCCCGGCCTTGAGGACCAGGGATCGTCCGTTCGGGGTATCGACCTTGGCCTTGCCCTCGAGGACGAGGACCTTGAAGCCGCCGTTCTGCGTGGCGGACACAATGATCGTCGTTCCCAGGACGGATGCGGTGGCTGCGGCCGTGCGGATCTGTCCGCCGCCGAGGCCCTTGGGGGAATGGAAGAGGATGCTGCCTTTCTGGAGGTCGAAGCCGCGGGTATCCGGGCGGAACGAGAAGGCGGCATTGGAGCCTACGCGCGCGATGGTGCTATCGGGGAACTTGAGTTCGGCGCGCGAGCGCTGGCCCGTGCGGACGACATCATTCCCGCGGATGCGATCCTGGGGCTTGGCCGGCCGCTGGGAGGCGCCGGAGAGGAGATCGACGCGATTGACGGCCTCAGTGACCGTGGCCTCTTGAAAGCCCGAGGGCGCCGCCTGCGCGAACAGCGTGGCGCACATGTACAGGGTGGCCGTGGCCGATCTGATTTTCAACATAAGTTACACTCCCAAACAAGGTTGGCAGGCAGAACCGAAACCTCAAGCGGCAATTGACCGGTTGACGGTTGGCGGCGCATTAATTTATGGGGTGCCCGCGGGCGGACGTGGGCGCGGGGGGCCGTGTGGCAGAAGGGGTCAGTTGTCGAGCAAGGCCCTCGCGGCGGGGTGATTGGGTTGGATGGATAGGGCTTTCCGGGCGGCGTCCTTGGCGGCGGCGGCATCGCCGAGGCGGAGGTGCACGGTGGCGCGCGCGTAGGGGGCATCTGGGGAATCGGGCATGAGTTTCTCGGCCTGGCGGAGTGCGGTGATCGCCTCCTCGAGGCGGTTCTGTTGTGCGAGGCCGAGTCCGAGGTTGTACCAGGCGCGGCCGAAGCCGGGATCGAGATCCACGGCCCTATTAAGGAGTTTAACGGTCTCATTGACATCGCCTGTTTCGGCGAGGAGAAGCGCGAGGGCGTAGGGGTGATCGGGGCTGGATGGTTCCAGGCGGAGGGCGGCCCGGAAGTGCTGGATGGCCTCGCCACGTTTTCCGATGGCGTGGAGGATGCGGGCGAGGAGGTTGTGGGCGGCGCCGGTGGGGTCCCAATCGGCGGCCTTGCGGGCCCAGGCTTCGGCATCGGCGTGGCGGTCTTCGGCGAGCGCGAGCTGGGCCTGGCGGAGCGCGCCCGGGGGTTGGTCGGAGGTGTGGTTAATATAGTCGGATAATTCGCGGTAGGCGCTGGGGTCGACGGTGGCGCGGTGCTGGGCGGCGGCCCAGGCGGCATCGACGCGGACGAGGCGGGACGGGTCATTTTGGAGGGGTGTGAGCAGCGCGAGGGCATCGGGAGAAGGGCTGAGGATGCGCGCGGCGACGGAGCGGACCATGGGGCTGGTGTGCTTGAGGGATTCCTCGACGAGCGAGCGGACCTCTGGGCGGTGGGCCCAGGGTTGGAGGATGCCGATGAGGGCGGCGCGCCATGCGGCGATTTCCTCGGATCGGGTCATCTCAAGGAGGTTGGGCAGGGCGGCATCGTCCATCTTGCGGGCGCCGGCGACCAGGCGGGCGCGTTCGCGAGAGCGGCGATTGAGGCGGTCGCCATACCACTTTTCGGCCCACTCGATATTCCAGTCGATGGATTTGTCCGCGTGGCAGCGGCTGCAGGCGTTGGGGATGCCGTGTTCCTTCGTCAGGAGCGGGTCGGGGCACGTGAAGCCGTGGTCGCGGCGCGGGTCGCGGACCATGTACTTGGTGGTGGGCATGTGGCATTCGACGCAGAGATTTCCGGTGGACCCCCCCTTGTGATGGCCGTGCGCGACGGGATCCGGGATGGGTATGGCGCCGTTGCGTCCGGGGGGCGTGTGGCACTGCATGCAGATGGCGTTGTTGTCGGCGGGCAAGATCAACTTGCCGGAGTGGGGATTGTGGCAATCGAGGCAGCGCACGCCCTTGTGGCCCATGCGGCTCGTCAGGAACGAGGTCAGTTCGAAGTCCTCGTCCCAGACCTGGCCGTCCGGATACCAGGTATTGCCGAGGTCCGGGAGCGCGAGGCGGTAGTGGTCGAAGTAGTCGTCGCGGGCCTCGAAGCGTCCGGTGATCTCCTCGCGGCGCGAGTGGCAGGAACCGCAGGCGTGGAAGATCTGGTCTGGGGTGCGCTTCTCTGCGGCCACGACGGGGGCCTTGGGGTTGGCCATGTGGGAGGGCATCGTGCCATGGCACTGGGTGCAGGAGATGCCCATGGCGCGCCACGTGGTGGCATAGGCATCGGTGTTGGGGTCATAGTTCTTCTCCAAGCCCGTCATGTGGCAGTAGGCGCACTGGACGTTCCAGGTCATGGAGCGATTCTTCCAATAGCCCCACTCGTGGGGCTGGCGATCCTCGTCGCCCTGCGCGTTGAACCACTCGTCGTTCTTGGGGTCGTAGGACACATCGACGACCTGGAGGCGCCCGCGGGGGAAGGGGACGAGGTACTGGCGGAGGGGTTCGATACCGATGACCGCCTCGGCGCGGTGCACGGATGCGGTGCCCGTTCGGCCGGCGGTGGTGATCTCGAAGAAGCCGTCGGCGTGACGCATGGTATTGGTGAACGAACCATGGGCTAGGGTGCGGTCCGGATGGAAGGCGGGCCTGTCGCGGGAGACGCTGACGAGGCGATTGGCCCACGCGTGCTGGGAGTTGACCCAGAGGTCGAACTCGGGTTTGTGGCACTTTCCGCAGGCGACGGCCTCGTTGGGGGGGATGCGCGAGCGCTTGGCAAGTTCAAAGGGGATGGTCTCGCCGGGGATGATGGGGTCGTCGGGGGCCGAGAGGCGGACCAGCAGGGCGGCGACAAGGGCGAGCGCGGCCACGGCGATGGCGGCGGGCCGCAACAGGGTGCGCCGGGCCCTGGATGCGGCGGCGGCCCGCATGGCCTCGGTCTGAATTCGTTTCCTGCCCACGGCGTGATAGCGCGGACGGGACACCGCGCATGAGAGAACTTAATAGGGGCTAGAGTCCTCCGGCGCAACTGCAACGCGCGAGAGCATCCACGGTCTGGCGGCCGTGGCCACGCATCCAGGGACGGGTCAGCGGCGGCGGCGGGAGGCCACGGCGATGACGCCGAGGCCAATGCCGATGAGTGCCCACGTGGTGGGCTCGGGGATGACGATGCCGAGGCGCACCTGGCCGTTGACCGAGGTATCGATCGCCCATGCCAGACCGGCATCAAGGACCGGCATGACCCCGAGATTCAGGGTGTTGTTGGTGAAAGAACCGGCATAGGTGATGATCGTCCAGAAGTCGTTGGTGCCGCGACCGGCGAAGCTGGACAGGCCATTGACATTGAGGGTGCCGTCGAGCGCCAAGTACCCGGCCCCCGTAATCGCGAGGTAGTCATTGATGGCATTGCCCGTGACCGTGTTGCTGCCCGCGAGGTCGAAATCGAGAATGGACGTGCTCGTGAAGAGATTGCTGCCGTTGACGGTCAGCGTGGCCGGCGTGAAGGCCACGAGGCCCGGGGAGAGGGTGCCACCCACCTGAACGGCGCCGGCGACGGTGCCGTTGCCCGAGAGATCGTTGATCGCGTCGAGGCCGCCGACAATCGCAAATGTGGAACCGCTGCGGACGATGACGTTGCCCTGGACGTCGCCGCCGGAACTCACCTGGCTCCTGAACGTGTTGTTGAAGACGAAGAACGTGATGTCGGGCGTGCCGGTGCCAAAGAGCGACACATCGAGGTTCGTGTCGGGGTCTGGCAGGGAGCTGTTGGTGCCGCCGATATAGAGCAGGCGGCCGACGCCGTTCTGGCTGGAGCGGACATTGAGGAGGTCGAAGTCGTCGGTTTCGGCGCTTGAACCCTCGGTGATGTAGTTGGTCCCCTCAAGGATGAGGCCGGCGCGGACGATGCTGTTGTTCTCGTTGATGCGGAGATAGGAGCCGTCGCGCATCACGATGTTGGGCACGTAGAAGGTCGGGGTGCCGCTGTTGAGGCCGGTGAAGGAGTTTGTCCCGTTCTCGCCGCGGAAATCGAGGTTGCGCTGGCCGGCACTGAAGTTGGGCCCGGTGTTGTCGATGGTGATCTTCTGATTGATCTCGTAGATCCAGCCGTTGGTGCGCAGGGCCCCGACCTCGAAGCGCGCATTGTCTTTGACGACGACGCCGTCGGGCCCGAGGGCGAGGGTGCCGTTGAGCAGGCGCTCCATGAGGCCGCGGCCATCGCCGTTGGTGACGACGCCGGGCGAGTTAAAGTCGTCACCCTGGGCCTCGATCTTGAACAGGCCGACTTGGGCGGCGCCGGGCAGGGCCCCGCTCTCGTTGACGACGATATTGCTGGTGACCTGGAAATCGCCGCCGAAGACGCGGTGATAGGTGGTGTTCGTGTTGCCGGGGTTGACCGGGTCAAAGATCAGGTTCCCGTTGATGCGCGTCTGGTCGGTGATCTCGTCGTGGAAGATCAAGGCGCCGGAGACCACCCGGACGTTTTGGAAGGTGTTGCTGGAGCCGTCGAGGCGCACGGTGCCGGCGCCCACGGTGTTGGTGTTGCGGGTGGACGAGTCATCCAAGACCGTGATGAAGTCGTTGGTGCGGCCGACGACCAGGTCGGTGGTGGGCAGGTCGATGCTGGGGTTGATGCGGAACGTGCCGCCGTCGCGGGTGGCGATGAAGTGGACCTGGGTGACCCCGGCGGCGGCGGTGATGGGCACATCGTTCGTGGTGCTGCCGGAGAATGTCATGAGGCGGTTAAAGTTCCCGTTGGAGTTGCGGGCGTGGGTGAGGTAGCGGCCCTCGCCGAGGGCGAAGGAGGAGGCATTGTCGACCCTGACGGTGCGGAGGGCGTCGTCGCTGAAGACCACATTCATGTTGCTCAGGACGTGGTTGTAGAGCGAGTTGTTGAGAAACCGCGAACTGGGGGTGTTCGCGGTGCCGGCGGAGCCGTCGTTGAGGATGAGGAGCGCGCCCTGACTGAAGGCCATGCCGCTGAGAATGATGTTGGTGCTGGCGGCGAGGGAATCGGGTTCGGTTCCGGTGTAGATGGCCCCGTCGTCCTCGAAGATGATCTTGCCCCGGTTCAGCGTGATGTTGGCCGCGTTGTTACCGGCCGCATCATCGGGCCGGAGGCTCCCGCCCTTGCCGACGACGAGGGTGGTGTTAGTGGTGTTCGAGGTGATGCCGAGGTTGTCGCCGCCGCGGATGCGGATCTGGCCATCGCGGATGGTCATCGTCTTGGCGTTGGGAAGCGCGGCGGCGCCGATCAGGTCGACGATGAGAGAGTTTTGGCTCTGGATGGCCAGGGGATTCTCGGGGGTCGCCTGGCCATCGAGCCCGATGCGGACGAGGTTGGCGACGGTGCCGCCCCAGGCGTCGGTGCCGACGCGACGCTGGAAGAGCATGGTGCCAGGGCCGCG
>JADLBR010000094.1 GCA_020847615.1 Verrucomicrobiia bacterium
GGCGCCGCCTACGGCGCCTCCGACGAATGGCACCAGAGCTTGGTCCGCGGTCGCGAATCTGACATCGGGGATTGGATCGCCGACTGCGCGGGGGCCGCCCTCGGCGTGGCGCTCTATCGGGCCTTCACCCGGAAGCGTGGTTCGGCCTCCAGATCCACCAAGCACCCATAGCCATACCGCGTGGCCGAAACCGTAAGGCTTTTTGCGGCCAATCGCTCACGCGCCCGATTTCGGGAATCTTCGAGTCAGCGCGCGTCGCCCACCAGCAGCACCGCCCCCGCGTACCAATTCAAACCGGCAAATCGCGCGGGATCGTCGATCTTCTCGTTCCGTTTGGAGAGGATCGCCGCCTTGTCCAAGGGCTCGTCGATCAATCGGATCTCGGCGGTGTGCTCGCCCTCTGGCAGATCCGACCCGACCATCAGTTTCGCCAGCCTGTGATACGTGCAATACGAGTCGAAACGCGCCTGCTTGCCCGCTGGCTTTCCATCCAGGATGATCTCCACCTGCCCGCAGTCCGGGCCGAGGACGTCATAGATGGCCAGCGCCGTGCCCCGGAATCGGATCGTCATCGTGGCGCCGGACGACGAGGCCTTCCACATCTGGGGCAACCGGTTCGCAAACCGCTTGGCGATGGGATCGGCGCCCTCCAGTTGGACCCATCCACCCTGAAGCATCCTCGCCTCCAGAGGCAGCATCTTCGCGGCCTCCCAGTTGTCCTCGCGCAACGGTTTCACCAGGGCGTGTGCGCCCACCCGTCCCACCCCGCGGATCTTCTCCATCGAGCGGGCGACGGCTTCCAGATAGAGCCCGTGGCCAGAGTCCGTGTAGGGATGCACACCGTCTGGCGAAAACAGTATCTTTTCACCCAGGGCCTCCCGCTCGGCGTCCGTCTTCGGTTTCGCGGCCTTGAAGGCCAGTTTGCCCTCCTTGGCCAGGCGGGCCGCCTCCAGCCCCATGTGGATGCTCGGGATGCCATAGTGATCCGCAACCCCCTCCATGGCGCTCGCTGATCTGGGGAACTTGCCCGCCTGCAGTTCCCCCAGCATGTTCTCGTGCACCGTGTACACGAAGCAGATGTCGCAATCGGGCAAGGTCCTCCACGTCTGCCGGACGATACCCTCCATGCACCGGTGTATCTGCTCGACCGGCGCTCCCCCATCATTGACCGCGAATTCCACGAACAGCAGGTCCGGCCTTGCCTCCAACACATCGCGCCGCACGCGGAATACCCCGAGATCAGAGCCGGTCCCCCCAATGGCCGCATTGATCTGCTCCACTTTCGCTCCCGGGAACTTCTCCTGAAACCAATCGCGCGTCTTGGGGCGCCATCCCTCCTGCGCGGTGATGCTCCCCCCGAGGTACGCGATGCGCACCTCCCCACCCTTCTTCAATTTCGCGAAAAAGTTCGGGAGCCCGGCCCGCTCGCGGCACTCGGCCGCGCCAACCAATCCATCCGCGCATAACCCCCTCACCCCGCCACAGAGAAAGGCCATCAGCAGTATCGCACCCGCCCGTGAAACCACACGCCGCTCCGACTCGCGCATGCCCAAGAGTATCCCGCCCCCGCGGACAAACCGCGAGGAAAAATGCCCCTATCGTTCTAACGCGATCCTGTATTCATAGACATCCGGCCCCGTCCGAAAATGAATCGACTCACCCTCGTGTCGCACCTCGGGCCTGGCCACGGCCTTCCCGGACACGTCCAGTCCCTGGACCCGCACTTGCTTGGCCCCAGGAGCCCCCAGCCGCTCCAGCCGCAGCGTCACGGCGCAGGCCTCAGACTTGGGCAACGGCACGAGCCGCCACTCCCGATCGCCCAATTCAAGCCGGAAGGCGCCATCCGTCGCCACCGGGCCAAAATCCAGGACCTTCCCGCCCGTATTGAGCCTCGCCTGCCGCGCGGCGAGCCACGGGTCCACCTCCGCCTCCCACTGCACTCGCACGTCGCCCGCCCTCTCCCCGCGCGTCGCAATGACCTTCCCGCAGCGGGCCCGGCCACCGCGGTCCACCGACCCCGCCATCTTGAGCCGGTCCCCGCCGGGGCCAGGCACGTACAGCCCGCACCGCACGAGGAACGTCGCCGGCAACTTTTGGCCCGCCGGCAGACTCGCCTCGCAGATCGCCAGGTGCTTCCCGGGAGTCGCCAGCTTCGCCGCATCCAGCCTGACCCCGCCCTGGAAAGCGATCTCTTCGCCATCGCCATCGGCGTCATCAAAATGCGCGAACACCCGCGCCCGCTTATCGATCTCCCCTAGGGCGGCCCATTCCATCTTCAGGCGGAACCTCCCTCCGCCCAGATCCTCGATCCCCGTGACGTCCGCCGAGGCCACCGGCCTGGCCTCCTCAATCACCGGCCTCGCATCCGCAAACACCCACCGGGGCGACCGCGCGAATCCGCATATCACGCCGGCCCTCCGGGTCACCGATGCCTCCGCGTCGCCCGATCGAGCGATGAACCCATACGCCGGAAGCGCGGCGCCGCCCACCTCCCAGTCAACCTTGCCGCGATTCGCGTGCACCACCGCATCACCGGAGAAACGGACCGTCTGCCGATGTATGTCATCCCCCGCGAACTCGTGCGAGAGCATCTCGGCCCTGGAGAGCCTCGCGCACACCTCGTGCAGCAACCAGTAAGTCATCACCGCCCGCCGCGAGAATGGCCCATCGCACATCGGATTTCGCCCGCCCAAGACCGTCATGCTGAGGTAATCGTCGCTCCCGTACCCGTGGAGAAATTGGTCGTTGTCCTCCCCCGCATACCGGGGGCCGAGCCCGCCCGCGAGCAGCACGAAGGCCCCGTGGCTCGCCATGTCGTGCCAGGGAACCCGCTCGCCATCGGCCGCCTTCATCCGCCAGCCCCACTTCTTGCCGTCCGGCGCCCACCCGTTGTGGTCCGCCTGCCCAGCATCCAGATGCCCGATCAGCCCATCGTGCCCCGCCTCGCTGATCATCGGCGCGCCGTCGCCGAGCACTTCGCGGATCCGGTCAAACGCCGCGCCCCATCGCTCCTGACAGATCATCTTCGGATAGAACCTCCCCGAACGGTCGTAGAAATCCACCGGCGGCATCGCCGAAAACACGTCCACGAAATATGACGTCGGCGCGAATCCCTCCTTCACGCGCTTGAGGTTCGACTCCATCCACGGAAAGAATGCCGTGGGCAGCCACCGATAGCTCTGGGCCCTGCGCCCCTCGTTCAGCCACGCCTTCTGCGGTGTCCGGTCCGGGTTGAAGATGATGTGGTCGTACGAGTACCCCTCCGCATCCGGATAGAAATCGATATAGTTGTCGTGTGGCGCAAAGAGTATCCCGGCACGCGCGCAGGCCTCCGGCATCGCCCGGAACGCATCCCAGTCCCCCGCGGGCGGGTAGATCTCCGGCAACCGGTAATCGTAGCCCCACCTCTGCCAGACATGCTTCACGAAAACGGCGTCGGTGACGCCATAACGCGCCGCCTGCGCGATTCCTTCCGCGGCCTGCCGGTAGTCACCGCCCCACTGGTCGAGGCACATCTTCCCAAGGATCTTCTGCACGCCTCCCCCGGGCCGAAATCCCGCAATGGCGCGATATGCCCTCACCGCCGAAAAGGCGCCCTTCGCCGACGGCAGCAGCGAGAAGGTCGCGTCGTGGTGTGCCACCAGCGAGCAGCGCCGTGCCCCCGGTTCGACGCGGAGCGCGTCCGGAAAAATGTCCGTCGCCTGCACCAGCGACAGGCCATTGCCATAATCCGCGCCCACGTGCCTCGTGCTCAGCGTGAATCCCCCCGCCCGCAGATCGAATCCCTCGGGCCCCGGATCCTGGATCACGTTCCCAAAGCCGGCGTAGACCCGCCTCGCGGACTCAGACCCCGATCCCAGCGCCAACTCCGTGAATCTCGGCTCGCCCCTCGCGTCCCGCCCCACGCCCGGCATCGAGAACCCCACCCGCAGTGCCCCCTTCTCCACCCATGCTTTTGCCACGACCGTCACCGATCCCTCGCCCACCACCACCTCATGCGATATCTCGCACACCCCCCGTTCGATCCGCTTGCCCACCCTGGTGATCGCCAGGCCCCTCGCTCCCCCGATCGGCGTCCCGCCGATCTTCACCCCGAAACCATCAAAGACCAGATCCCGGCGCCCATCCGAAAACGCGATATACGCATCCGCGATCCCGCCTGGCCCGGGCTGCATCGCAACGCCAAACTCCCCGCACTCGCCATCGATCTTCCAGGCCCACTCCCCGCCCCCGGACGACAGCGCCGCGCGCGCCGCAGCTGCCGCCCCATTCCTCCGCCCCTCCCGCGCCGACCCCTCTTCGGCCGCGGCCTCCGGCCCCGCCCAGATCATCGGTTCCGCCCAAAAACACGAATCACACGAGGTGTTGTGCGCGGGCCCGGGCCCCGTGATGAACCGCAGCGTGACCTCCCGCCCCGCGTACGCCGACAGATCCACATCCGCCGCCTCCCATGCCTTCGCGGCAGAGAAGCGCCCGAACACCTTCGAGAACTTCCCGCCCTCGCCCACCTCCACCCGAAAATCCACCCCATCGCTCGCGCCCTCCCTCCCCCCATCGTGATCGCGGATCGCCGTTGCGAACGCGAGCCGTATGGGCCCCCCGGCGGGCAAGGCCAGCCGATAGTCCACCCACAGCTCGCCCCACCTCTGCCGATAGGGCGGATGCACGTTGAAGGCCCGTCGCCTCTCCCCGCGATCCGCGTCCGACACCGAAAACGATCCCCCGGTGTCCCCGTCGCTGCCACGCCATCCGACCGCCTTCGCCACCGCCGGCCTCTTGTCCACCGCGATCGTCACGCGACTCGAGGTCACCAGCTCATCCAGCCTCAGCGGCCCCCGCGCAGGCACCCGGATCGCACCCATCTCGGCCCCCGGCACCTCCACCGCCGACGGCGCCACCGACAGGATCAATATGGGGTGCGCCACATGCGCGACGCCCTTCTCGTCCTTGAACGAAACCCGCGCGTGCACCGGATACAGGGCCGCGTGCGTCCCCTTACCCGCGATCACCGCAAAAGGCACCGTCACCTCGCCGCCCCCCGCCACCGAGAAGCCGACCTCGCTCTTCCCCTCAACGCGCCAATCATCCGTGACGGATAACCGGATCATCCCCGAAACCGCCGATCCTCCCCCGTTCTTCACCGTCACGGGCACGGGCAATGCCTTCTCCAGCGCCACGACCTCTCCCGGATCGCCAATCCCCACCGTGATCGGGCCCGCGGTGTCCGTCGGCGGATTGAAGGCCCGGCACCCGCCACCAAAGGAAAAGAAGAGAACTACGGCGCAAACAAGGGAAATAGAACGCATGGGCCTACACGTTTATCCAACCCGACCCCACGTCGCCAGCCCTTTCGGCATCCCTCCACCACCGCCGCCGCCCGCCTCTGACTCGAAAATTGCCGCATCGCCTCCCGTAGCCGAACGCGTCAGCGTTTGGCCGCCAAAGAAATTGCCGCATCGCTTCCCGTGGCCGAACGCGTCAGCGTTTGGCCAAAGCCTCACGGTTCCCCGATCAATACTCGGAAGAAATGCCCCGGCCCGGGACCCACCACGCCGCCCACCTCAGACATCGATTCCATCGCGGAGAACCACGGCGCATTGCCCGGCACGTCCCAGATCTGCCAATCCAACAGATTGGTGCTGTGCTCGATCACAAAACTCCGGTTCTCCGCCCGATAGAACGAGACCGTCGCCTGCCCATTGGAAACCGCCACGACCGGGTCGGGCCACCTGTCCGGCGCAAACAGCGGATCGCTGTACGTCAGTTGCTCGAACCGATTGTCGCGCCCGTCCCGATCGGGATCGTCATCCGCACCCGAGCCCGGGGCCGACGTCGAGCCGAAATTCGCCACCTGCCAATCGGCGAACGATTGCCGGTTTGTCAGCGCGCCCCCGATCCACTGCTGCAACAGCGCGATGGCACCCTGATCCAATTCGCTCGTCGCCAGCGGCGGCATCCGCGGCGCGGTCCCATCAATCCGCCGCAGCAGCACCGAGCGCGCCAGATCCCCGGGCACCGCCACGCGATTGGACGCATCGCCAAGGTTGTTCACCAGCGCCCCGTTGATCAATCCGGCCGCCCCCGTCGGCACCGTCGGCCGCACGTCGAACAGCCCCTGCGCCGCGCCCCCAGGCTGATGGCACGAGATGCAGTTCACCGCCAGATACGACCGCACCCGCGACTCGAGGCTGTGGGCCGAATTGGTCGCCGCCACGAAATAGGGCAACCCGTGGATATTCGATACCGCGGACGCGAAATACCCCGCCCCATGCAGCACCGCGATCTGGTTCGATACCGATCCCCCCTCGCTCCATGCCTTGTTCATCTGCCTCGTGTTGAAACTCAGCGCGAAACCCGCCTGCGGCGTGTGGCACGCCCGGCACTCGTTCCTCCCGGGATACCGCCACACCTGCACGCGGTTCGTGCCCGCATCTATTATGTTGAACGCCCGGTCCAGGCCCTCCTCGGGCACCAGCACCGCGTCGTTCCCGTTCGTCCAGCGATAGGTGATCCCGTACGCATCGTTCGTCGTCCTCACGATGAACCGCGTCTCGATCGGGATCCTCGTCGACGCGTTCCCGCGGTTGGTCTCCAGATCAAAGTGTTTCACCCATACCGTCCCGGGTGGGGCGGACCACGTCTCGTCCACCGAAAATGCCAAGTCGTTGGCCACATCCGGAACGCTGAACCACCGCCGCTTGATGGCGTGATCCGACCAGAATGGCACGTTGATGTCGTACGGCACGATCCCCGCATGTGGCGCCAGGGTGGCCAGATTCGAGAAAGCCCCGGTCTGCGACAGCAGCGCGGGCGGCGGCGTCCCCACCGACGTCGTCCGAACCAGTCGCCGGATCCGCCCCGCGTTTATGTTGGCGACCAAGATATCCCCATTCCTGGGATCCACGGCGAAGTCCACGATGCCGGCCTGCTGCGCCAGCAGTTCGACCGTGGGTCCTCCCGGCCCGCGCCTCAGTGCCCAGACATTCCCCGAGTCCGCGTAGTCCGCGAAGATGTACGCCCCGTCCAACTCAGGGTACCGCGTCCCCCGATACACCACGCCCCCCGTCACGGAGCGCCCCAACGAGCGCCCGTACACCCATACCGGCTCCGTCGGCGCGAATCCCGCCGGCGGCGTCGCCCCCCATGGGCTCGTCGTGTACGCGTTCGTGCCCTCTCGCCAAGCCCACCCGTAGTTCTTCCCCCTCTCGATGATGTCGATCTCCTCCAGCGCGTTCTGCCCCACGTCACCGCACCACAGCTCGCCCGTCGCCGGATCAAACGACATCCGCCACGGGTTCCGAAGCCCGGTCGCCCAGAACTCCGTCCTCACCTGGTTGGAGTTGATCAGCCACCCGTTGTAGTTCGTCGCCCCCAGGAATGGGTTGTCGGCCGGAATGCGGTACCGGTTGGTGTTGATCGACGGATGCGGATTCGGAACCCGGTTCCCGGGCCTGCTGTCCACGTCGATGCGGATGATCCCGGCAAAAAAATCGTTCGTGATCGTCTGGGAATTCCGATACCCGTCCCCGCCCCCGCCCTCGTCTCCGAGCGACGCGTACAGGTATCCGTCCGGGCCAAAATGCAGATCGCCGCCGTTGTGGTTCGAGGCCTCGTCGAACTGCGTGATCAGCGGCAGCTCCGAGAGCGGGTCCGCCGCGTTCGGGTCGTTCGTCGAAGCAAGAAATCGCGAGATCCGCTGATAGCGGCTGCCCGAGATGCTCAGGCTGTAGAACACGTAGAACTGCCGGTTCGTCGCGTATCCCGGGTGAAAGGCCATGCCCAGCAAACCCGACTCCGAATTCGTGCTGTCATTGATCACCGACAGCGTCAGAAACGTCAGCCGATTCGTCGGCTCCCCTAGGCTCGGGATCACCCGGATGCGGGCAACGGCAGGATTCCCGCTCGCCTTCTCCAGCACGAACATGCGGTTCGTCTCCCCGGGCGGAAATGCGATGCCCACCGGCGCGCTGAATGCGTTCGTCACAAAATTCGTGAACCCGAACGAACCCGACGGCAGCTCCGGCGGCAGATTCAGCGTCGTGTTCGGGACCCGCACCAACTGCCCGGACGCCGCCCCGCCCCACCCCGCGGCCAATGCCGCAGCACACCACACTCGTGCGCCTCTCCCAAGCATAGTGATACTCCATTATCTCCTGTAATGGCATTATAAGCGGGTTTGCGATGACGGCAAATGCCCGCGGGCGCCGCGCCACCGGATGATGGACATGCGGCCGATCGCCTCGGCGGCCAAACGCTCGCCCGGTCGGCCGCGGGATCTTTCGCTACGGCCTCTTGACCTGCGCGCTCGGCGTCGTGTCCGCCTTGAGATCCCCCACCGCGAACTGTATGCCCGCCAGATAGTGGGAGAGCATCACGGGGTTCATGTAGATGTCCTCCCGATGGCCCAGCGAGGTGTAGAACACCCGGCCATTGCCGAACTTCTGCACCCAGCACACGGCAAAATCGTTATCCGTGCGTTTGATCGCCCCCTCCTTCTTCGGCTTGTCGCTGTTCTCGGCGTCGAGGTTCAGCAGCACCCGCAAACGCTCCCTCGAGTACGGTTTCTCGCGGAACTGGTAGATCTCCTCGAGGAACGAGTACGACCGCTCCTTGAACACCGGCTTGGTCAACTCGTGCTCCGGGTCATCCACCCGGATCGTCACGCGGGAATCCTGCGTCCACGGGTGCCCGTCGAAATAGCCCCCGATCATGTTCCCGTATTGCTCGTACTGGTAGCACGCGTCGGTGGCGGAATGGATCCCCACCAGGCCGCCACCCCTTTCGACGTACTCGATCAGCGCCTTCTTCAGCCGCAGGTCGTTGTCCTTGAGTTTCTGCTGCCTCTCGGGCTCCATCGCCCCCAGTTCCTTCGGGTGCGGCAAAAAGAAGTCGCCCGTGACGTTCAACAGGCACACGGCGTCGAACTTCTTGAGGTTCTCGGGCTCGAAATTCCCCAGGTCGTCGCTGACCACCGCCTCGAACGCGCCCGTGCGCTTTCCGATTAGCTCGAGCGCCATCTTGCCGTGCGGGATCGACTTGTGACGGAAACCCGAGGTGGCGCTGTACACCAGCATCCTGCGGCTCTTGCTCGGTCGCGCGAAGGCCTTCGCCGGCACCGCCCCCTCGATCCGCTTCGCGTCCTCGGGCTTCACGGGCGCGTCGTTGAACGCCGGCGCCCAATCCACGCCGACCTGCGATGCCGCCAGAAAAACCGATGCGAACGCCACCGCCGATACCACGAGATCCTTCATGCTCCGCTTCCTCCATCAGCGCCAAAACCGGCGCCGTCGACCGATGCTGCCGATATTCGTGCGCTTGTCAAACCGCGCCCCTCACGACGCCGGAAAGAATGTCGTCCCCACCCACATCAGGATGCCGAGCAGGGCCACCCCCAGCCCCAGGCTCCAGGCGATTAGCCGCTTCTCCACCGGCAATAGCGGCTCGCGGCCCATGGCCGCCATCTCCTTGGCCAGCCGCTCCTCCAGTCCGATCACCTCGCGCCGTTCAGGCTCAGCCATGGCCCCCCCTTACTGCACCAGCGGCGGGCGCACCCCGTGGAAGAATAGCCACGAGATCGCCAGCCCGATCCACACGATGAATCCGAAGAGGCTCACCACATATACCAGCGCAAGCCGGCCGATGCCCTCCGCCCACAACCTCCGAAAATTCGATGCCATGCCGATGGCGAAAAACGTCATCACGAAAAAGATGCCGCGGAACACGTCGGCCTGCCCCGTGGCGGCCTCCAGTCCCGGCCGCGTCCCGGGCCACGCCAGCCCACAGGCCAACACGCCGGCAAAGAGCAGGAAATACCCGATCACGAACTTCGGGAACCGCTCCCAGATCTCCGCCGCCCGGACGCGCTCCCCCGGACGCTTGTCGATCGCATAGACCCAGATGAGCGCGAGGATGAATGCCCAGATCCCGATGAACACGTCGATGAACACCTTCACCGTCGTCGTCGTCATGAGCATCCAGCCCGGCTGCCAGGCCACGCCCTTGGCAGCGGCGGCCGCGCGCACCAGCGCGTCGGTCACCGCGCCGCTCGCCACTGCGGCCCCGTCGGTCTTCACGGCGAGCCCCATCCACGCCGCGGCCACCATCGGCTCGTCCGACAGGAACGCCTGCGCCGCGAATGGCAACACCAGCAACTCCACCACCGAGAAGATCACCACCAGAGACGACACCATGATCGGCACCACCGGGCGCGCGCGGATCGCCGCGCCCGTCGCGATCGCCGCGGAAACCCCGCAGATCGAAATCCCCGAGGCCAGCGGCGCCGCCCACTCCCGGCTGAAGCCGAAATATTTCCGCGAGATAAAGTACACGATCGCCCAGTAGATCAGGTAGGCCTCGATGATCGCCGCGAGGCCGCGGAACATGATCGCCGACACCAGCCCCGAGGCCGCCACCGCCTTCACCCCGAGCGATGCGCCGAGGATCACGATCCCGGTCTTGATGAACCACTCCGGGCGGGAGGCCTCCTTGAGCCACGACGCCACTCCCGGTGCAAAATTCCCGATCGCCAGGCCCACCAGCAGCGCAACGATGAACCCCGCCTCGCCCGTCAGCCCCAGCGACCACCCGATGCCCATGGCCGCCCGCTTGTCCGGCGTCTGCGCGATATACGCGAAGTGCCCCGCCACCCAGCAGCCATAGCCGATCCAGAAGATCACCGCGAAACCCAGCAGGAATCTCCCCATCCGGAACCCCATGGCCCGCGCTCCCACGGCGACCATCCCGAGCACGGCGGCGAAAGTCAGCCCCAGGCTCGCCCATGCCGGCAAGGCCGAGTAGCCCTTCGACACGGGCGCGATGGCCTTCCCAGGATCCAGCCATACCCCCGTCTTGGCCACCCACCCCAGCGCATCTATCCCCGCCGCGGCCGGCATCGCCAACGCCACGATCGCCAGGCCCACCCACACGGCCCACCAATCCTCGCTTGAAAACCACGACCTCATCGCTCGCTCAACCCTCTCCGTGACAACCGATCCGGCCTACGTCTAGCACCCCCGCGCCCTTTGCCAAGCCCCGCCGTCCGCCTCGAAAATAGCCGCATCGCTTCCCGTAGCCGAACGCAAATCCCGTAGCCGAACGCGTGCGCGTTTGGCCACCAATCGCCTGAGGCGATCGGCTACACTTTCTACCCTGGTGGTCCGGTGGCTGCCGGATGGAATCGGTCCTGAAACTTCAAGGTTGGGCACACTTCGAGATGTGTCACAACAGGCATGGCATAAGCAGGTTACGCGGACACCGCCTGAAGGCGGCACCGCGAGCCCAAGACATCCGGGATGTTCGTAGTGGTGCCTTTAGCCCGGACATTTCACAGCCTTGCGGGCTGTGAAGTGTCCGGGCTCTGGGAAAACCGCGCGATAGCAACAGGTTGGGATGGAGACGCGCGCTCCAAAACGCCATTTTTCGAAATCACAAAC
>JADLBR010000095.1 GCA_020847615.1 Verrucomicrobiia bacterium
ACGATCGGGGCGTCGGCTCGCACCAACACGAACACGTCGAAGAAGCTCTCAAAGATCCCCGTCGGCAGCTCCGTCGTCTCTTCATCGAACGACGCCCCCTGCCCCGGGGCAATCTCTCCGTGCAGGTGGTGCGTCAACACCCCGCCGTCGTCGAGGCTCAGCTCCGTCCACACGTCGAAGAAGCTGTCGATGATGTAGCTCGAGACCACCGTCCCCTGCGCCGGCGAGCCGTCGGGGTTCGTGAACTCAAACATCAGCTCGATCGGCGTCGTCCCGCCCACCGGCGGATCGCCCGCGATCAGCGTGCAGTCGATCGTTACCGTCGTCCCCGCCCCGCCCCCCCCACCTCCCCCGCCGCCGGAGTCACCCGCCGTCAGGCCCGTGGTCATGTCCACCGGGGCGCTCCGCAGCTCCAGGTCGATGACCTCGATGGGTACCTCCGCCTGCGGATCGTCGTCGGCAAAGCCCTCGATGTGGATCGGCGGGACCGACGGATAGGGCGGGCCCATGGTGGCTTCGAGCCCCGTCCAGACGTCGAACCAGGAGTCCGCACGGGCATGACCCGTTGGCACAATCAAGAGCAGACCCAGGCAAACGCACAACCCTCGCGCTACGCGCGATCTCACTAGCATGCAACCAGACATGTCTTTCTCCTCTCTCTCCGTTGATTTCCGTGATGACGTGACGAACCCACAGCCCCCGCCACCCCAGACGTCGGGCGCGAGGGCCGCTCAAGACCTTTCATCACCGATTCAATCTCTCTCTCCCGCCCGTCAAAATGACCGGACTTCTTGCTCTAGTTTACCTCGAAATCCGCTCCATCCAACATCCTAAGCGTCAAGACTTTGCCCGATCAGACCGTTGACTCGCCTGCTCCCAGTCAAAGAGGACCTCCATCGAGCGCGTCACGCATCCTTCCCCCCCTCCCTGCCCCGCAACGTATAGTGATCGCACAGCGGCCGGAGAGTGATGGATGACCTATCGCGTGCGTGAAGACATCTCGATGGGCAACGCGGCCGACGTGCGGATCGACCCCGCGACTTCGCCGCCGACCATCGCCTTTAGCGCCCACCCCCACGGCGGGCCGGAGGCGCTCTGGTTCCATTTCCGCATCGAGCGCGATCCCGACGCCTCGCCCCCGGGCAACCAGGTCCGCCTCCTCTTGCGGCACTACCTCAGCCTGGCCTACACGCACCCGGACATGACCGCCAACATCCGCCCCGTCATCCGCACCCCCGCAAGTGACTGGCGCCGCTTGGAAGCCCCGCAGCGCATCGACCTGCCCGACGGCCAGATCGACTTGGCGTGGACCATCGCCGCCCCGCCCCCGGGCGGCTCACTCGAGATCGCCCTCTGCCCCCCCTACGGTCCCCAGGAAGTCGAGCAACTCATCGCCGACACAACCGGCTATTGGCACGCCGACCCCATCGGCGTCACCCCCGCCGGCCGCCCCCTCACGCGCCTGAGCAATCGCTATAGCTCACCCTCCGACCAAACCAAATCACCCAACACGCCCGGCCTTTACATGATCGCTCGCCAACACGCCGGCGAGACCCCCGGCTCATGGGTCCTCGACGGCCTGCTCCGCGCTCTCGCCCACGCCGGCGACCGCAGCCCCCTGACCTGGATTATCCCCCTGGCCGACCTCGACGCCGTCCTCCAGGGCGACTACGGCAAGGACCGTTTCCCCTACGACCTCAACCGCGCCTGGGGCCATCCCCCCATGCGCCACGAATCGCTCGTCATCCAGCGCGACATGCGCCGCTGGGCCCAGCGCTGCACGCCCATCCTCGCCCTGGACTTCCACGCCCCCGGCCCCTGCGAGGACACCGGCCTCTACTGCTACCCCCCCGACGAGAAGGAATCCCCCAAGCTCCGCGACAAAGTCGATCCCTGGCTCACCCGCTTCCGCGAGGTCCTCGGCGAATACGCCGCCGAGAACTTCGCTCGCACCGGCAACTACCGCTCCCGCTGGGAGACGCCCACCTTCTGCGACTTCGCCGGTCACGAATTCAATTGCCCCGCCATCGCCATCGAGACCTGCTACGCCCTGGCCGACCACGGCCGCATCGTCCTGACCCCCCATCACTACCAAGAGATCGGCCGGCGCCTCGCCCAAGCCATCCTCGCGCATCAGCCACAGATATAGACAAGGAACCCGATTCCCCATGACCTCGATCAAGATCAGCCCCAACGGCCGCTACTTCCTCGACTCCGCCGGCGCCCCCTTCTTCTGGCTCGGCGACACCCAGTGGCAGCTCACCCGCGACGTCCCTCTGCCCGACGTTCACGAGATCCTCCGCGTCCGCAAGAAACAGGGCTTTAGCGCCTTCCAGGTCATGCTCACCGGCGTCGGCGAAGGGCTGCTGCCCAACGTCGAAGGCCAGAAGCCCTGGCTCAACGATGACCCCGCCACACCCAACGACGCCTTCTTCCGCCACGCCGACAAGGTCATCGCCGCCGCCGGCGAGGTCGGCATGATCCTCGTCCTGGGTATTTACCACCAGGAACAGGCCAAGCGCATCACCCCCGACAACGCCCGCGCCTACGCCCGCTGGATCGCCCACCGCTACAAGGCCGCGCCGAACATCATCTGGACCATGTACCCCAAGGCCAAGCCCGAGTTCGTCCCCGTCTGCCGAGAGCTCGCCGCCGGCCTGCGCGAAGTCGACGCTTCCGGGGGCGCTTCCGGGGGACACGCTTCCGGGGGACATCTGATCACCTTGCACCCCGACCCCTCCCCCACCTCCTCGAGCTTCATCCACGACGAGCCCTGGCTGGACTTCAACATGAACCAGCCCTGCCTCCAGTACGAAAAGCT
>JADLBR010000096.1 GCA_020847615.1 Verrucomicrobiia bacterium
CCCAAACACCATTTTTCGAAATCACAAACTGTTGGCCGCGTTTCCAGTGCCGAAAACCGATCGGGGACCCGTATTTCAGAGCGCGGTTTTCCTTTGAGCCTGCATATTTCGCGCATGCGCGTGAAATTTGCAGGCTAGCCCTCGGGTGCCAGCAGGCCGATGTTGACCTCGGCGACCTTGGCCGCGCCGCAGAGCGCGCGCACGATCGCGAGCGCAAATTCCATCGCGGAACCGGCGGCCTGGCCGGTGATCAGATGCCCGTCGATCTCGACGCGTTTGCCGGAGGGAGCCCCCGACCGGATCTCCGCGGCGACCGCGGGGTGGCAGGTGAACCGCCGACCCCGGAGAAGACCGGCTGCCTCGAGTGCGATGGGGGCCGCGCAGATCGCGGCGGTCAGGGCACCGGCCGAAAAGTGCTCCCAGATCTTCTGGCGCAGCCCCTCATCGGCCGCCAGCGCATCGGCGCCCGGTCGGCCCCCCGGCAGCACGATGGCGTCAAAAGGCCACAGCAAGACCTCCGCCAAAGTCGCGTCGGCGAGGTGGCGCGTCTGGCGGCTCGCCGTGATCGGGCCCGAAGAGAGTCCCGCCACCACCACCTCGCACCCCGCCCTGCGCAGGACATCGATGATGGTGATGGCCTCGATCTCCTCAAAACCTTCGGCCAGCGGGACCAGGACACGCGGTGCGGACATGGCGGTATCCTATCAGGCCACGCGTCCCGGGGGAAGGGGCGGCCGAACGCAATTCCCGTAGCCGAACGCGTGAGCGTTTGGCCGCCAATCGCCTGAGGCGATCGGCTACATTTTCACCCCCGGCGGCTGCGAGATGGGATCGCCGTTCCGGATCCGCGCGCGCCCGTCCGAGGCCTTGGGCTCCGTTTCGTCATTCACTCCGGCGGACGCCATGGCATGATGCGGCGAGTGAGCTGGGTCCGGAAGTTCTGGTTTGCGCTGGGCCTGATCGCGGCCGTGGCCCTGGCGCTCTGGTGGCCTGCGCCGGGCAACCGCATCGCGGCGGGTGGCTCGACGGCGGCGTGGGCCGTGGCGGTCGTTTTCCTCTGCTCGGGGCTCTCGCTCCCGACCGGCGCGATCCGGCGCGGCCTGCGCGCGGGCAGACTGCACGTCCTCATCGAATGCTCCATCTTTGCCATCGCGCCCGCGTTTTTTTTCTTCACCAGCGGCTGGCTCGATCCCGGTCTTCGGACGGGCGTGCTGGCCCTGGGTTGCCTGCCCACCACGATCACGAGCTGCGTCATTTTCACGCAGCGCGGCGGGGGCAACGTGGCCGCGGCGCTCTTCAACGCGGTGGTGTCCAATGTCGCCGGCGTTTTTCTGGCCCCGGTCCTGCTGTCGCTGATGCTCCAGGCCGCGGGGCAGGGCCTCGCGGGGACCGACCTGTGGCGCGTCTTTCGCGATCTGGCGCTGCAGGTGCTTCTGCCCTTCGCCATCGGCCGCGGACTGCACGCCCTCTCGGGTGGGCGGGCGTCGCGGCACGCGCCGCTTTTCTCGGCGATCAACTCCTGGTGCATCCTGATCATCCTCTACCTGACATTTGCCCGGGCCGGCCAGGATGGGACCCTGGGCGCGCGCCTGGCCAACATGCCCCTGCCGATCGCGTACCTCGCGGGCAGCTATCTGGTGCTGAGCGCGGGGGCGTGGTGGGGCGCCCGGGCTGCGGGCCTCGACCGAGCCGACGCGATCTGCGCCCTCATGACGGCGCCCCAGAAGACGCTCGCGCTGGGCGTCCCCCTGCTGGGCACATATTTCCGCGGCCAGCCGGAGCTGCTGGCGTCGGCGCTGCTTCCTGTCCTGGCCTACCACCCCTTCCAGTTGCTCGTGGCCGGGATACTCGCCCACCGCCTGGGGCCGGATGAGCGCGACGAAACCCGGTAGCCGGGCCCCGCGGCACCCGGCCCGGCGACGGCCCTCGGGTGACCGACCCGGGCATCCGGCGTGCGGGGCATCGCAAACACGATGCACAAAAACGCGACCCCGGCGCGTGGATCGGCTAAAGGTTCGCCAGCGCCACCGCCCATGATCTCCGATTGGATCGAACAGCTCCGGGACTTCTACGAGACCCATCGGGAAGAGCTCTACGGCTATGCGCTGGCCATGACCCGCGACCGCCATGCCGCGGAGGACGCCATCCACGCGGCATTCCATCGCCTGCTTCGGCGCGGGCGCTCCCCGGCGGAGCTTCGGCCCTACGTTTTCCGCTGCGTGCGCAACGCGGTCATCGACGAGCGCCGCCGCGCGACGGCGCGGGCCGAGTCGGTGCTCGAGGGGGAGGCGACCGGGCCGTGCCCAGGCGGCGCGCGCGCCGGGGACCTCGATGCCATGCTGGGGCAACTCAGCGACGACGAGAGAGAGACCATCGTGCTCAAGGTGCTGGATTCGCTGACATTCCGGGAGATTGCCGAGGCCCGGCGGGTGCCGCTGCACACCGCCGCCTCGTGGTATCGGCGGGGCATGGAGAAACTGCGGGCGAGGCTCGCGAAGGAGGAGTCATGACCGATTCAGAGATCGAGGCGATGCTGCGCGCGGCAGCGCGGGGGCGGCCATCGGCCGAACTCGATGATCGCATGAGGGCGCTCTTCGCGGAGGCGCACCGAAACCGGCGACGGGTGCCGCGGGTGTTTCGCCCCGTGCCGGCTTGGGCGCTCGCGGCGGCGTGCGCCATCTCCGCGGCGGGCGGATTCTTCGCCAATGCGCTCTGGCAACCGCGGGGCGCGCTCGACCCGATCGGGGCCACGGTCACCATCTGCATGCTCGACCCCAACCGCCCGCTGGCCCGCCGGTTCCTGGGGCCCGCCGAGGACCGGGAACCGCGCCTGCTGTCCGATTACCAGATACGCGTCCGTGCCGGCGACACCGGCGGGCATAACGCGCCATGAATCCATCACCGGTGAGACAATAACACGATCAACGACGAAAGGACCCCCGCATGAAAATATCAGTCATCGCCGCGCTGGCCCTCGTGCCTTTTCTGGCGCGCGCGCAGCAACCCACGCTCTACACCCTGGAGGCGAAGTTCATCCAGATGCCCACCAACGGGGTCATCGAGATCAGCAGCGATGCGGCCTCGGCCGCGAAAGACGCCGCCTGTCTCGGGCCAAACGTGACAGTGCGTCTCGGCGGCAAAACCGTCATCCGGACGAAGGGCGGGTCAGTCGACATCGACGCGACGTTCCGCGGCCTCGACGTGCTCTCGACACCCAAGGTGGTCACGATGGCGGGGCGCGAGGCGATGGTCATGATCGGGGCCGAGCCCCCCGAGTACTTCGTCCCAGCGAAAGATGGCAACTACCGGCTCGAGAAGGCCGACGAGCAGCCCGGCACGACGATGAGGTGCACGATGCAACCGGTCGCCGGCGCGCCCCGACAAGTCCTGCTGGATCTGGAGTGCCGCGTCGTCGAAATGGAGGGCCGCCAGGATCTGCCCGGCGTGAAACTGCCCGTGGGGCCGCCGATCATGCGCAAGCGCGAGGTCAAGACCAAGGTGTCGGTCCAACTCGGGGATTGGCTCTGCGTGGGAGGGCTGGGGCAGAGCCCAGGCGCGGGCCCCGCGCATGACCTGCTCGTGCTGGTGCGTGTGACGGAGGGCGAGCCCAAGCCGTAGCCAGAGCGCGCGTCACGGGTCTTTGGCCGAGAACCCGGCGGCCTTGATGATCCGCGCGTCGCTGGCCGGGTCGGGGCGGAACTGGAGCCGACCCGCATCGTCGAGATAGACGTTGCGGTAGAAGACGATGACGGGGAGCGGCTGCATCAGCGGGGCGCGCTCGGACTTCTCGGAGGCCATGGCCTTGCGCACGCGGCCGGCATCCCAGCCGGGTTCCTTGGCGAGGACGAAGGTGGCGAGCTTCTGGG
>JADLBR010000097.1 GCA_020847615.1 Verrucomicrobiia bacterium
TCGGCGAGGACGACGCGGCGGTCCTTCCCCTCGCAATCCGCGGGATCCCCGCCCAGGAATCGCGGCGGGGTGTCCTTCTTGGTGACGGGATGCTCGGTCTTTCCGCCCCCGGCATTGAAGACGATCCGCTCGCGGGGATCCTCGGCATTCTTGCGCCCGACCTGCGAGAAGAACGCGGCGAACCCGTAATAGTCATCCATCGTCCAGCGATCGAACGGGTGATTGTGGCACTGGGCGCACTGGAGGCGCATGCCCATGAAGACCTGGGCGCAATTCTCCGCGAGCTTCAGCTTATCCTTCTCGATCTCGTAGTAGTTCGTGGCCGGGTTGGCGAACGTGCCCCCCGAGGCGCCCAGCAATTCGCGGACGATCTGGTCGATGGGGACATTCTTGGCCAGGCGATCCTGGAGCCAGGAATAGTAGAGCACCACGGACTTGTAGCTGAACTGGTTGACGACGGTGCGCATCTGGAGCAGCTCCGCCCACTTCATGACCCAGAGTTCCACGAACTCCTTCCGGGCGAGGAGCGCGTCGATGAGTCTATCGCGCTTGGCGGGATCAGCGTCGGCCATGAAGTCGTCGTACTCGGCGCGCGAGGGCAGTTGACCGATGATGTCGATGAAGGCGCGCCGCAGGAAAGCGGCGTCGTCGCACGCGTCGGAGGGGCGGATGCGGAGCTTGCCGAGCTTTGCGTTGACGTGCCTGTCGACGTAGTTGTTCGCGGGGGGTTCGGGCAGGTCGCGCGGGGAGCCCTCGGGCACGACGATCGCGTGCGCGCCGACCGTGAATGTGGCATACCGGGCCATGACGAACGCCTCGCCGGGTTTCGCTGAGAGCACGCGCCCGCGGTCCGAGACGGAGGCGGAGGATGGGTTGCTGCTGAGGAAGACGGCCTCGCCGGTGACATCGCGATCGGTGCCATCGGAGTATCGCACGCGGGCGACGAGCTGCTGGGGTCGGCCGCTGCCCTCCATGACGATCTCGTGCGGGAAGACCTCGAGGGCGACGGGCTTGGGCAAGTTCGCCGGATCCTCGGGTGCGCCCGCCTGGATCCACCTCAACAGCGTCTCATAGAGCCGGGTGTCATCGCCGAAGAGTTTCCCGCCGGTGTGCGTCACGCGCCCTGTCGCCTTGGTGAGCAGCAGGCTGTCCTGCGGCCGGGCGAGGTCGATGCGGCGCCCGGCGAGTTCGCGGGTCAGACGGAAATAGTCCCCGTCGGAATCGAAACCGAAGAGTGAGAGGCGGAAGCCGTCCTGCCCCCGGGCCGAACCGTGGCATCCGCCCGAATTGCAGTTGGCCTTCATGAAAACGGGCATCACGTCGAGCTTGAAGCTGACCGGCGGATCGTTGGTCACCGCCGCGACCCGGATGGGCACCACCACCTCGTGTCCCTCGAGCCGGGCGATCAGCCGCGTCTCGCCATCGGCCACCGGGCGCAGCGCGCCCCGCTCCCATTTCGCCACCCCCTCGTTCTCGATGCGATACTCCGCGCGGCTCGTGGCGTCGCGGGTGGTGCGGTCGTCGTACCTCGCCTGGACAACGAGGCCCTGAAAGTCGGGTTTGGAGGAGAGCTGGACTTCGGGCGGGAAGACCTTGACCTCCATCAGCCGGGGCGCGGGCGGCTTGGGCGCGGCGCAGAGCGGCAGGGCGGCGCACAGGAGGAGGGCGTTGGCCAGGCGGCGCAGCGGCGCGCCAGTCCATGTGCGGCCGAAGCCGCGGGGCTTTGGCGACGTGGCGCATACGCTCGCGCCTTCGGCTACAACCTTGTAGGGATCGGCCATCGCTCATCCTCCTTTCGGTCCACCCGCGGCGGCCTGCGCCCGCTGCCTGCGGAGTTCCTCGAGGCGAGAGAGGGGGCGCTCGGCGGGTTTCGCCGCGGCGGCCTGCGGCTGCGCCTTGGCCTCTTGCTTGGCGGGGGCCGGGTCGATGCGCAGGGCGCCCCCGGGCGCGATGCTATGGAGCACCACGTCGCCATTCACGGGCACGTCCACGCCGCAGAAGAGCGACTTGTGCTGGCCCCGCGGGCTCTTCTCACCCGCGACGAGATGGAAGACGACCTCCTTATCGTCTTTTGTGAACTCGCGCTCTTCGGCGGTGATGCCCGCGGGCAGGCCGAGCAGGCGGATCTTGGCCTTGCCCTCGAAGGGCCGGCGTTGCTCGATGCGGCACACCATGTCGCCCGAGCCGCCCTGCGGGACGGCCGTCATGACAATCTCGCCCGCGACAAAGGGCGGGCCGACCTCGAGGTCGACGTGCGGCGATGCGACCCACACGTCCCCATTCGATTCGGCGGCCGCGATGACGGCGACCTTCCAGGCCCGCGACTCGGCCCTCGGCTCGGCATTGAGGATGATGGTCCCCTCGCCCTGGCCCTCCGGGATGGTGATCTCGGTCGAAGATCCGACGCCGGGCGGATTGAACAGCATCCGGGCGCGGATCGGCGCCTTGAATCCGTCCTTCCGCCTCGCGATCACCTTGAGCGGCATCGTGCCATTCTGGACGAGGGGCACCTTGGGCTGCGGCACGTCGATCGAAAACGGTGCCTCCTCGGCGACCGCGACCGCCAGTCGGTCGACCTCGGCCGCGTAGTAGAGGGACTGGTTGGGGTCACCGTAGATGAGTCCGGCGGACTGCACGAGGCGACCGCGGACATCCTGCGCGGGATCGGCGGCCTTGGCGGTCACCTCGGCCAGGCGGGCGGCGAGTGGCGCGGTGGGAGACGCCTCCAGAATGACGGGCACCTGGGTGGCCGAGGCGGGCATCGGGGGCACGTGCGCCGTCACGCCCTCGGGCAAGTTCGCGAGCTGCACCACGATGTCGCCGCCGAAATTCTCCTTTTCCGCCGCGATGAGCACGCCCTGCCTGTTGCCCCGTGGGATGGTGACCGACTGCCGGTCCTGGGTGTCCTTCTTGAAAATGGGCACGTTCAGCGCGAGCCGCGGCTTCGCCTGCGCGACCTCGACGCGATAGACGAAGGCCGGGCCCCCGCGGCCGAGGTGGTCGCGCACGCTGAGGGCATAGGGGCCATCGGCGGGCACGCGGAATTGCAGATAACTGTCCGGCCCCCCGGCGTCATCATTGGCGGCGAGCTGCTTGCCCTCCGCATTCTGGATCGCGAGCACGGGGTCCACGGCGGTTCGGATGCGCCGGCCGTAGACGTTGACGTCGAAGACCTCGTCCTTCTTCGCGCGGAACGTGAACCAATCCTCATCGCCATCGCTCCCGAGCACGCCGTCGAAGGCGAAGGGCGCGGCGGCCGGCGCGGCGGTGGCCTGGGCGCGGGAGTCATTGGGCTCGCGCTCGGCGACGCCGGCGAAGGGCGACACGCGCATCCAGTTCGGCGATGGCGTCGGCTGACCCTCCCTTTCCGCGTGCACCCCGAATGGCCGCGTCTCTCCGGGAAGTTTCAGTTTCTGGGAAAATTCGCCGGCCGGGTCGCCGATGAAACGGACCTGGATCTCTTCACCCGCCCTGCCCCCCGCGGGAAAGACCGCCAGCGGCCGGCTGAAGGTGCCCACGTGGAGCCGATAGTGGAAATTGTCGCCCCCGCCATAGGAGCTCTCGCGGACCTGGATGACGTACTTTCCATCCTCGGGCGCCACGACCGATGCGGCGCCATCTTGGGCGAGCAGGGGGATATCGTCGGCCACGGCCAGCTCGAAGCGCCTCGAATCCAGGATCGCGACACACGGGTCGAAGAGCGCGCCGCCCAGCCGCATGGCCTCGATCTCGGCGGAGATGCGCTGCCCCTTCTTGGCCTCGACGACGAACTGGTCGATGTCCTCGTTCTTCACCGTGCCCGCGACCGTGACGTTCAGGGCGATGGCCTGTGGCGCGTCGAAGTCGTTGTTGGGCTCGGCCTCCTCGACGTCGGGGAACGGGCCCACCTGGAACGTGCGGATGTCCGAGAGCCCGGTGGCCGTGCGGACCCGCAGCGGGTGCTCGCCGATCGGGCAGTCCGCGGCGATCTGGAAGACGGCCCTGACGGCGTTGCCCTTGTCACCCGAAGGCTCGAGCTTCGCGACCTTGATGCCGGGGCGATACAGGACGATCTCCTGCGCGTCCTTGAGGCGCACGCCGGTGAGGGTCACCTCGCGCTCGGTGCCGCGCTGGCCGCCCAGCGGGCGGATCCCGTTCAAGTCGGGCGATGCCGCCCGGAGGGCCGCGCACCCGAGGATCCCCGCCGCAGCGCCCAGCGCCAGCGCCCGGACCCGATATGAAATTGGGCTCATGCTGTGCTCCGCTGCCGCACTCGAATAGCAGGCCGTCGTCGGCGCGTCACGACAGCAGTGCCTCGACCGCCTTGCCGCCCTTGACGATCGGCACGGGCCGGTCCCCTGCCGCCATCAGCGGCTTCTCGGACTGCACGCCGATCTGCCGGTAGATCGTCGCCGCGAAATCCTCCACCGAGAGCGGGTCGGTCTCGGGTTCCGAGGCGGTCGCGTCGGACGAGCCGTAGGCGGAGCCCTTGCGGATGCCGCCGCCGGCCATCACGATGCTGAAGACCCTCGGCCAGTGATCGCGACCGCCATCCTTGTTGATCTTCGGCGTGCGGCCAAATTCGCTGGTGACCATGACGAGCGTGGAGTCCAGCAGGCCCCGCTCCTCGAGGTCTAGGATCAGGGCGGCGAGCGCCTTGTCGAAGGGCGGCAGATTGTCCCGGATGCCCTTGGCGATATCCTGGTGGTGATCCCAGCTCCCGGCCGTCATGGACACGAACCGCACCCCGGACTCGACGAGTCGCCTCGCCAGCAGCATCCGCTGTCCCGCCTGCGTCCTGCCGTAGCGGTCGCGGACGGCGTCGGTCTCCGACCGGATATCGAAGGCCTTGCGCGCCTCCTCCGAACTGATCAGCGTGTAGGCCCGGTCGTAGAACGAGTCCATCGCGGACAGGGCGTCGGCCTGCTCGAGCGACCGGAAGTGCTTATCCACCGCGGCGAGCAATCCCTTCCGGCGCTCGAAGTGCTCCGGGGACACGCCCTCGGGCAGCGTGAGGTCGCGCACCGTGAAATCCTTGTTGGCCGGATCGCTCCCCACCCCGAACGGCCCGAACGCCGTGCTCAGGAAACCGGAACCCGCATACGGGTTCGGCTGATTCGGGATGCAGACGTAGGGGGGCAGCGCGCCGCGGCCACCCAGCTCGTGGGACACGATGCTCCCCATGCTCGGATACTGGATCGCCGGGCTCGGGCGATAACCGGTGAACATGTTGTGCGTGCCGCGCTCGTGCGCCGCCTCGCCGTGGGTCATCGATCGGATCACGCACAGGCGATCGGCGATGCCCGCGGTCTCCTTCAGGTGCTCCCCGAAGCGCACGCCGTCGATCTTTGTCGCGATCGAATTGAATGGTCCCCGATACTCGATCGGCGCGAAGGGCTTCGGGTCAAAGGACTCCTGCGACGCGATCCCGCCCGGCAAGAAGATCTGTATGACGGACTTGGCGGGAGGCGTGGGCCCCGCCCCCGCCGATGCGCCCGCGGCACCCGCCGCCGCGGCTTCGCCGCTCGCCGCCTCCGCCGCCCGCAGGCGGAAGAAATCTCCCAACGTCAGCCCGAGCCCGCCCAACAGCCCAACGAACAGGAACTCGCGGCGCGTGGGTCGCTTGAAATGCCCGGGATCCGACCACCACGTGCCATCCACGGGGCGGATGATCGAACGTTCGCCCGCCAGAAATTCCTCGCACCCGCCGGCCGTGGTGCGCGACCCGCCAGACTTCCCGCGATTCATGACGGCAACTGTAACGCGACCCCCGCCCGCGGCAACCGCAAGATTAGACGGGCAATACATAATTTCAGCAGGACTAATTCAATCGTTTTATTGCGGCGTGTGAACTGATTACGGAGATCATGTCATCGGCTGACGGGTGGATTCCGGGCGCTCGGCCAGCGCGTCCACGGTCTGGCGACCGTGGCTACGTCCCGAATTTTCGAGCTTGCGACCTATCTGGCGCTCGTGATCTTCCGCAGGAAGTCCGCCTCCTCGGGCCGATAGGGGGTGCCATCGCGGCGGAAGACGTCGTGGAACCAGGGGTCGGGCTCGCCTCGGGCGGGCTCTTGCCATGTGGACCAGGCGCAGGTGGTCTGGCTCTTGCCATCGACGAGTCCCCAGCAGTACGCGCCGACCCGGTGTTCTTTGAAGATGGGCAGGATGGTCTCGAACGTGCTGCCATTGCCGCGGGCCATGTACTCGGTGCAGACGACGGGTCGCCCGAGGGCCTTCAATCCCTCGGTGAGCTGGCGGGCGCGGGGCGGCTTGTCGTAGGAGTGGAAGGTGATGACATCGGATTGGTCCAGCATGAGCCTCGCGATGGGCGAGGGCTTGTTCAGGTAGTCACCGACCCAGACGCCGGCGGTCAGCGGCTGGGCGGGGTTGACCTCGCGCGCCCACCGGAACGCCTTCTCCAGCAGTTCGGCCGCGCGGGCGGCCTTGGTGTCGGGGTCCAGCTCGATCTGGCTTCCCTTGGCGCCGTAGCTGTTCGCGTTCGGGTTGTCGGGCTCGTTGAAGAGATCCCACATGAGCACGCGCGCGTCGCCACCGTAGCGGCGGAGGAGTCCCTGGACATAGGGTTTCAGCGCATCCTGCCGCGCGGGGTCCCCGAGGATCGCCTTTCCGGGGCTCTGCACCCAGCCGGAGTTGTGGACGCCGGGCTTCGGGTCGGGTTGCCTGCCGGCCTTAGGCTCCGGATGCCAGACGCCATCGAAAATCACGAACATCGTGCGTATGCCGTGCCTGTGCGCGATCTCGAGATAGCGGTCGATCCGCCCGCAAAAGCCCTCGGCATCCTGCTGCCACGGGATGTCGTGGAGGAAGACGCGCATCGTGTTCATGCCGATCCCGGCGGCCCAGCCCAGTTCGCGGTCGATCGTCTCCGGGTCAAAGGTCTCGGCCTGCCACATCTCCAGCTGGTTGATGGCGGTGCTGGGCACGAAGTTCGCCCCGACGGGCCACGGTTGCCCTCCGTACCACGCGTTCGCCCTCTCGGCGGGCCATCGGCCCTCGGCGGCGGACACGGCTGCGGCGAAGGATGCGAGGGCGATGGCGACGAGCGTTGCTTTCCTCATGGAGGGATATGTTTGCTAGTCCGGCGGGCGCTCCAAGCAAATTCATTCCCTGGCAAAGCCAGCGTCTGCCCAGTCGGCGTGGTCTGCTGGCGGGGCTTCAGCGAGGCATCCCATTCGATCCGGATGGAGTCGTTGCCGATCGATTCCTCGGCGCGGGCGCCCACCGCGAGAAACACGGCGTCCCATATCAAAAGACACACGGGCAAGGTACTGCGCACGGCCTAGCCCGGACACTTCACAGCCTTGCGGGCTGTGAAGTGTCCGGGCTCTGGGAAAACCGCGCGATAGCAACAGGTTGGGATGGAGACGCGCGCCCCAAAACGCCATTTCTCGAAATCACAAACTGTTGGCCGCGTTTCCAGTGCCGAAAACCGATCGGGGACCCGTATTTCAGAGCGCGGTTGTGACAGACCAAGGTCTGGCGACCTTGGCTACGCCCGAACCCTTCGGGCTCAGCGAGCCTCAGGGTTTCGCGGGCGCGGGGACCGCGTTGGTCGCGGGGGCCGCCGCCGGCGCGTTCGTGGTGGCGGCGGGCGCGTTAGTGGTCGCCGCCGCGGGCGGCGCCATGGCCTTGGCGGCCTCCTGGGCCGCCGCGCTGAGGCCCGATGTCCCGGCGCGGTGCTTGCCCGCCGCAAGGGCGCTGAGCGTCAGCGTGATCGCAAAAAACAGCACGGCGCACCAGACCGTCGTCTTGGTGAGGATGTTGCCGGTATCGGCGCCGAAGACCGACTCGGTCATGCCCGCGCCGAAGGCGGCGCCGATGCCCTCCTGCTTCGAGCGCTGCATCAGGATCACCAGGATCATCAGCAGGCACACCAGGACGAGGGCGCCGCGCAGGATCCAGACCAAAGCTTCAAGCCACATAAAAGAGGATGGGTCTTATAGCCCCGAACCGGCCCGATGGCAAACCATGATTCTGGACGGTCAGCCCTTCGCGCCCGCCCGGACGATGTCGGCAAAGCCCTTGGCCTCGAGGCTGGCGCCTCCCACGAGCGCGCCGTCGATGTCCGGCTGGCCGCAGAGTTCGGCGGTGTTGCTCGCCTTGACGCTGCCCCCGTACTGGATCCGGGTCGCGCCCGCCACCGCGGGGCCGAACAGCTTCTTCAATTCGTCGCGGATCCAGCCGTGGACCTCCTGGGCCTGGGCCGGGGTCGCGGTGCGACCGGTACCGATCGCCCACACCGGCTCATAGGCGACGACGACGCTGGCCATCTGCTCCGCGGTGAGCCCCGCGAGGCCGCCGGCGATCTGGGCGCGCACCAGCTTCTCGGTGCCGCCCGCGTCGCGGACGTCGAGGGTCTCGCCGACGCACACGATGGGCTTGAGCCCGCCCGCGAGCGCCGCCTTGGCCTTCTTGTTCACCAGCGAGTCGCACTCGGCGAAGTACTGCCGGCGCTCCGAATGGCCGATGATCACGTACGCGCAACCGGCGTCCTTGAGCATGCCGACGGAGATCTCCCCCGTGTAGGCGCCGGAGGCCTCGAAATGCACGTTCTGCGCGCCGAGCGCGATGTTCTTCGCGCCGGCGATGGCCGCGCGCACCGCCTCGAGCGCCGTGAACGGCGGGCACAGCACGATGTCGCACCCGGAGAACGCCCCGACCTCCTTGACGAACGCCTCCGCGAGGGCCCTCGCCTCCGCGCCGGTCTTGTTCATCTTCCAGTTGCCCGCAATGATCGAACGCCGATTTGCCATGATTCCCTATTGCCTTTCTGCGAGGTTGCCGCGCCGGCGGTCCCCTATTTGTCGTTGAGGGCCGCCACGCCGGGCAGCACCTTGCCCTCGAGGAATTCCAGCGACGCGCCGCCGCCGGTGGACATGAACGTCACCTTCGACGCCTGCCCCGACTTCTTGACGGCCTTCACCGAATCGCCGCCGCCGATGATGCTCTTCGCCCCGCTCGAGGCGACCGCCTCCGCGACCGCGAAGGTCCCCTTGGCGCAATCCTTGATCTCGAACACGCCCATCGGTCCATTCCACAGGACGGTCTTGGCTCCCCGCACGGCATCGCCGTAGGCCTTGATCGTCTCCGGGCCGATGTCGACCGCCAGCCATCCGTCGGGGATCTGCTCGCCCACCTTCGTGAACCTGGGCGGGCTGATGGCCTTGCCGGGAAAATCCAGTTTCTCGGTGATCACGTGGTCGACCGGAAGGAGGAACTTCACGCCCTTGGCCTTGGCCTTGTCGATCGCCGCGCGCGCCACGTCCACCTTGTCGGCCTCGAACAGCGAGTTGCCGATCTTCTGGCCCATGACCGACAGGAAGGTGTAGGCCATGCCGCCGCCGATGAGCATCGCGTCGGCCTTGTCCAGCAGGTTGTCGATGACGGTGATCTTGTCGGAGACTTTGGCGCCGCCGAGGATCACGACGAAGGGCCGCTCGGGTTTCTCGAGCTCGTCCCCGAGGTAGCGCAGCTCCTTCTGCATCAGGTAGCCGCTGACCGCCGCGGGCGCGGCCTTGGCCGCCGCCTCCGTCGAGGAGTGCGCGCGGTGCGCGCTGCCGAACGCGTCGTTGACGTAGATGTCGCACAGGGAGGCCAGCCTCTTGCCGAGGTCCGGATCGTTCTTTTCCTCGCCCGGGTAGAAGCGGATGTTCTCCAGCAGGAGAAAGTCGCCGCCGCCCAGGCCGTCCGCGGCGCGCTTGACCGCGGCGAGCCCCGCCTCATCGATCAGGCTATCGCCGCGGAATTCCACCCTGCGGCCGACGAGCTCGGCGAGCCGGTCGGCGACCGGCGCCAGGCTCTGCTTGGGGTCGGGCTTGCCCTTGGGGCGACCGAGGTGCGCGACCAGGATGGTCTTGGCCCCCTTGGCGCTGAGGTGCCTCAGGGTGGGCAGGGTCTCGACGATGCGCGTGTCATCGGTGATGACCATCTTCCCGTCCCGCTCCTCGAGCGGCACGTTGTAGTCCACGCGCACCAGCACGCGCTTGCCCTTCAGGTCGACGTCTTCGATGCTCTTCTTGGCCATGGGTCCTCCGGGCCCCGGCCGGGAACCCGCCCATGCGGGTCCCCGTCGCGGGCCATATCTATTCCTCCGGGCGCCGCCCGGCCGGTCACAGCTTCTTGCCGACGAGCTTGATCAGGTCCACGCAGCGGTTGCTGTAGCCCCACTCGTTGTCGTACCAGCTGATCAGCTTGAAGAACCGGCTGTTGAGGCCGATGCCGGAGCCGGCGTCGAAGATGCTCGAATGCGCGTCGTGGATGAAGTCGGTCGAGACCACCTCGTCGCTCGTGTAGGCGAGGATGCCCTTGAGGTAGGTCTCGCTGGCCTTCTTCATCAGCTTGCAGATCTCCTCGTAGCTGGTCTCCTTGACCGTCTTGACCGTCAGGTCCACGCACGAGACCGTCGGGGTCGGGACGCGGAACGCCATGCCGGTGAGCTTGCCCTTGACCTCGGGGATCGCCAGGCCCACGGCCTTGGCGGCGCCGGTGGTCGAGGGGATGATGTTGATCGCCGCGGTGCGGCCGCCCTTCCAGTCCTTCTTCGACGGGCCGTCCACCGTCTTCTGGGTGGCGGTGTAGCTGTGGACGGTGGTCATGAGGCCCTCGTCGATGCCGAGGCCCTCCTTCAGCAGCACGTGCACCACCGGCGCGAGGCAGTTCGTCGTGCAGCTCGCGTTGGAGATGATGTGGTGCTTGGCGGCGTCGTATTTCTGGTCGTTGACGCCCATGACGATCGTGATGTCCTCCTCCTTGGCGGGGGCGGAGATGATGACCTTCTTGGCGCCGGCCTGGATGTGCCCGCGGGCCTTATCCGCCGCGGTGAAGAGGCCGGTGGATTCCACGACGATGTCGACGCCGAGGTCCTTCCACGGCAGCGCCGCGGGACCCTCTTTGACGGCGAGGCACTTGATCTTCTGGCCGTTGACCACCAGCACGTCATCCTCGGCCACGGAGGCGGAGGACTTCTCGCTGCGCACCTCGCCCGGGAACCGGCCCTGCGAGGAGTCGTACTTCGTCAGGTACGCCAGGTTGTCGGCCGGCACCAGATCATTGACCGCGATGACCTGGATCTCCTTGCCCAGCAGCCCCTGGTCGCAGATCGCCCTGAAAACCAGCCGCCCGATGCGGCCGAACCCGTTGATGCCTACTTTGATCATAGTCTATGCTCCTCGTCTGTTTCTGTGTTGTGGCCTATAGAACCGCCACAAGATAGAGATCGCGACCCTCGCGTCAACGGGTAAATGCGACCCGTTGCGAGAGAATGTCTTATGCGGTCCTTTAAACGGACTTATTCACGTGGGCCGCGGGCGGCCCGGCGACCGTGGCTACGTCCGGCCGCATCGTGCGGAGGCGATGCGGTCGCGGCCGTTGAGGTCGGGTCGGATGGCGATCTCATGGAACGCCGCGGCGGAGAGCAGCGCCCTGGCGGCGGCCCCCTGGTCGTCGCCGATCTCGATGAGGAGGGGCGCGCCTGGGGCGAGGCGCGCGGGGGCGTCCGCGATGATGCGCCGAACCAGATCGAGGCCATCGGGGCCGCCGTCGAGGGCGAGGGCGGGGTCGGCCTGGACCTCGGGCGAGGTGGAGGGGAGGATGGCCGCTGCGATGTCTGGGGGGTTGGCGGTGATGAGGGAGAAGCGCTCATCCCCGGCGGGCCAGAGGTCGCACGCGTGAAAA
>JADLBR010000098.1 GCA_020847615.1 Verrucomicrobiia bacterium
ATCGAGCTGAAGTACCCGGTCATTTCGAACGAGGAGCTTTCCAAGCTGCGCGGCCTGACCGACCCGGATTTTCGTTCGGCGACGCTGCCGATCCTCTTCGATCCGGCTTCGGGGGGCGACGGGCTCGAGGCGGCGATGGCGGAGCTCTGCGCGGGCGCGGACCGGCTGATCGCCGAAGGGGTGACGCTGCTGATCCTATCGGACCGGGGCGCCTGCCGGGAGAGGGCCCCGATCCCGGCGCTGCTGGCGGTGGCGGGCCTCCAGCACCACCTTATCCGCAATGGCACCCGGACCCGGATCGGCCTGATCCTGGAGTCCGGGGAACCGCGCGAGGTGCACCACATCTCGCTGCTGATCGGCTATGGCTGTGGCGCGGTGAACCCGTACCTGGCGTTCGAGACCATCGACGGCATGACCCGGGAGGGGCTCTTCATCGGGGACGTCGACCACAAGACCGCGGTGAAAAACTACATCAAGGCGTGCGTGAAGGGCGTGGTCAAGACGATGTCGAAGATGGGCATCTCGACGATCCAGAGCTATCGCGGCGCGCAGATCTTCGAGGCGGTCGGGATCGCCAGCACGGTGATCGACAAGGATTTCACGTGGACCCCGTCGCGCGTCGAGGGCATTGACATGGACATCATCGCCCGCGAGGTCCAGATGCGGCACGCGCGGGCGTACCCGCCGAGGGGCGCGCACGAGGGGGTGCTGGACGCGGGTGGCGTCTACCAGTGGCGCAACGACGGGGAGCAGCACCTGTTCAACCCGCAGACCATCCACCGGCTCCAGAACGCCTGCCGGACGGGCAGCTATGCGGCGTTCGGCGAGTATTCCGCGCTGGTCAACGACCAGAGCCGCAAGCTGTACACGCTGCGGGGGATGTTCGAGTTCAAGTTTCCGAACAAGCCGATACCGATCGAGGAGGTCGAATCGGTGGATTCGATCGTGCGGCGGTTCAAGACGGGGGCGATGTCGTACGGCTCGATCAGCAAGGAGGCGCACGAGACGCTCGCGATCGCGATGAACCGGATCGGGGGCAAGAGCAACACGGGCGAGGGCGGCGAAGACCCGGAGCGCTACGTGCCGATGCCGAACGGGGACTCTAAGAACAGCGCCATCAAGCAGGTGGCCTCGGGCCGATTCGGCGTGACCAGCCACTACCTCGTCAATGCGCGGGAGCTTCAGATCAAGATGGCGCAGGGTGCCAAGCCCGGGGAGGGCGGGCAGCTGCCCGGCGGGAAGGTCTACCCGTGGATCGCGAAGACGCGGCACTCGACGCCGGGCGTCGGGCTGATCTCGCCGCCGCCGCACCACGACATCTATTCGATCGAGGACCTGGCGGAACTGATACACGACCTCAAGAACGGGAACCGCCGCGCGCGCGTGAGCGTCAAGCTCGTCTCCGAGATCGGGGTGGGGACGGTTGCGGCGGGCGTCTCGAAGGCGCACGCGGACGTGGTGCTGATCAGCGGCTACGATGGCGGGACGGGCGCGTCGCCGCTCTCGAGCATCCAGCACGCGGGTGCGCCGTGGGACCTGGGGCTGGCCGAGACGCACCAGACCCTGGTGCTGAATGATCTCCGGAGCCGGATCGTGGTGGAGGCCGATGGCCAACTGAAGACGGGGCGCGACGTGGTGATCGCCGCGCTGCTGGGCGCGGAGGAGTTCGGTTTTGCGACGGCCCCGCTGGTGGTGATGGGCTGCATCATGATGCGCGCCTGCCACCTGAACACCTGCCCGGTGGGCGTGGCGACGCAGAACCCGGAACTGCGCAGGCGGTTCGGCGGGAGCCCGGACCACGTGGTGAACTTCATGCGATTTATCGCGATGGAGGTCCGGGAGATCATGGCGCGGCTCGGTTTCCGGACGCTGGAGGAGATGGTCGGGCGCTCCGATCTGCTCGACACGCGCGAGGCCGTGGACCACTGGAAGGCCAAGGGACTCGATTTCTCGAAGATTTTCTATCGTCCCCGGGTGGCGGCGGCGGTCGGCCAGTATTGCAAGATCCCGCAGGACCACGGCATCGATCGGTCGCTGGATGTGCGCGAGCTGCTGGGGATCTGCGGTCCCGCGATCGAGCGTCGCGAAAAGGTCGCCGCGGAGCTCCCGATCCGGAACATCAATCGCGTGGTCGGGACGATCGTGGGGAGCGAGGTCTCACTGCGCTGGGGCGCGCAGGGCCTGCCGGAGGACACCATCCGGCTGAAGTTCCGCGGTTCGGCGGGGCAGAGCTTTGGTGCATTCCTGCCGCGTGGGATGACGCTGATGCTGGAGGGCGACGCGAACGACTACGTGGGCAAGGGGCTCTCGGGGGGCAAGATCATCGTCTTCCCGCCGCGGGAGGCGACCTTCCATCCCGAGGACAACATCATCGTGGGCAACGTGGCCTTTTACGGGGCGACGGGTGGCGAGGCCTACATCCGGGGCATGGCGGGCGAGCGGTTCTGCGTGCGCAACAGCGGCGTGGAGGCAGTGATCGAGGCGGTCGGGGACCACGGCTGCGAGTACATGACCGGCGGGAAGGTCGTGGTGCTTGGCCAGACCGGACGGAATTTCGCGGCTGGGATGTCGGGCGGCATCGCCTACGTGCTGGACACGCGGGGCGATTTTCGCGAGCGGGTTAACATGGAGATGGTGCTCCTGGAGAGCCTCGAGCGGGAGGAGGAGATCCTGGCCGTGCGGGGGATGGTGGAGCGCCACCTGCGCCACACGGGGAGCACGCGGGGCAAGTACGTGCTCGATCTCTGGGAAGATCTGGTGCCAAAGTTCGTGAAGGTGATACCGAAGGACTACAAGCGGGTGCTGGAGGCGATGGAGCGGGTCCGGCAGGCGGGGCTCAGCGGCGAGGAGGCCGTCATGGCGGCGTTTGAGGCGAACGCGAGGGACCTCGCGCGCGTCAGCGGCAATTGACGGGGCTGACGCGATGGGCAAGCCGACGGGTTTCATGGAGTTCGCGAGGGAGGCACCGGCCTCGCTCGAGCCGGATGCGCGGATTCGGAACTGGGACGAGTTCCACATCCACATGCCGGAGGAGCGGCTGCGGCAGCAGGGTGCGCGGTGCATGGATTGTGGCGTGCCGTTCTGCCACACCGGGACCCTGCTGGCCGGCATGGCGTCCGGGTGCCCGATCAACAACCTGATCCCCGAGTGGAATGATCTGGTGTATCGGGGGCACTGGCGGGACGCGCTGGAGCGCCTGCACAAGACCAACAATTTTCCAGAGTTCACCGGGCGGGTGTGTCCGGCGCCGTGCGAGGGATCGTGCGTGCTGGGGATCATCGAGCCTCCGGTGACGATCAAGGCCATCGAGTGCGAGATCATCGACCGGGGGTTCGCGCAGGGATGGGTGGTGGCGGTGCCGCCCGCGGAGCGGACGGGGAAGAAGGTCGCTGTGGTGGGGTCGGGTCCGGCGGGGCTTTCGGCCGCCGCACAGCTGAATCGTGCGGGTCACGAGGTGACGGTGTTTGAGCGGGAGGACCGTGTCGGCGGGCTGCTGATGTACGGGATCCCGAACATGAAACTCGACAAGGTCGGGGTGGTGAAGCGCCGGACCGACATCTTGGCGGCGGAGGGAATCCGTTTCGTGACGAATACGGAGGTGGGCAAGGACTTTCCGGCGGACCGCCTGCTCAAGGACTTCGACGCGGCGATCCTGTGCTGCGGGGCGACCAAGCCGCGCGATCTGGCGGTGCCGGGCCGCGAGCTGGCGGGGGTGCATTTTGCGATGGAGTTCTTGACGGACAACACCAAGGCGGTGCTGGGGACCCCCGGGGCGGGCAAGATCTCCGCGGAGGGCAAGGACGTGATCGTCTTGGGCGGTGGCGACACGGGGACGGATTGCGTCGGCACATCGCTGCGACACGGCTGCCGCAGCCTGGTCCAGGTTGAGATCCTGCCGAAGCCGCCGCTCCAGCGGGCCGCGGACAACCCGTGGCCTCAGTGGCCTAAGATCTACCGGATGGATTACGGGCAAGAGGAGGCCGCGGCGAAGTTCGGCAGCGATCCGAGGATCTATTGCACGACGGCGAAGCGCTTCATCGGGGACAGTGAGGGCCGGCTCCGGGCGGTGGAGCTGGTCGACGTCGAGTGGGGGAAGGACGCGCAGGGGCGATTCGCGCCGAAAGAGGTGTCCGGGACGGAGCGGGAGGCGCCCGCTCAACTGGTGCTGCTCGCGCTCGGATTTCTGGGTCCGGAGGATGTGCTGCCGCAGGCCCTGGGCCTGGAGCGGGATTCGCGATCGAACGTGAAGGCGGAGCATGGCAGGTTCTCGACCAACGTGCCCGGGATCTTTGCCGCGGGCGACATGCGCCGCGGCCAGAGCCTCGTGGTCTGGGCGATCAACGAGGGACGCGCCGCGGCACGCGAGTGCGACCGTTACCTGATGGGTTCCACCGCGCTGCCGTAGGCGAGCGCGCGGGCGTCTGGCCGCCAGATCGGCGGAGGGGATCGGCCACATTTCCAGCTGGATCCCATCCGGCGGCTGCCGGAGATCGTTCGTCCACGGTCTGGCGACCGTGGCTAAGAATTTTCGAGCCAGCCCTGCCAGTAGCACGTCGGGTGGACCGGGGCCGCCTGAAGGCGGGACTACGAACGTTCCGCGGTTTTTGGGCTCGTAGTGCCGCCTTCAGGCGGCTTCCGCATAACCAGCTCGATCCCGCGCCCCGGACGCCCGGCTGGCGGCGTCGAAAACGCAGCCGTGCGCCTCAGGCGATAGGCGCCCAAACGCTGGCGCGTTCGGCTACGGGAGGCGATGCGGAATTCTCGAGTGGCTACACCCCATTTCGCGGGGAATGGGCTTCCGGGTCCATTGCAATCGTGGATCCGTGTGTCAGGGTGCCGCCATGTTGGAGGAGGCATCGTGTCGCGGCCCGAACCGCCTGGCGGGGGCGAAAAGCCCCTATCTGTTGCAGCACGCGAGCAACCCGGTGCGCTGGCATCCGTGGGGCGAGGATGCCTTTGCGCTGGCGCGGTCTGAGGACAAGCCGATCTTCCTGAGCATCGGGTATTCGACGTGCCACTGGTGCCACGTGATGGAGAGGGAGTCGTTCGAGAGCGAGGCGGTGGCCGCCGTGCTCAATCGGCATTTCGTGAGCATCAAGGTGGATCGCGAGGAGCGTCCGGACGTGGACAAGGTCTACATGACGGCGGTGCAGGCGATGGGCGTCGGCGGGGGCTGGCCGCTTTCGGTGTGGTTGACGCCGGACCTGCGACCGTTCTACGGGGGCACCTATTTTCCCCCGGAGGGGCGGTTCGGGCGAATGGGCTTCATCGATCTGCTCCGGCGGATCGCCCAACTCTGGCGCGAGGATCGTGACCGCATCTTGGCCTCGGCTGCGGACATGGCGGCACAGATCAAGGAGATCGCCGAGGCGGCGCATCCCGCGCCAGGGGTTCCGGGGCGAAGTCTGGTGGGGCAAGGGGTCAGGGCATTCAAGGAGGAATTCGACTGGGGGCACGGAGGTTTCGGGTCGGCCCCGAAGTTCCCGCGGCCCGTGGTGCTTCGATTGCTACTGCGGCACGCGCGCGCTGAGGACGACCGCGAGGCCCGGGAGATGGTGTTCAAGACGCTGGAGGCGATGGCGTGCGGCGGCATGTACGATCAGTTGGGCGGGGGTTTCGCGCGATATGCGGTCGATGCGGAGTGGCTGGTGCCGCATTTCGAGAAGATGCTCTACGACAACGCCCAGCTGATCGACGCCTATCTCGATGCCATCCAGGCGATGGACTCGGGTGAGGACTGGGATCCCGCGAGGCGAGAGCTCTTCGCCGGCGTCGTAGAGGATACGGCGGGATATGTCATGCGCGAGATGACGATGCCCGAGGGCGGTTTTTGCGCGGCCGAGGACGCCGACAGCGAGGGTCGCGAGGGGGCGTTCTACGTCTGGACGGAGGGCCAGGTGCGCGCGGTGCTTCCGGGGGCGGACGGGGACTTCGCGGTCGCCGCGCTCGGCGTGTCGGCGGCGGGCAACTTTTTCGATCACAGCGCTCCCGAGGGCGTTCAGCCGCCGGGGGAAAATGTGTTGCGGCGTGCCATGTCGCCGGCCGAGGCGGCGAGCGCGAGCGGTATTCCCGCGAGCGAGGCGGAAGCCACATGGACGCGGATTCGCGAAAGGCTCCTGAGGGCGCGCCTCGGACGCCCGCGGCCCCTGCGGGACGACAAGGTGCTCACCTCGTGGAATGGACTGATGATCGGTGCGCTCGCGCGGGCCGGGGCCCTGTTTGGCAGAGAGGACTGGGTCGGGGCCGCGAGGAGAGCGGCCGATTTCCTGAGGCGGCACCAGTTCGATGAGGCAACGGGGCGACTCGGCCATTCGTGGCGCCAGGGATCGGCCGAGGGTCCTGAGTTGCTGGACGACTACGCATTTCTCGCCAAGGGCCTGATCGCGCTCCATGACGCGACGTTCGACGCGCAATGGATCGGGTGGGCCACGAGACTCTGCGAGGAGATCGTGGCAAGGTTCGGGGACGCGGCGCGGGGTGGGTTTTTCATGGCCGGGGAAGGGGGAGACCGCTCGCTGCCGGCGCGGATGAAGGAAGACTATGATGGTGCGGAGCCCTCGGGGAATTCTGTCGCCGCCCAGGCCCTGATCGCGATAGGCCGACGGCTTGGGCGGGAGGACTTTGAGGCGGCGGCCGGGCGGGTTCTATCGCTATACGGCGGGCATATGGAGCGGTTGCCGCAGGCGGTCCCCAACCTGCTTTCGGCCCTCGATCAATGGCACGAGGCGCCCGCCCGCGTCGTGCTGTGCGGTGATCGCGGCTCCGAGTCCTTCCGGGAGCTCGAACGTGTGGCCCGCTCGGCCTATTGGCCAGATCTTGTCATCGTCCGAGGCGGGCCAAGTGGCGTCGTCCGTGATCCGTCCGGCGGACGCCCACCGATGATGCCCGAGGCACAGCTCTGCTGTGATGGACATTGCGAGGCGCCTGTTTCGGATCCCAGAGCCCTTGCAGAGCGTTTGCGCCGCAGCCATGCCCAAGGACGGACTATGCCTGGGGCCGGAGATCCGCCTTCGAAAGATTAGACCAAACCGGGCGCCAGTTGGGCAATCGCCTCACGGAACTGGCTGATGCTGAACGGCTTGCTGAGCAGATTCGTCGCGGGTTGCAACAGGACCTCATCGAGGCCTGGCTGCCCCGAATAGGCGCTTATGAACAGGACGGGGAGATCGGCCCGGCGTTTGCGGATCTCGCGGAAGCAATTGGCGCCGTCCATTCCGAGGAGGCGGTAGTCGAGGATCACGAGGCCGTAATCCGAATCAGCACCATCCAAGAGGCGGAGGCCCTCCTCCGCCGAGTTGCACGTGATCGCCCCAAGGCCAAGGCTCTTGAGGAAACTCTTGAGGACGGAGCAGATGCCCGGTTCGTCATCGATGATCAGGGCGGTTCGTTCTTGGGTGTGGCGTGCCATGATTGGGGCGGGTGTTGTCCGATTTCGGACTAGATTATCGGGGATATTTCAGTTAAAGTCAAACTAAATGGTCCAAGTTCGAGCGACACAAATTATCGGCACGCATCCATCGATGCTCGCGTTGAATGATCAGATCAACTACCTGGCGTCGAGCCCTGGGCAACCGGCTTTCATTTTTGGGGAACCCGGGACGGGAAAGCGATTGGTGGCGCGGGCGATTCACGAGGCGACGCACGGGAACTCGGCGGAGTGCCGATTCTTGAACGGGGTGTGGTACAGGACGGCGGGATCGCTCCCGGAGTTGCGGGAGAAAGGGAGGGGGCAGGAGGGCGCGAGCATCCTGGACAGGATGGACCGGGGGACGTTGATCGTGCACGAGGTGTCGCAGTTGGCGCGCGATGGCCAGGCGGCGCTGGTGGAATGGCTTGAGGCGGGACGCGGGGGACCGACGGGCGGGCGGCGGCTGGTGGCGACATCGTCGATTTCGATCGAGCGGCTGCGGGCCTCGAACTCGCTGGACGCGAAACTGCTGGCGATCTTGAGCACGAGTCGGCTGGAGCTCCTGCCGCTCACCGAACGGGGCGATGACGTGCTGTTGCTCGCGCGGTACTTTTTGGAGAGGGACGCGGGCCTCTTGCAGGTGCGGGCGCTGGTGCTGGATTCTGCGGTGCAGCAGCGGCTGCTGGCGGCGCCGTTCATGAGCAACGTGGCGGAGTTGGAGTGGTTCGTGCAGAAGAGCCTGATGTCGGGACGATGGCTGACGGAGGGGCTGTTCCCGGCGACGCAGGATGAGGCGCGGCGGCTGACCGATTCGACCAGCCACATCCATCTGATTTTCCGACTGGGCGAGATGACGATGGATGACGTGGAGGCGCATTTCGTGCGCGAGGTGCTGCGGCTCTGCAAGGGCAAGCAATCGCAGGCGGCGCACATCCTGGGGCTGAGCCGGGGCGCCCTGTATCGCCGCATGGAGAGGCTCACGAATCTGGATGATGGCGAGGTCTTTAAACTGCGGAAGAGGCGGCGCGCGGCGGGTGGCCGGGGCGGTTCGGCCGAGTGAGCGGGGAGGGCGACGTGGCGACATCGGCGATCTACTACATGGTTTTTGGGGTACTTGCGGCGGCTGGCGGAGTGCTGGGCTGGGTGCGGGCGAAGTCGGTGGCATCCGTGGTCGCGGGGTTCGCCAGCGGTGCGCTGCTGGTCGCCGGCGGATTGTTGGCCGCGGGCGGGAACAGCGCGGGCGATTGGATGGCGGGGGTGGTCTCGGCGCTGCTGCTGGGGCGGTTCGGACCGGCGTGGGCCAAGGGAAAGACGATGCCGGGGGCGCCGATGACGGTGCTGAGCGTCGCGGGTCTCCTCGTTGCCGGGTGGGCGCTATTCGGGAACTGACGGGGCGGGCGTCGCCGGGTTCGAGGGAGCGACCCGGCGGGCCTGGGCGGGATCGCGACTATCGCGCGGCACGACCCGCCACTTCTTGAAAGCGGGGGTCGCGATGATCGTCGGGCCGGCGGCGCCGCGGCGGATGACCCGGGCGCCCGCGGGCGCGAAGCGGGTCAGGAGTTCTGGGCCGTCGTCGGGGCCCAGGACGCTCACGGCGGTCGCCAGCGCGTCGGCCATGAGTCCGTCGGACGGCGTGCCAGAAGCGACGACGGTGACGGTGCAACCGTGCGCGACGGCGGCGCCGGTCCGGGGATCGATCACGTGGGAGTAGCGCTTCCCTTCGAAAGTCAGAAACTGGTGCAGATCCCCCGATGTGGAGACGGCACCGCATGAGAGCACAAGGCACTCCTCGGGCATTCCTTTGGCCGATGGGGAAGGGAGTCCCACGAGCCAGCCTTCCTGGCCGGGCGGAGGATCCCCGGCGACCACCTCGCCGCCCGCGACCGCGAGCACTCGGGTGAGGCCCCGTTGGCGGCACTCGGCCAGGATGCAGTCGGCGGCGTAGCCCTTGCCCACGGCGCCGAGATCGAGGCGCATGCCGGGTCGCGAGGGGGTGGCCGTGTGCCTTTGGTAGTCCAATTCGAGGTGTGAGTAGCCGACGGCGCGAATGGCCCGCTGGATGTCCTCAGCACGGGGTGGGCGGCCTTGCTCCCGTGCGTCGCGCCAGAGGAGCGAGAGCGGACCGATGGTGAGATCCAGAGCGCCGCCGGAGGCCCGTTCGATGGGGCGGACAAGTTCGAGCACGCGAGATAGGTCTTGGCTCAGGGGAGCGGCGATGCCGGCATTGGCGGGATCGGTGAGGCGGCTCACCTCGCTGGAGGGAAGGTAGTCGCTCAGTGCGGCGTTCAGGGCATCGACGCGGGCGAAGGCGGCGGACGATGCAGCCGACGCGTCCGCATCGCTGGGCGCGTAGATGACGATCCGAAACCACGTGCCCATCTGGAGATGGTCGTATTCAAAACGCCGGAGCGGCTCCGCGGCGGAGGTCGCCCACGGCCCGTGCAAGAGCATTGCGGCAGCGGCGAGCAACGGGCGCAGAATCTCCCCGGTGGGCATCTCCGCATCGTTTAGCACGCGCGCGCGGCCGATCGCAAGTTGTTCGGGCGACTGGAGACCCGAGGGTCACGTGACCGGCTGGCCGATTCCGCACAACGCCGCCTCGATGCCGGCGGCCTTGTGGCAGGTTTCCTGGAATTCGCGGTCGGGGTCGGAGTCGATGGTGATTCCGCTGCCAACCCCGTAGCGGGCTTCGCCGTGCGCGATCTCGATGGTGCGGATGGCAATGTTGAACTGGGAGATGCCGTCGAGCCCGAAGAATCCGATGGCGCCGGTGTAGAGGCCGCGGGGTTCGGGTTCGAGCTCGGCGATGATCTCAGTTGCGCGTCTTTTGGGCGCGCCGGTGATGGAGCCGCCCGGGAAACAGGCCTCGAAGATGTCGATGGGATGCACGTCGTTGCGGAGCTGCCCGCGCACGGTGCTGACGAGGTGGTGGACTTGGGCGAAGCTCTGCCGCTCGGCGAGGCGGGTCACTTCGACGGAACCGTAGGCGCAGACGCGCCCGAGGTCGTTGCGTTCAAGGTCGGTGATCATGACCAACTCGG
>JADLBR010000099.1 GCA_020847615.1 Verrucomicrobiia bacterium
CATCTATCGGATACCGGCCACCGGCGAGCGCCCGATCGCTTTCTCCGCGGAGGGCCTGCCGGAGGGGCTGCGGCTCGACGCGGCGCGGGGGATCGTGACGGGCACGTTGCACGGGCGCGGCGAATACGCCGTGACATTCCATGCCAAGAACGGGCGCGGGGAGGCTAGGCGCGCGTTCCGTATCATTTGCGGTGACAAGATCGCGCTGACGCCGACGATGGGATGGAACCACTGGTACGCCCATTACAACCGGATCACTGACGAGATGATGAGGGAGGCGGCGGACATCATGGTGAGCAGCGGCATGGCCGATGCGGGCTACCAGTACGTCAGCATCGACGACTGCTGGATGAACGCGCCCGAGTTCCCGGACCCGAAGCGCGTCGGGCCGCTGCGCGACGAGAAGGGCGACATCGTGCCCAACCAGTATTTCCCCGACATGAAGGGCCTGGCCGATTATATCCACGCGAAGGGGTTGAAGGCCGGCATCTACACCTCGCCGGGGCCGCTGACTTGCGGGAAGTTCTCGGGCAGCTACGGGCACGAGGAGCGGGACGCGCGGAAGTTTGCCGAGTGGGGTTACGACCTGCTGAAGTACGACTGGTGCAGCTACACGCAGGTCGCCGGCGGCAAACGGGACGAATGGGGCCTGGATGTCCTCCAGAAACCGTATCGCCTCATGGGCGACATCCTGAGGCAGGTGCCGCGCGATATCGTCTTCAATCTCTGCCAGTATGGGATGGGCGAGGTCTGGAAATGGGGTGCGGAGATCGGGGGTCATTCCTGGCGGACGGCCGGCGACCTCGGTTTCGAGCTGGATCGCGTGTTCGAGGTGGCGCTGAAGAACGCGGAGCACCGCGAGTGGAATCGGCCGGGGGCGTGGAATGATCCCGACTACATACAGATCGGCTACGTCGGAGACGCGCGCGTGGAGGCGCAGGGGGGGCGCGGCATGCCCAAGGCCTGCCCGATCAGCCCGAGCGAGCAGTACTCGTTCATGTCGCTGTGGTGCCTGATGGCCGCGCCCCTGTTTTACAGCGGGGACATGACCCGTCTTGATGAGTTCACGCTGAACGTCCTGTGCAACACGGAACTGATCGAAGTGAATCAGGATCCGGTGGGGCAATGCGCGCGGGTGGTGATGCTCGGGGAGGACACGTTTGCGATGGTCAAGGACATGGCCGATGGGAGCAAGGCCGTCGGACTGTTCAACCAGGGGTACTTCCCTGCCGAGGTGAGTGCGACGTGGGAGGCGGTGGGCATCTCCGGAAACTGGCGCGCGCGTGACCTCTGGCGGCAGAAGGACATCGGGGTGCCGCCGGGGCAATATACGGCGAAGCTGCCGGCGCGTGGGTGTTTCGTGATGCGGCTGTGGAGGGAGGGAGAGTGAACGAAGCGCGCGCGGGGACGCAGGGGCGCGGGGGAGGACGGCGTGGGGATCGCGAGAGTCCCCGCGTCTCAGCGTCTCCTCGGGAGAGATCCATCGGCGTATGATAACTCATTCACCATCGGGGGAATCGTCGGGCATGGTGCCCGTGCGGTATCACATGGCCTTCATCTGGACCGTGTCGCTCGTGGCGGCGATGGGGGGGCTGTTGTTTGGATACGATTGGGTCGTCATCGGCGGGGCGAAGCCGTTTTTCGAGCGCTATTTTCATCTGGATGATCCGGCGCTGAGCGGGTGGGCGAACAGTTGCGCGCTAGTGGGGTGCCTGTTTGGCGCGCTGGCGGCGGGGGCGCTGAGCGACAGGTTCGGCAGGAAACGGCTGCTGATCGTGGCGGCGTTTCTATTTGCGGCGACTTCGGTGGGCAACGCGCTGGCCGAGGGATTTGGGGTATTCGTGGCGTGGAGGATGCTGGGGGGTGTCGCCATCGGTTTGGCGTCGAGCCTGTCGCCGATGTACATCGCGGAGATGGCGCCCGCGGGTTTGCGCGGACGACTGGTTGCGATCAACCAGCTGACCATCGTGGTCGGCATCCTGCTGGCGCAGTACATCAATTGGGCGCTGGTGCGCGGCATGCCGGACGGCGCGACGGACGAGTACATCGTGAACTCGTGGTATGGGCAGCAGGGCTGGCGATGGATGTTTGGGCTGACGGCCGTGCCGTCGCTGCTGTTCTTCGTCAGCATGTTCTTCGTCCCGGAGAGCCCGCGCTGGCTGGCGAAGAATGGCCGCGAGGGGGAGGCCCGGGGGGTTCTGGCGCGGGTCGGGGGCGAGGCCTTTGCGGCGCGGGCGATCTCGGAGATCGAGGCCACGCTCGTGAACGAGGCGGCCCGCGTGGACTTCCGGGAACTGCTGGACGCGAAGATGCGGCGGGTCTTGCTGCTGGGCGTTGGACTGGCGGTGTTTCAGCAGTGGTGCGGGATCAACGTGATATTCAACTACGCGGAGGAGATCTTCCGCGCGGCGGGATACGACATCTCGGACACGCTGAAGAACATCGCGTGGACCGGTTCGGTCAACATGGCGTTCACTTTCGTGGCGCTCGGGACGGTGGATCGGCTGGGGCGGCGTCCGCTGATGCTGATGGGCGCGGCGGGCCTGGGATTGATTTACGTGGCGTTGGGCGGCTGTTTTGCGGCCGGGGTGAAGGGCCTGCCGATGTTGATCTTGGTATTGGCCGCGATCGGATGCTACGCGATGTCGCTGGCCCCGGTGACATGGGTCGTCATATCAGAGATTTTTCCGAACCGGATCCGTGGCGCCGCGATGGCGGTGGCCGTGACGGCGCTCTGGGTCGCGTGTTTCGTGCTGACGTTCACCTTCCCCGCGCTGAATCGGGTCTTTGGGGCGGCCGGGACGTTCTGGACATATGCGATCATCTGCGTGGCGGGATTCGTTTTCATCTGGGCGCG
>JADLBR010000100.1 GCA_020847615.1 Verrucomicrobiia bacterium
AGCTCCCCGGTCTCGGCGAAGTGCCGTGGGGCGAATTCTTCGCGGCGCTCACGGGGATCGGCTACGCCGGCGACGTGAACATCGAGGTCGAGGACCGCGCCTACGAGCGGAGCATCGAGGACAGGAAACGCGCGCTCAGGCAATCGAAACGGTTCCTTCAAGGATACTGCGGCAGCTAACAACCAGAATCGAAATTCAACAACCAACATTCGACAAGCAACGCCCGAGGTCTTGAGCCGCGCATCCCGACCCCCGAAACCCGACGCCCGAAACCACCGAGCACGAACCGAGAACCAAAAAATGAACGACGCCATCACGCTCCGAGACATATCCAAGATGATCGATCACTCGTTGCTGCATCCGACGATGACGGATGAGGACATACGCAAGGGGTGCGAAGTCGCCCGCGGGTGCGAGACCGCCACGGCGTGCGTGAAGCCCTACTCCATATCGCTGGCTCGGGAGGTGCTGGATGGGTCTGGCGTTGGCGTGTGCCCCGTCATCGGGTTCCCGCACGGCAACAGCACCACGCGGGTCAAAGTCATCGAGGCGGCCGAGGCCGCGCGCGCGGGCGGCAGCGAGATCGACATGGTCATCAACATAGGCAAGGCGCTCGGCGGCGATTGGGATTACGTGGCCGCGGAGGTCCGCGCCATCAACGACGCCGTCCGGGCGGCCGGCGCGATCCTCAAGGTCATTTTCGAGAACGACTACCTGAACGACGAGCACATCATCCGCCTCTGCGAGATCTGCTCGGAGGCGTGTGTCGCGTTCGTGAAGACATCGACGGGCTACGGCTTCGTGAAACAGGCCGATGGTTCCTATAACTATAAGGGAGCGACCGTGCCGCATCTCAGGCTGATGCGGCAGCACTCCGCCCCCTCGGTCCAGATCAAGGCCGCGGGCGGCGTCCGGACGCTCGACGACCTGCTGCTCGTGCGCTCGCTCGGCGTCTCGCGCATCGGCGCGACCGCGACCGAGGCGATCATCGGCGAGGCCAGGCGCCGAGGGATCGGGGACGTGCCGGTGAAGGTCGAGAGCGTTTCGAGGGAACTGGCGACCGGAGGGTACTAGCAGTGTCGGGCCGCGCCTTGAGGGGGAGGCAAGGAGGGCTAGAATAGAAAGGGAGAAGTGCCATGAGAGGCCACGATGACACAGGGAGTGGAGGCGGTTTCTCGCCTCCGCGGTGGGGCATGACGCGGCGCGCTTTTCTGGCGATGGTGGGCGCCTCGCCCGCGGCACGACTTCTCGCGAAGCAACCGCCCGCGGCATCCGCCCCATCGACGTCCGTTTTGCGCGAGGGCATCTTGGACACCCCGCTGACCATAGGGGTGCACCGGGCCCGGGTGTTCACGGATGTCTTCCGCCGGCACGAGGAGAAACCATGGATCGTGCGGAAGGCGCTCGCGCTCCAAGAGTATCTGAAGACCGTGCCCCTCTATCTGCGCGAGGGGGATGGCATCGCGGGGGCCATCAGCGAGCGCGCGGGCGCTATGCCGGTGATGGTGGAACTCGGCATCGGCGAGAACGGCATCTACACCAGCGAGCGCCCCGACCGCGTCGGCCATCTCAAGGGACAGGTGCCCGAAGAGATTCGCCACTATTGGATGAATCGCAATGCGTGGGGCCTCTACCGCACCGAGATCCTAAAGCAGCGTCCGTACGAAGAGCCGGATCAGGTCCCCCAGACGCTTCAGTACAAATTCATCTCCAACCAGGGGCACCTGTGTCCCAGCTATAGGGAGTTGTTGCGCGTCGGCCTCAAGGGCCTGATGCATAAGGTCGCCCAGGGGCTCGGGGCAGAGAGCGACCCCGAGAAGCGGGCGTTCCTCACGGCCGCGGGCCACTCGCTGGCCGGGGTGTCCGCGTGGGCGACGCGCTACGGGGAGTTTCTGGCCGGGGAGGCCGGGCGATGCGCTGACGGCGACCGCGCGGCCGAGTTGCGCGAGATGTCCCGGATCGCCGCCAAGGTGGCGACCGATGCGCCGGGGACGTTCCGCGAGGCCTTGCAGCTCGTCTGGTTTGTCCACCAGGCCATCCACATCGAGGGGCACGGCTATTCCTGCACGCCGGATCGGCTCGACCAGTTGCTGCTCCCGTACTACGAGGCCGACCTCAAGGCCGGGCGCCTGACGGATGCCGAGGTCATCCGGCTGGCGGAGAACCTCACGCTCAAGATGTATGACAACAGCTTCTGGGGCCCGGAGCACCACCTCACCCAGGGCTTTGTGATGGGCGGCTCGACCCCCGACGGGCGCGACCAGACCAATCGGCTCAGTTGGCTGTTTGTCGAAGGCGCGACGAACCTCTCGCTGCCCGAGCCGCTGATCTGGATCCGCTGGCACCCGAACATCGACCAGAAGTTCTTCGACTTTTGCCTGACCCGATTGCTGCGAAGCACCTGTTTCCCGATGATCTGGAGCGACAGGGCGATCCCCGCCGCGCTGGTGGAGCTGGGCATCTCGCGCGAGGACGCGTTCGACTATGTCCCCGTCGGATGCAACGAGTTGGCCGTGCCCGGGCGGTGGTATTACAACCCCGGCGCGCACGCCGGATACCTCCAGGCCATCGAGGCGGCGATCACATCGGGGAAAGGCCTGAAGGGACAGTGGAGATGGAAGGACGTCGCCCCGCCCGTCGCCGAGCTCGACTCGTTCGAGAAGTTCTCCGGCGCCGTGGCGGCATACCTTCGGCGGTCGATCCAGCAGTCGTACGAGAACGAGATGAGGATCCTCGAGGCCCAGATGCGCTGGGGCGTGACACCGCTGACATCCTGCTTTTTTGACGGCTGCATCGAGCGCGGCAAGGACATGGCGCTCGGCACCCAATACAACTACCTGTCCTGCGGCGGCATCGCCTTCGCCAACGCGGTGGACTGCCTCGCCGCGGTCCGCGAGGTCGTCTACGAGAAGAAGGCGGCCACCCTGGATCAGGTGGCCGCCGCCTGCGCCGCGAATTTCGAGGGCCACGAGCGGCTGCGCGCGAAACTCCTGGCCGCGCCGAAACACGGCAACGATGACCCGCGGGTCGACGACATCATCCGGCTGGTCGAATCGATGCGGGATCGGCCCATGAAGGAATTCTGCCGCGACCCGCGCGACGGGAGCCAATTTGGCAATAGCCACGTCGTGCGCAGCGGTGCCGTGAAGCAGGGACTCGTCACGCCCGCGACGCCGGACGGCAGGCTCGCGGGAACGCCGCTGGCGAGTTCGATGGCCGCCTCGTCGGGCCAGGAGCACAGCGGGCCGACGGCGGTTCTGAATTCGGTGTGCAAGACGGATTCCGCCAAGAGCTGGCAGTGCGGGTACCAGGTCAACATCCGCTTCCACAAGGGCATGGTTGCCGATGACGCGCAGCGCCAGAAGCTGCGGGCCATGCTCAACGTGTACTTCGAGCGGGGCGCGCAGGAGTTGCAGATCAACGTGGTGGACACCGCGATGCTGCGGGCGGCGCAAAAGGACCCCGGCGCGTATTCCGACCTCGTGGTCCGCGTCGCGGGATTCTCGGAATTTTTCGTGCGCCTCACGCCGGAGATGCAGGAGGAGATCATCGCGCGGATGGAGCACATGTGAATCGGGGGGTGGGGAGCACGGCGCCAGGTCTCGGATACATCGTGGGATGAAACAGCGCATCTTCGACATCCAGCGGTTCTCGATCCACGATGGGCCGGGCATCCGGACCACCGTGTTCCTCAAGGGCTGCCCGCTGCGTTGCCTGTGGTGCAGCAATCCCGAGAGCATCAGCCCTGAGCCTCAGCTGTCCTACACGGAGCAGCGATGCATCGCGTGCGGCGCCTGCTTTCCGGCCTGCAAGCCCGGTGCCCTGAAATCCGGGGCGGATGGCAGGGCCGCGCTGGATTGGTCGCGCTGCGACCAGGGGCAGACTTGTGTCCCGACCTGCGACCC
>JADLBR010000101.1 GCA_020847615.1 Verrucomicrobiia bacterium
GGGCGCCCGTCAATAGGCACTTTTGGCCAAACGCTCACGCGTTCGGCTACGGAAAACGCCTTCGGAGACGGGGATTCTCGAGCCAGATCCCATCCGGCAACCGCCGGACCGCCGTCCGATAGAGACCGAGCCGAGGCCGTGAGGCCTTGGCGGGCAAACGCTTACTGCGGATTCAAGCTTCAGATCTCGAAGTTGAGCGCGCCGTCGCGGTGCTGCTGGCGCTCGGCGGCGGCGCGGAGGGCACCCTCGAGGGTGAGGCTGTCGAGGGTGGCGGAGGTGGCGGCATGGACGCGGGCCATGGCGATGCGCACGGCGCATGTGTCCGGGTCGGGGCAGGAGCATTCGACGGGTTCGCCCCATGGGACGGAGGCGCAGGGCACGGGGGCGAAGGTGCCCTCGATGATCCGGATAACCTCGCCAAAGCGGATCTCGGCGGGGGGGCGGTTGAGACCGTAGCCGCCCTCGACGCCGCGGCGGCTCTTGAGGATGTCGGCATTGCGCAGGGCGAGGAGAATCTGCTCGAGGAATTTCTCCGGAATGCGGGTGCGCTGGGCCAGCGCGCCGATGGACAGGAGGCGCTGGCCCTGGGCGTCCGCGGCGCCGATCTCGGCCAGCGCGCGCAGGGCGTACTCGCACTTGCGGGACAATTTCATGTGGCGGGCTAGGCGTGGGCCTTGCGGGCGATGGTGATCTCGTAGGCGCGGGCGAGGGCGCGCTGGAGCTCTTCGACGCGCAGGGGTTTGGTGAGGTAGTTGTCCATGCCGGAGGCGAGGCAGGCCTCGCGGTCGCCCTGCATGGCGTCGGCGGTGGTGGCGATGATGTGGGGCCCTGCGGGGCCGAGGCGCCGGCGGATCTCGCGGGTGGCCTCGAAGCCGTCCATGACCGGCATGCGGACGTCCATGAGGATGACGTCGTAATCGGCGCGCTCGAGGGCCTGGAGGCACTCGGCGCCGTTGTTGGCGATATCGGCGTCGTAGCCCATCTCCTTGAGCAGGGAGTGGGCGATCTCCTGGTTGATGAGCGCGTCCTCCGTGATGAGGATGCGCATGGGACGGCGCTCGGCGATGCCGGTCTCGATATGGGCGGCGGCCCCGGGGGCCTCGGCCGCGGGGGGGCGTCCGGCCATGGCGTGGCGGAGGGCCTCGAGCAGGTGGCTGCGGACCAGCGGCTGATAGATGATGGCCGCGAAGAGGTGGTCGTCATCGGGCTGGCCGGCGTCGGTGGCGTCCGTGAGCAGGAGCATCGGGAGCGAGGCGCCATTGGGCTCTTGCCGGATGGCGCGGGCCAGGGCGCGGGCATCGAGCTCGGGCGGCTCGTGGGCGATGAATGCGGCGTCGATAGGCTCTCCGGAGCGGAGTCGCGCCAGGGCCTCCGGGACGTTGGAGACGATCCGGGCGCGTACGCTCCAGGCCGCGGCGTTGCCCGCGACCGCGTCGCGGCAGCGGACGTCGCGCTGCACCACCAGCAACTGGCGGCCCGCGATGGCGGAGCGCTCGCCGCTCACGTGGCGCTGGACGGCGTGGGAGCCCTTCACCGCCTCGATCACGAAGTCCAGCGCGGAGCCGCCCTCGGGCAGCGCGTTGACGCGCAACTGGCCGCCCATCAGTTCCGCGATGTGCTTGCTGATGGCGAGGCCGAGGCCGAGGCCCCCGTAGCTGCGCATCGCGGTGATGTCGGCCTGGCTGTACGAGCGGAACAGGCCCTCGACCTCCTCCTGTTTGAAAGGGAAGTCCCAGCCGCGGATCGAGAACGTGACGCGGTGGCGCCCGTCGGCCCCGGGCGCGCCGGAGACGCGGACCAGCAGGCGTCCCCCGTCGATGACGGTGAGCGCGCCGCCGATGAGGGTCGCGATCGCCTGGGCGACGCGCCTCTCGTCCGCGACGAGCGTCGAGGGGGTGGAATCCTCCAGCTCATAGGCGAGGTCGACGTGGCGCTCGGTGGCCTTGGGGGCGATGCTCGCGAGGGCGTCGTCCAGGCATCGCTGGACCTCGAACTCGGTGCTCTGGAGCGCGAGCTGGCCGGACTCGATGAGGGAGAAGTCGAGGATCTGGTCGATGATCCGCATGAGGGCGTCGCCGGAGGAATAGGCGGTCTCCGCGAGGCGGCGGATCTCCGGGTCGAGCTTGTGGTTGAGCATGAGGCTGGAGGCGCCGAGGATCGCGTTCATCGGCGTGCGGATCTCGTGACTCATGTTGCGGAAGAACTGCGACTTCGCGCGGGTGGCGGAGGCGACGGCGGCGAGCGCGTCGGCGATCTCCTTGTTCTTGCGGGCGATCTCGGCCTCGTGCTCCTTGCGCGCGGTGATGTCCTGGAAGGCGAAGACCATGCCGACGGGCGCCCCTTTCTCGAGCATGGGCGAGGCGATGAACTCGACCGGGAAGTCCGCGCCGTCCTTGCGGCGGAAGCACCCGTCGTCGAAGTAGCGGCCCGTGGGCGGCGCGGCGGGGCGGCCGGGCGCGGGCGGGCGCGCGAGGTCCCAGAAATTCTTGCCGATGATCTCGGCGGGGTCGCGCCCGAGCATCTTGGCGGCGGCGCGGTTGACGAAGGTGCAGGCGCCGGAGGCGTCGGTGCCGCAGATGCCCTCGCCGGCCGACTCGAGGATGAGCGAGCGGCTCTCGGCGAGGCTGCGGATCTCGCGGGTCATGCGGTTGAGGGCGAGGTAGACGACGACGCCGACGAACGCCATGCCGGCGAGCGTGATGAGCCCGCTGCGCAGGAGGATGTTGTTGAGCGCGGCGGAATAGATCGCCTTGCGGGTGGCGACCTGGAGCATGCCGATGACGTTGCCCTGGTCGTCGCGGATCGGGTCATAGGCCGAGAGGTAGCGCTCGGCGAGGATGTCGCACTCCTCGCGGAGCGGTTTCTCGGATCGGAGGACGGTCTCGGTCGCGCGCTTGCCGGCGGCGGTGCCCACGGCGCGGGAACCGTCGGGCAGCCGGATGCTGGTGGCGATGCGGTTGTCGCCCTGATAGATCGTCGCGACGCCGCTGACGAGCGCGGTGATCTCGTCGACGATCTCGTTGTTGGCGTTGAGCGCGGTGTCGCCGGCGAGGAGCCTGCCATCCTGGATGCGGAAGACCTCGCCCCGGCGCTTGAGGACATGCCAGGCGACGCGCATGCGGTCCTCCTGTTCCTCCTGGATGCGCTTGTAGAAGGAGGAGCGGACCTCGAAATAGACCGCGCTGATGAGCACGGCACCCATGAGGGCGACGAGCCCGAGGGTGTAGAGGGTGACGATGTGTTTTCTCTCCATGGCGTTGCCTTTCAAAATCTCATGGGTTGGAGGCGGTCTTGCCGGCGGGCTGGGCGCCGTAGTAGGCGCGGAAAAGTTCCCCGGCCACCGTGCCGGCGGTCGAGCCGCCGTGGAGGTCCTGGTCGAAGTCACCCTCGACCATGACGGCGAAAGCGAACTCGGGGTTGTCGGCGGGGATATAGCCGCCGAACCAGGCGATCTGCCGCGGCTTGGACTTGCTGCCGACCTGGGCGGTGCCCGTTTTGCCGGCGACCCGCATGCCGGGGACCTTGGACTGCTTTCCGGTGCCCTGCTCGGTGACGGAGACCATGGCGTCGCGGAGCGGGGCGAGCATCTCGGCGTTGAGGTTGGCCTTGTGGACGACCTCGGCGGGGAATTCCTTCACGACGCGGCCGCGCTCATCGACGATGGCCGAGACGACGCGGGGGCGGTATAGGAGGCCGCCGTTGGCGATGGCGGACATCCAGTTCGCCATCTGGATGGGGGTGACGAGGACGTCCCCCTGGCCGATGGAGGCGTTGGCGACATCGCCGTTGCCCATGGTGCGCCCGTGGGTCTTGAGCACGAACTCGGGTGTCGGGAAGAGGCCGGGGTGCTCGTCGGGGAGGAGTATGCCGGTGGGGCGGCCCATGCCCATGTCGAAGGCGGTGCGGATGAGGTTGTCGCGTCCGGCGCGGATGCCGGTGTCCATGAAATACGAGTTGAAGGAGAGGGTGAGCGCCTCGAGGAACGAGACGGGGCGGGTCTCGCGCGGCAGCCGGAATTCGATGCTGCCGACGCGGTAGCAGCCGTTGGCGTTGACCGTGCGGTTGGGGTCGAAGGTGCCGGACTGGAGCGCGGCGATGGCGGTGACGGTCTTGAACGTGGAGCCGGGGGGATTGGGCTGGCGGTGGCAGCGTGGCAGCAGGGGGTTGAGGCGCGAGGTGACGAACGACTGCCACAGCTCCGGGGGGACGGCCGGGACGAAATCGTTGGGATCGAACAGCGGCCAGGAGGCGAGCGCGGCGGTGTCGCCGCTATCGACGCGGACCACGGCGACCGCGCCCCGGCGGCTGGTGGAGAGGGCGCGCTCGGCCTCGCGCTGGAGGCGGGCGTTGATCGTGGTCAGCAGCGTGGCGCCGAAGCCGGCGTCCTCGGTGATCGCGGCCTTCTGGCAGAACCCGTCGGGCGTGGTCGTGAGCGTGAACTTGCCGGATCTGCCGGTGAGTTCCTTGTCGAAAACCAGCTCGAGGCCGGCGGCGCCGGCATAGTCGTCATAGATGACCTCCTGCGCGACATAGCGGCCCCAGTTGCGGCCCTGGGTGCGCTTGAGGTAGCCGACGGTGTGCGCGGCGAGGGTGCCCTCGGGGTAGATGCGGCGCGGGTATTCCTGGAGGGCGAAGCCGAGTTCGGCGATGGGGCTCCGGGGGAAGGACTCGATCTGCTCGGCAGTGAGCTGGTCATAGACCTGGAGGGGGTGGAAGCGCTGGAACTGGTAGCGGGTGCGGAGTTCGGTGGGGTTGATCTCGATGTTGGCGACCCCGAGCCATTTGATCGCGGCCTCGAGGCGCTCGGTGGCCCAGGCGATGGCCTCCTCGGGCGTGGGGGCGACGTCAATGCCGGGCCACGGGAGCACCAGCGCGGTGAACTGCTCGGTGGTGGCCAGCAGGGTCCCGTCGGCCGAGGAGATATTGCCGCGCAGGCCGGGCATGCGGTACTCGGCGAACCGCGGTATCACGTCGCCGGCGTAGTCGTCCGGGTTGGGGATGTCGGAGGTGCCGACGTCGTCCATGGAGGCGGCAAAGAGGCTGCCGAACCAATCGGACCAGTCGCCGCTCTCGCGGACCTGGGCGGCGACCTCGGCGCTGGGGCGCTTGGCGGCCTCGAGTTGGCTCTGGCGCAGGTAGGCGAAGATGTGGCCGGGGGCGGGGTTGAGGTGCGCGAGGCCCTTGACGACGCCGGTGCGGCGGTCGACCTCGACCTTGCTGAGGGCGTCCTTGGGCACGGGGAAGGGCCCGCCGCGCGGCTCTTCCTCCTCGGAGAGAACGCGCGCCATGATGGCGCTCCAGAGCGGGATCGCGGAGTTGGCGGCGGAGGTCTTGTCGCCGATGGGGATGGA
>JADLBR010000102.1 GCA_020847615.1 Verrucomicrobiia bacterium
GCCGCCCGACCCCGGTTATCTCACCCGTCGCTGGATCCAGCGCGCCGAGGTCCCGCAGCAGCGCCTCCGCTCGCGCCAGCGACCGCTCCGGCGGTCGCTCGAACCACCGGAATCGCCCCGCGCCCCCGACCCCCGCGGCACCCAGCGCCAGCACGGTCTCGGCCAGGTCTAGGCGGCTGACCTCCGGCGCCTCAAAGGCGGGCCGCTGCCCGTGTTCCGCCTCGGTCCAGAGCCGCAGGCACGCCCCCGGCCCCGTGCGCCCCGCCCTCCCCGCCCGCTGGTCGGCCGAAGCCCGGCTGATTTTCTCGACCAGCAGCGTGTCGATACCCCGATGCGGGTCGTACCGCGCCACCCGCGCCAGCCCGCTGTCCACCACGAGATTGACCCCGGCGATCGTCAACGAAGTCTCCGCGACGTTGGTCGCCACCACGATCCGGTTGCCGCCGCCGGGCGCCACCGCGGCCTGCTGCTTCGCCAATGGCAGCTCCCCGTGCAACGGCAGCAGCTCGAACCGCTTTCCCAGCCCCTCGGCCTCCAGAGCGCGCAGCGTCCGCCCGATCTCCCACGCCCCGGGCATGAAGACGAGCGCTCCCCCGGTCCATCCCTCGCGCGCCCGCCTCCCGAGTTCCCGCCCCGCCACATCCCAAGGCGCGTCTCCCGCCGGGCGCGCCAGGTACCCGATGTCCACCGGATGCGCTCGGCCCGCCGCCACGATGACCTCGCACGGCGACATGAAAGCCGCCAGCGGTTCCACATCCAGCGTCGCCGACATCACCACCAGCTTCAGGTCGGGGCGCAGGGATTCCTGCAAACCCAGCACCCGCCCCAGCGCCACATCGCTGTGAAGGTGCCTCTCGTGGAACTCGTCGAGCACCACCGCCCCGACCCCATCCAGAAGCGGGTCCCGCACCATCCGTCGGGTCAGGATGCCCTCGGTCAAGAAGAGGATCCGCGTCGCCGTCGACGAGACATCCTCGAAGCGCACCTGGTACCCCACCTCGCCCCCAGCGCGACAACCCCGCTCCGCCGCCACGCGCAGCGCGAGCAACCGGGCCGCCAGCCGCCTCGGCTGGAGCACGATCACCCGCCCATCCACCACGCCCGAATCCAGCAGGATCTGCGGCAGGCACGTCGACTTGCCGGACCCCGTCGGCGCCGTCAGCACCAGCCGCGGGCACGCCCCCAGCGCCGCGGCAACCCGGCCCGCCAGCGCCTTGACCGGAAGCTCCCCACCTTCACCCGGCTGCACGATGGCGCTCTCTCAGCGCTCGGTCGAACAGCGATCTTTCCTGTCGATCGCCCGCCGCAATTTTCGCAGCCCGATGTTCTGCAGCTGCCGGATGCGCTCCCGCGTCACCTTGAACCGCTCGCCCACCTCCTCGAGCGTCATCGCCTCGCCTCCATCCAGCCCATACCTCATCTTGAGGATCGCCCGCTCCCGCTCGTCGAGCACCCCCAGCAAACGCAGCATCTCATTGGTGATGTCGTTGGTCTGCACCCACTCCGAGGGCGTGAAGGCCGCCTCGTCGCCCACCAGCTCCCCGAGCTCCGACCCGTCCGAATCCCCGATCGTCGAGTTCAGGGAGGCCGGGCGCACCGACGCGCTTCGCAGCTGCGACACCTTCGCCGCCGAGATGCCCAGTTCCTCGGCCAGTTCCTCGTCGCTCGGATCCCGCCCGAATTCCTCGCTGAGCTGCGCCGCGATCCGCCGCATCCTCGAGATCTTGTCCGCCATGTGCACGGGCAACCGGATCGTCTTGCCCTGATTGGCCAGCGCCCGTTTCACCGCCTGCTTGATCCACCATGCCGCGTAGGTGCTCAGCTTGGCACCCTTCCTCGGCTCGAAACGCTCCACCGCCTTCATCAGGCCGATGTTGCCCTCCGATATCAGGTCCAGCAGTGGCAGCCCGTAGTTCGCGTAGTCCTGGGCGATCTTCACGACCAGCCGGAGATTGGCCTTGATCATCCGCTGGCGCGCCTCGGCCCCGCTCTCCATCGTCTCCGCCAGCGCCCTGGCGCGCGCGGCACCCGCCGCCCTCTTCGACCCCTTGCCCCTCGAAGGATCGCGCTGCCGCAACTTCTTCAGCTCGGCCTCCGCCCGGATGCCCGCGTGGATCTGCTTGGCCAGGCGCACCTCCTCCGCCTGCGTGATCAGCGAAACCTCGCCGATCTCCCGCAGATAGATCTTTATCGGACTCTCCGTATCTCTAGGACCAGAATCACCCGTCGCCATGCTGAACCCCCTCGGCTCGGGCGCCCCCGCCCCACACGCGCGCCACGATGAATACTCGCGATCCCGCTCTCCTCACCACACTGGAGAATTCTTGAAGCAGTTTTCCCCGTTGGCAAATCCTTTCGCACCAGAAATGGCCCGGCCGTCTCACGCCGGGGCCACCGGGGCCTGGGGATCTCCTCCGCCAGGGCCGTCGGTCGCCGTGTCCATCACCCCGCCGCCGTCGCCATCCCGCGTCCGGAAGCGCACCGACATCACCTTCGATACGCCGCTCTCTTCCATCGTCACCCCGTACAGGGCGTCCGCGAACCCTATGGTGCGCTTGTTGTGCGTGATCAGAAGAAACTGCGACTGCGTCACGAACCTCTTCAGCATGTCGATGAACCGATTGATGTTGGACTCATCCAGCGGCGCGTCCATCTCGTCCAGGATGCAGAAGGGGCTCGGCCGCACCATGTAGATCGCGAACAGCAGCGCCACCGCCGTCATCGTCCGCTCCCCGCCCGACAGGAGCGTGATGTGCGCGAGCTGCTTGCCGGGCGGCTTCGCCGATATGTCGATGCCCGACTCCAGCGGATCGGCCTCGTCCATCAGCGTCAGCGTCGCCTTGCCACCGCCAAACAGCTCCGAGAACGTCTCCTGAAAATTCTGCGCCACTTTCTCGAAGGTCTCCGCGAACAGTTGCCGGGATGTCCGGTTGATGCGCGCGATGGCCTGCATGAGTTGCTCCTTGGAGTTGAGCAGGTCCCGCTGCTGCTCCTCCAGGAAACGATGCCGGGCCTCGAGCTCGTCGTATTCCGTGATCGCCTCGAGGTTCACCGGGCCCATCGAGTCAAGGCGTTCCCTGAGCTGGGCTGACTCGGCCTCCAGCGCCGCCCAGTCCGGCTCGGGCTCGGCCGATGTCGCCTCCACCGGGGCGGACGCTTCGGCGCCGGGCTGCGCTTCCGCCTCGCCGGGGGTCGCCTCCTGCCCGGCACTTGCGACATACTCCGCCAGGTCCACCCGGTAGGCGCGTTGTATACGGGACACCAGCGAATCCAGGTCCATCCGGATTCTGGCAAGATCGACGTCGATCCGCCCCCGCTCCTCCTGCCTCTCGTGCTGCAGCCGGCGCCGCCCCTTGATCTCGTCCTCCCGCGAACGGATCGCCTCGTGAGCAGCCGCCCTCTGGTCTTGGAGCGCCTTCAGATACTCGTCCAGCTGTGCCACCTGCGCCCGGCCCTCGTCCGCCTGCCGGACAAGCCGCTCGTTCTCTTCCTGGAACTGCCCCCGCTTCGCCGCGTTGGCCTCGATGATGGAGCGCCGCGACTTGCACGTCTCTTCCAAGTCGGCGACCAGCGCCGCCAGGGGCGCCCGTCGCGCCCTGAGCCCCAGCTCCTTCTCCTCGAGCCCCGCGGCGCTGACGCGCAATTCCAGCGCCCGGCCATTCAACTCGGCCTCCCGCGCAA
>JADLBR010000103.1 GCA_020847615.1 Verrucomicrobiia bacterium
AAACGCCGACGTCGCCTGCATCGAAGCACATCGACTATAGCAAAATTTTCCCCGCCGGTGGTGCCCGCCGCGGCGGGCATGATGTCTGACTCGAAAATTGCCGCATCGCATCCCGTAGCCGAACGCGCCAGCGTTTGGCGGCCAAAGCCTCACGGCTTCGGCTACATTTTCCCAAGCCGGTGGTCCGGCGGCTGCCGGATGGGATCGGACCTGAAATTCCAAAGTTCCGCGCACGCCGACGCGTGCCACAAGCAGAGCGGAATCGAGCGGTTATGCGGATACCGCTGAGGCGGCACTACGAGCCCAAGACATCCGGGATGTTTGTAGTGGTGCCTTTAGGCACTCCGCCACCCACCAGAAGTTCCCACACGAATGATGCGGCGCGATCTCAAATTGGGTCGGCCCAGGCGGGCGGCCACGGGCCATATCGAGTTGGCGCGGTCACTGGAAGGCGGGGGCGCCCCAGGGCGGTGCGCCGCGATGCGGGGGCGGTCCCCAGCCGTGGCCGCGGCCTTGCGGGCCACGCTGCTGCCATCCCTGCACGGATGGCGGAGGCTGGGGCACTTGGCGTTGCCATCCCCGTGGCGTGGCCGGGGCCTGCGGGGTCTGATTCTGCCATGCATTCCCGCGGCCGCCCCGCTGTGGCTGTGGTGCGCAATAGCCTTGCGGGCAGTTCGGCCCACCTGGGCCACGCCGCCACTGTGGGTTGGGACCCTGCTGCGCTTGTCCCCAATCGCGTCGCGGCGACTGGAATTGCGGGCCTCCGCGAAATCCGGGGTTGGCTTGCTGGGGCATCGGTCCCCAGCCGCGGCGGTGCTGGAAGCCCTGGTCCCCGCTCCAGCGCGGTCCCCGGGCTTGGGGTGCCGGGCCGCGTTGCCAGCCCTGGCCGAGCATGTGCCTTGGGCCTTTGCCGCGCATCGCCCGCCCGCGGAACTCGTGGCGCGCCATGGGCCCCATCTTCTTGAGGGGTTCCTCGAGGCTCGGGTCGGCCTTGATGATGGCCTCCCGGAATGCCTTGCGGAGTTCCTCGCAGGCGGCCCTGCGGTCGCCGCCGCGGAGTTTATCACGGGCGGCCTTGACGGCCGGGTCGTCCTTCGCCTTCGTCGCCGCACTCTTGAGTTTCTCGCGGACGTCCGGGGGGAGCGCACCGGGCCCCGCGAAACGCTGTCCCCACATGGGGCCCCGGCCGTGGCCCGGTCCCGACGGGGCTGCCGGCTGCGCTCCCGCCGTGGCGGTCGCGAGCCCCGCCCCGAGAATACCGATCGCGATGATGTTGCGTGTCTTCATTTTCTCTCCTGTTCCAAAGTCTCTGGCTATCGGTGTGAACCCCGGGGGGCGCGGTTGGTTGCGGTGAATCTCGCGGGGGATCGATGAATCACGTGGAGCGATTCAGCGGGGCGCTGTCAGGACCGCCGCGATGTAAAGGCATTTTTTTCAGTCGGGGGGCAGGAAATTGTTTGACCGCATGGGCGGTGTATTCCAATTTGCGACAGCAAAAGAAATGCTTATGCGGGCTGATATATCCGTAAAGAATCCCTTATCGTTGCCCTGGGCGGTGGGGATTTTCGCCGGGCGTGTCCGCTGGGCGTGGAGGTGAGCATGGGGTTCACGGTAAGGCAGACTATCAAGTACGAGGCCGAGACCGATCCGGGTTTCGCCCCGCTGATCAAGGAGAAGCGCGGCTGCGAGAAACTGGAGGCGTGCATCCAGTGCGGGACGTGCTCGGGGGTGTGCCCGCTGAGCATCTACATGGACCACACGCCGCGGCAGGTGATCCTGCTGACGCGCTCCGGGTTCCGCGACGAGGTCTTGAAGAGCAACACGATCTGGCTGTGCGCCTCGTGCTACGAGTGCACGGTGTCGTGCCCGAAGGACATCAAGATCACCGACATCATCTACTCGCTCAAGCAGGAGGCCATCAGGGCCCGAGCTTACCCGCGGGGATTCCCGATCCCGGTCCTCGCCAAGGAGTTCTACAAGATGGTGCGCGGTTTCGGCAGGACGACCGAGAGCTTCCTGGTCGTCAAGCTGCTGCTGAAGACGAACATCCTCGCCGGGCTGAAGATGTGGAAACTGGGGCTGCAGCTGGTGAAATCGGGCCGGTTTGGTTTCGTTCCCGAGTCGATCAAGAACCGCGGGCAGTTGCAGCAGATCCTTGAGCGGGTCGGAGAGGGCAACGGCACAAACGGGGGTCCGAAGAAATGAGCTACGCATACTATCCGGGCTGTTCGCTGAAGGGGATGGGCCGCTCCTACGAGGAGTCGCTGCTGGCCACGTTTCGAGCGCTGGGGCTCTGCCTCGACGAGATCGACGACTGGAACTGCTGCGGCGCGACGGCGTACATGTCGGTGGACGAGGACAAGGCGATCGCGCTGGCGGCGAGGAACCTCGCGATCGCGGAACCGGCGGGCAAGGACCTCGTGGTGCCTTGCAGCGCGTGCTATCTCGTGCTGGAGAAGACGCGCAAGCACATGCGCGAGTACCCGGACACCCGGAAGCGCGTGTGCTCGGCGCTGGAGGGCGCGGGGTTGCGCTATGGGGAGACCGCGCGGATCCGGCACCCGCTCGAGGTGCTGTTCCAGGACGTGGGCGTCGAGGGCTTGAAGAAGGCCGTGAAGCGTCCGCTCAAGGGCGTGAAGGTGGCACCTTACTACGGCTGCCAGATCGTGCGGCCGTTCTCCAATTTTGACCACCAGGTGTATCCGGTCGTCATGGACCGGCTGCTGGAGGCGTGCGGCGCGGAGGTGGTGTATTACCCCCTCAAGACCCGCTGCTGCGGCGGCAGCCTGACGGGCACGATCGAGGAGGCCGGGCAACGGCTGGCCTACATCCTGCTCCACGAGGCGGAGAAGCGCGGCGCCAACGTGGTGGCGACGCTGTGCCCCCTGTGCCAGTTCAACCTGGACAGCTACCACGAGAGCATCACGAGGCGTTTCGGTCAGGTGAGCGTGCCGACCGTCTATTTCACGCAGCTGGTGGGCTATGCGCTGGGCTGCTCGTACGAGGAGCTCGGGCTCGGGCGGCACCGGGTGCCGGCGCGCGCGGCCCTGGAGGGCGCGGAGACGGTTGCGGCCTGAGGGCCACGGTGAGATCGAGGAGGTAAGGGTCATGGACAACGGCGACGGCAAGGTGCGGATCGGGTTCTACGTCTGCCACTGCGGCACGAACATCGCGGGCACGGTGGACGTGGCGAGCGTGGCCAAGTACGCGGCGGGTCTGCCTGGGGTGGCGGTCTCGCGCGACTACAAGTACATGTGCTCGGATCCGGGGCAGGACCTGATCGGCGAGGACATCCGCGAGCATGGGCTCAACCGCATCGTGGTGGCGGCGTGCTCGCCTTGCCTGCACGAGGCGACATTCCGGACCGCGACGGCCCGCGCGGGCCTGAACCCCTTCTTCTGCCACTTGGTCAACATCCGCGAGCACGCCTCCTGGGTGCATTCGGACCGCGCGGCGGCCACGGCCAAGGTCTACGACCTGATCCGGGCGGCGTGCGGCCGGGTGCGGCACCACAAGGCGCTGGAGCGCAAGCGCGTCAACGTGCGCCCGGAGGTGCTGGTGGTGGGCGGCGGGATAGCGGGCATCCAGGCGGCGCTGACGGTCGCGGAATCGGGCAAGAAGGTCTACCTCGTCGAGCGGGAGCCGACCATCGGCGGGCACATGGCGATGTTCGACAAGACCTTCCCGACGCTGGACTGCGCGGCGTGCATCCTGACGCCGAAGATGTCGCAGGTGAAGGCGCACCCGAACATCACGCTGTGGACCTATTCCGAGGTGGCCGCGGTGGAGGGCTTCGTGGGGAATTTCAAGGTGAAGGTGCGCCGCAAGCCGCGCTACGTCAACGAGGAGGCGTGCGTCGGCTGCATGGAGTGCGTGGACGCCTGCATCTACAAGGAGCCGAAGTTTGAGGACGAGTTCAACCAGCGCCTGGGCAAGCGCAAGCCGGTGTACATGTCCTTCCCGCAGGCGACCCCGAAGGTCGTCCAGATCGACCCCGAGACGTGCCTGCATTTCAAGACGGGCAAGTGCAAGCAGCCCTGCATCGCATCGTGCTCCAGGAACGCGTTCGACTTCAACCAGGAGGAGCGCTTCGAGGACATCGACGTGGGGGCGATCATCGTGGCGACGGGCTTCAAGCCGTTCGACCCCGCGCGGTCGCCGAAGTACGGCTACGGCCACTTCCCGAACGTCTACACCTCGCTGGAGGTGGAGAGGCTGGTCAACTCCGCGGGGCCGACGGGCGGGGAGGTCGTGATGCGGGACGGGCGGAAGCCCAAGAGCGTGGGCATCGTGCACTGCGTGGGCTCCCGCAATCTCCAGACCAACCGCTGGTGCTCCAAGGTGTGCTGCATGTACTCGCTGAAGCTGGCGCACCTGATCAAGGAGCACACGCACGCCGAGGTGTACAACTTCTACATCGACATGCGGACGCCGGGGAAGGGCTACGAGGAATTCTATAACCAGTTGCTGGAGGAGGGCGTGCACTTCATCCGCGGCAAGGTGGCCGAGGTCACCGACTGGGCGATGACCCCCGAGGAGGAGGGCAAGCTGGTCATGCGCGTCGAGGACACCCTGGCGGGCTTCGTGCGCCGCATCCCCGTGGACATGGTGGTGCTCGCGGTGGGCCTGGAGCCGCAGGCGGACGCGCAGGGCGTGCGGCGGATGTTCAACATCTCGTGCTCCAGCGAGGGCTTCTTCCTGGAGCGTCACCCGAAGCTGGCGCCGGTGGACACCGCGACCGATGGCGTGTACCTGGCCGGCGCGTGCCAGGGGCCCAAGGACATCCCCGACTCGGTGGCGCAGGCGGGGGCCGCGGCGGCGCAGGCGATGGCGCTGATCGACAAGGGCTACATCGAGATGGAGCCCAACGCGGCCTTCATCGACAGCGAGGAGTGCTCCGGCTGCAAGTCGTGCATCCCGCTCTGCCCGTATACGGCGATCAGCTTTGACGAGGTGACGGTCAAGGCGACGATCAACGAGGCCCTGTGCAAGGGCTGCGGCACGTGCGTGGCGGCGTGCCCGTCGGGCTCCATCAAGCAGAATCTGTTCGAGGACGTGGAGATCTTTAGCGAGATCGAGGAGGTGCTGGCCAATGCCTGAGACATTCGAACCCCGTATCGTGGCCTTCTTCTGCAACTGGTGCACGTACACCGCCGCGGACCTCGCGGGGGTGTCGCGCATGCGGCACGCCCCCAACGCGCGCATCATCCGCCTGATGTGCTCGGGCCGGGTGGACCCGCAGTTCATCCTGGAGGCCTTTGCGCGCGGCGCCGATGGCGTGCTGATCGGCGGCTGCCACCCCAACGACTGCCACTATATCGAGGGCAACTACAAGTGCCTCCGGAGGTTCCGGCTCCTGCGCCGGATGCTCGACGACATGGGCGTCGAGGAGAAGCGCTGCCGGCTGGAGTGGATATCGGCCTCGGAGGGGGACAAGGTCAAGAGGGTCATCAACGAGATGGTGGAGCAACTGAAGGCCCTCGGGCCGCTGGATCTGCCCGGCCGATTCCGCGACTGGGACAAGGAGGTCGCCGAGCTGGAGCACGCGGCGTCCGCGGCGTCGGCGCCCTGCGACTGCCACGCGCACAAGGAGGAGGCCGCACATGCCTGAGAAACCCAAGGTCGCTTTCTATTGGTGCGCCTCGTGCGGGGGCTGCGAGGAGTCCGTCGTCGATCTCGCCGAGGATATCCTGATGGTGGTCGAGAACGTGGAGATCGTGTTCTGGCCCGTGGCGATGGACTTTAAGAAGAAGGACGTCGAGGCGATGCCGGATGGCTCGATCGCGGCATGTTTCTTGAACGGGGCCATCCGGACGGAGGAGCAGGAGGAGATGGCGCACCTGCTGCGCCGGAAGTCGAAGGTGCTGATCGCCTACGGGGCGTGCGCGCACCTGGGCGGCATCCCGGCGCTGGCCAACCAGTTCTCGCGGGAGCGGGTGATGGAGTGGGCGTACGACAAGTGCCCGACCGTGACCAACGCGAAGGGGACCCGCCCGCAGGTGGAGTTCAAGGACGGGGCCCGGACCGCAACCCTGCCCGCGTTCCGCAACGTGGTGCGGGCGCTCGATCAGGTGGTGGACGTGGATTACTACATCCCGGGCTGCGCGCCGACGCCGAAGTTGCTGAAGGACGCGGTGGTGGCGCTGTTGTCCGGAAAACTCCCGCCGAAGGGAACGACCCTGGCGCCGGACATTGCGCTGTGCGACGAGTGCCCGCGCAAGTCGAGCAAGCCGACCGACGTGGGGTTCGCGGAGTTCCGGCGCCCGCACATGGCGGAGATCGACCCGAACCTGTGCATGCTGGCGCAGGGCTTCGTGTGCATGGGCCCGGCGACCCGCGGCGGCTGCGGCGCCCTCTGCCTCAACGGCAACATGCCGTGCACCGGGTGCTTCGGCCCCACGTCGCGCGTCCGCGACCAGGGGGCCAAGATCCTATCGTCGATCTGCTCCTCGATCGCCCCGAAGGACGAGGCGGGGATCGACGGGGTGCTGGAGGGGATCCCGGATCCGGTGGGCACGTTCTATCGCTATGGGCTGGCGCGCTGCCTGCTGCGGCGCCGGGTGGACATCAAGGATGGCGCGGAGGTCGCGGCGAAATGAAGGACAAGGTGAAGGAAGTTTGGAACGAGGCCGCCGGTCGCGCGGGCCAGCAGTACATTGGCGCGCGTCGCCGGATCACGGTGGACCCGATCACCCGGCTCGAGGGCCACGGCAAGATCGACATCTTCCTCGACGAGACGGGGAAGGTCGAGCGGGCCTACTTTCAGGTGCCGGAGCTGCGGGGTTTTGAGGTGTTCAGCATCGGGCGGCCCGCGGAGGACATGCCGCAGATCACGAGCCGGATCTGCGGGGTGTGCCCGATGGCGCACCACATGGCGGGGACCAAGGCGCTGGATGACCTGTATCGCGTGGAACCCACGAACGCGGCCAAGAAGGTGCGCGAACTGGCGTACAACGCGTTCATGCTCGAGGACCACGCGCTGCACGTGTACATCCTCGGCGGGCCGGATTTCATCGTGGGGCCGGACGCGCCCGCGGCGGACCGGAACGTCTTGGGCGTGATCAACAAGGTCGGCCTGGAGGTGGGCAAGAAGGTCATCTCGATGCGTCGGCGGATCCGGGAGTTCATCTCGTACGTCTCCGGCAAGGTGGTGCATCCGGTGTTCGGCCTTCCGGGCGGCGTCTCGCGCGGCATACGGCCGGAGGACCTGCCGAGGTTCCAGGAACTGGCCAAGGACGGCGTCGAGTTCGCCCTCTTCACGATGCAGGTTTTCCAGGACATCGTCCTGAAAAACGACGCGTACGTGAAGCTGATCACCTCGGACGACTACACGCACCAGACGCACTACATGGGCCTGGTGGATGCGAAGAATCACCCGAACTTCTACGATGGGATGATCCGCGTGGTCAACCCGGGCGGGCACGAGGTGGCGAAGTTCCGCGTGCAGGATTACACGGACCACATCGCGGAGCACGTCGAGCCGTGGAGCTACGTGAAGTTCTGCTATCTGAAGAAAACGGGCTGGCACGGCTTCACCGACGGGCCGGGGAGCGGCGTGTACGCTGTGGCGCCGCTGGCGCGGCTGAATGCGTCCGAGGGGATGGCGACCCCCGAGGCGGAGAAGGCCTACAAGCAGTATTTCAACCTATTTGGCCACAAGCCCGTGCACCACACGCTGGCCAACCACTACGCGCGCGTGGTGGAGATGATCTATGCCGCGGAGCGCATGCAGGAGTTGCTGGCCGATCCCGAGATCACCAGCACCGCCCTGCGCGTCATCCCGACGCACACCCCGACGGTCGGCAAGGGCGTCGTCGAGGCCCCGCGGGGGACGCTCATCCACCACTACGAGACCGACGACAGGGGCATCATCACCAACGCGAACCTCATCGTCGCGACCCAGAACAACTCCGCCCGCATGGCGATGAGCGTGGAGAAGGCCGCCAAGGGCTTGATCAAGGATGGTCGCGCCGATGACGGGCTGTTGAACATGGTCGAGATGGCCTTCAGGGCCTACGACCCGTGCCACGCTTGCGCGACGCATTCGCTGCCCGGCCAGATGCCGCTCGCGCTGCGGATCTACGACCACGAGCGCAGGCTCCTGGAGGAGATCCGGCGATAGCGTTGCCGGCGGGCACCAGCGGCACCAAAAATGCGACCGATCGCCTCAGACGGTCGGCGCCCAAACGCTGACGCGTTCGGCTACGGGAATTGCGTTCGGCTACGGGATGCGCTGCGGCTATTTTCAAGTCAGCGTCGCGCCACCAGGGAGTAGCACAGCGGGAGCCTGTGGCGGTTCTTCTCGAAGTGCTTGAAGACCGCCGAGATGTCGTGCCCGTACTCCTTGAAATCGGTGATCGAGAAGCCGTTGCGAAGGCACGCGTCAAAGATGTCGGAGAGCGTGTGGTGGAATCGGTAGATGGGCGGGGAGTCGTAGGGCTGTTTGTTCCAGTAATTGTATCCCGTGGTGGAGACCGTGGGTTCTGACTGGAAATAGGACCCGGAGATGGTCGGCGGATCGCCCGTGTCGCCCCAGTGGAACAGGTCGAGGATCGGGTGGCGCTCGTAGATGAAGAGGGTCCCGCCGGGCACCAGGAGGCCGGCGACGACGCCGAGGAGGCGACGGACGTCCGGCAGCAGGATGAGGGCGCCGACGCTGATGAAGACGATGTCGAACTGCCCGAGGTACGCATCGGGGATGGCGTAGACATCCGCGACGACGAGATCGCAATCGATGCCGCCGGCCGCGGCGAGTTCCTTGCCCTCGGCGATGAACGCCTCCGAGATGTCGAAGCCCACGCAGCGCCCGGCGCCAAGGTTCTTGATGGAGAGGATCTCTCTCCCGTTGTTGCAGGCGAGCTGCGCGACGGCCTTGCCCGATACGCCGATGCGCCCGAGAATCTCCGTCTGCACCTTGGTCAGGTAACTGTATCCCTTCTCCTTGAATCGGGTCATCAGGAGTTCGTGACGGCACTCGCGGTGCAAGGGCGCCGCCGCGTTCATGGCTCGGCGATTGGCCTGCGTGTATTCGCTGAGATCACCCGTTTCCATATACGATTGCATGCCCGGGCCGTGGTTGAGACAGGGCGGCCCATTCTTAACGGGGGGCGTGCGATCGGTCGATGCCGGAATGAGCATGTGCGGGGGTTGCGTCTGCGCCTTCTCGCTCGACGCCGGTGCCGGGCGCCGCATGCTGCGCCGATGGCGGCGATCCTCGTCCTGGGACTTGGCAACGACATCTTGGGGGACGACGCCGTCGGGATCCTGGCGGCGCGCGAGTTGCGCGCGGGATTGCCGGAGGTCGTCGAGGTGGTCGAAAGCGCCGAGGCGGGGCTGGCGCTGCTGGAGCGATTCGAGGGCCGGGAGCGCGTCCTGATCTTGGATTCGATCATGACGCGGCAGTGCGAGGCGGGGACGATCTTGGAACTGGGGCCCGAGGATTTTGGCAAGGTGGCCGCTCCCTCGCCGCACTATGCGGGATTGCCAGAGGTCCTGGCCTTGGCGGGGCGGCTGGGGATACCTTTTCCGTCGGAGATCCGGATCCTTGCCATGGAGGTGGAGGATCCGTTCGAGATCCGGGAGGGGTTGACGCCGAAGGTGGGCGCGGCGCTGCCGGGGTTCGTGGCCCGTGCGAAGGAAGTGCTCGCGGGCTGGGGCGATGAGGGGTAAGTCGGATGACCCCTTGGAAGAAAGGGATCTCGCCGGGCAGCATCCGGACCGGGTGGCACCGATGCTCGCGCGCCTGAAGGGATGGTACGAGGATACCCAGAGAAAGGTCACCCCACAGCAGGGGGGCTGGCCCGCAACGGAGCGATGAGGACAAACACCATGAGCACCCACCACCACACCCGCCGCGACGTCATACAGTCGATGACCGCCGGGGTCGCCGCCCTGATGCTGGGCCGCGGCCTCGCCACGGCCCAGGCCCCATCCCAGAACGAGATCGTATCCCTCGGCCTGATCGGTTGCGGGGGGCGGCTCCGGGGCATGCTCCTGAACGGGCTGAAGGCGATCCCCTCGGTGCGCGTCGATGCCGTCTGCGACGTCTACGAGGGATTCCTGAATTCGGCGCACGCCGCCGTCGGCGGGCGCGAGCGCGACGTGCTCAAGACCCGCGACTATCGGGAGATCCTGGGCCGCAAGGACATCGATGCCGTGGTGATCGCCACCCCCGACCACTGGCACACGCCCATGACCATCGACGCCTGCGAGGCCGGGAAACCCGCCTACGTCGAGAAACCGCTGACGCACGATCTTGCCGAAGGGACGCGCGTGATCGAGGCCCAGAGGCGCACGGGGGTTATCGTTCAGGTCGGCGCACAGCAGCGCACGATGCCGCACATCGTGATTCTCCGGGAGAAGATCAAGAGAGGCGAGATCGACATCGGCCCCATCCGGCGGATCCACATGCAGTGGAACCGCAACCAGACACCGTACCGGAAGGTCGTCCCCAAGATCTCGGAATCGGAGGTGGACTGGAAGCGCTTCCTCGGCAACGCGCCCCCGCAACCGTTCGATGCCTACCGCATGCGCAACTGGAGATGGATGTGGGATTTTGGCAACGGCCCGCTCGGCGACCTGATGGTCCACTGGCTGGATTGCGCCAACTGGCTGCTGGATCTCCCGATGCCCAAGCGCATCACGAGCCTCGGGGACACCTATTCCCGGAAGGGTGCGTGGGAGACGCCCGATACGATGATGGCCCTCTTCGAATATCCCGAGCGCGAGCTCCTGATCGATTTCGAGTGCACCTTCTCCAACGACCTCGATCGCGGCTCGATGCGCATCATGGGCGAGAACGCGACCGTCTATATCGATCGCGGCCGATGGGAGTTGACCGCGCAGAAGCAGAAGGTGGAGCCCCCCGGGATCACCCAAAAGGAGATCGCCAGCGGCGGGCCGCGCGGCGATGGGGACTACGCCGATTACAACGCGGCCGCGCTCCACTTCCTCGATTGGTTGGATGCCATGCGCGAGAAGCGCGACCCCAGCGACCCCGTCGTCGCCGGCGTCCAGGCCGCCGCCGTTTGCCACCACGGCAACATCGCCCTCCGCGAACGGCGGGTCGTCGAGATCGGGTGAGGTCTCAGGCCGCGAGCGCGACGCCGGGCTTCGCGTGTCTGGGGGGCGCGCCCTCGGCCCGGGGACGCAACGGCAGGACGGGGCGCACCGCAAGGCCCGATCGGAGCGGAGACATGTAGCTGGTGGGACGGGGCCGCGCGGTGATGTAGTCGTCGATGTTGACACCCAGCCTTTCAAACCGTTTCCTGACGCGCCCGATATCGAGGGCCCCGCTCTTGTAGGTTCCCGAGACCTCGTCGAATTGGATGAACTTGTGCCGCTCGAGCATCCGGAACATGAATTCCCGGGCATCTTGGATCTTCATCCCACCTTCCGCCGCAGAGGCGATTCCGTGGAGATGCGGCGCTTCCTCGAATGCGCGCTTTGCCCGCTCGAGTTCGAAATGGCGCGTGACGCCACGATCGGTCTTGGCGATTGGTGTTCCGTCCGCCATGTACGCGATTCGGTCCTGATCGAGGATTGCCGCGGTCCAGCGTTGGCCACCCGGTGCGGCGGCGTCATCAATGAGTTGCCAGGCGAGGTTCGGGATGCGGATGTCTTCTCCCACGACATCGCCACGAATCATGTCCTCGTAGACATCGAGTACGCCCTCCTGATAGGGGCCCTTGACGATGAATCGTTTGGCGCCATCGGCGTCCGGGACGACTTGGCATGCTTCATGGTAGGTCACTTCTTGGCGGACACCCTCGGGCAGGTCATGGCCGACGCGTCGTTGGCGGACGTACGGGATGGCGGCGTCGGTTTGGCAGACGTCGATTTCGATTTGACGGACACCGGCTTCTTTTAGGGCATCGGCACCGCATCGGGTATCGCGGACCATGGCCTGGGCCTCTCGGCGCTCGCCGAGCCTGCGCTCATAGAATTTGGTGACCCTGGAAGGGGAACCATCAGGTCCTGGCGTGGCGTGCACTGTGGCGAATCCACCGGCATCGATCGTCTGGCCCCGGGCTGCGATCTGGCCTTCCGGGTCGATGTAGTAACGCCGGTCAACGTCGTTGGTCCACTCTGCCAGTTCGGCGGTTCTCCTGCCGGGGAGTCCGGGTTCGGTGGGATCGGGGATGGGTTGGGTGTGGAACCCGTCGGGTCTGCGTCCCGCGTGAGGCCTGTCGGCTTGGGGGGCGCGCGGCGGAGGCTCGCGCACGGTGGGTGCGGGCTCCGGGGCTGTCGTTTTGGTCATCGGGCCCTGATCTCGCGGGCCGGGGTGGTCGGGTTCTGGTGTGTGCTTGGGGGGAGTGGTTTTTGGGGTTTGGTCTGCGGGTGTGTGTGTCGATGGCTCGGGCGTGTTTCGTGCGCCGCGCGAAGGCCTGGCGTCTTCCAGATCTGGCGTGCGATCGCCGGTGCTGGCGACGAGCTTTTCATCAGGTGCGCGCACCCGAAGGGCGGTGTCCATGGACTCGTCGACGAGCATGACGGGGCCGATACGCTTGGCCCCCGTGATCTTGTCCAGGCGGTTGGCGCCTTTGCGCATGCCGAGTTTCATGCCGATGCCGGCCCGATCTATAAAATCCAAGAAACCGAAGAATCGGTCACTGAGACCAACCTTTTCCCCCATGTTGTTGATGCCGAAGACGACCATGACGAGCGAATCGGCCCCGATCGTCTCGGTGAATGCCCGGTAGCACGCGATGGCGGTGTCGACCTTGAGGCGGTGGAATAGGTCGCCGAGGTGTTCGTCGCCAATCTTCTTGGCGGTGTAAACGGCCTGCCGCTCTTCGTTGGAGGTCCAGATGGCACCAAAGGCAGGATCCGGTTCGCCGGAGAGGGACCCTTTGTAGGCATATCCCGATCCGCCGCCCTGTAGCATGTCTATATATCCATCGCTGACATAAAGTTTGTGGGGGTCATCGGGAAAGCTATCCATGACGCGCATGGCGTTCGCGACGAGCCGCAACTTCAGGTGGAGGGCGTCCTTGTCATGCTCAGAGAGGTTGGGAGCGCCCAGACATCGACTGTAGGCTCGCGACAGTTCCTGGAGGAAACGGACATTATGGGCCAATCTCTGCTGGACCCATGTGTCGTACACCTGAAATTCCGCGGATGCTTCGGCGTAGGAGACCTTGATGGTGTCCGCGTTATGGAATCGCAGGCCCGACATGTCTCCCCGGAAGATCTTTCCTCCCCAGAGCGTGACATAGCCCCCTTCGCCGATGCCGCCGCCTGCGACGGTTAGGGGATCGGCGGTGGTGAAGACGACCGGATTGTCCCATGGGGAATAGTCGGAGCTCAAGGTGAGTGTGCCGCCGCTTCCGGTTCGCTTGTTTTGAAATGCGACATCCAACGTTTTGCCGCCGAGGGCCTTGGCCTGTTCCTGGGGCATTCGAACCTCGACGAAGAAAGGTTGGTCGCCGGTGACGGAAGGAATGCTCTCGTCCGACTGCCATCTGCCCTGCCGAGGTCGGATGACGACACGGATGTCGCCGATGACCGGGATCACGGGGTGGGGCTGCTTGAGGGACATCACGCTGGTCTCGCTCTCGGCGGCCGTGATGGTATCCCCCGGTTTGGCGACAATCGACGAACCGGAGGAGCCCGTGCCGGGGGACAAGATCTTGAGGGCCGGGGTCCGGTAGGTCTCGCCATTGCCCAATCTCGATGCTAGGAGCGTGCAGGCGTTTTTGGGGCCTACGCCAACGACCACGGGGATTTTGTCGATTGGGACGCGGAACTCGGTCTCAACTTCTAAGAAGAGTTCGCCTGGGGAATATGCGGACCGGGCAAGCTCGTATTGGTCTGCGATGGTCTCCCTGACAAAACGGGCGTTGGCGCCCAGATCGAGAAACTCCAACGCCCAGGACGCGGGGGCGCCGTTTAGGAGAAGCGTTTTCGGCCCCGCCAGGATGCCGTCTTCGAACTCCGCATAGAAGACCATGGCATCCGTTTCTTTGGATTTCTCTTTTGCCAGGGCGAGGGCCTTCGGCTCAGTGGTTCGTTGTTCCGCGGTGGGGTTGTAGCCGGCCCTCATCTTCGGCATTTCGTACATTTCGAGGAGTTGTTCGTTCAAGGTGGAGCCGTGTACGGGGTATCGGGCGTATCGAATCCCCGGGTCGGAGGAGACGAATTCGAGCCTGGCGTCCTGTTCCATGGGAAGGTTCTTGCCAAATACGAAGAGCGTCCGGTTCTTGGGCCCGGCCCCTGTCCATCGCGGGAAGGGGTAGGGCAAGGGTTTGGTCAGCACGATGACGCCCTCGATCTGCGGTGTGCGCACCCAGTGTTCTTCTCCCTTCTGGGTGCCTGCCCTGCAGGATTCGCCGTCGGGCGTGAACGTGCCGACGCGGCCGTAGCCGACGTGATCCCTTTCCGTGGTCGGATGGGCGCGGTATTCCCACGTCCCATCGAGGGAAGTTCTGTTCTGGAGCGTCAGGTGGAGTTCGACGCGATTCCAGTCCACGTCGCCGCGGGTGCCGACGGGGGCGTCGCGATTGATGCCCTTCGAGCGGGCGATGAGGGGATCGCCTTTGCGGTGGCGGAGGATGAGGAGGTTTTGGTCTGAGGGCGGCAAGATCCTTTGGGATGGGGGAGACTCGCCCTCGAGGGCAATGGTGATCCGCTTCCCGTCCTGGCGGACCCCACCCCTGGAGGCCCTTAGGTCATACTCTTTGCCGGTCAAGGGATGGCGATAGGTGACGCGCACCGGCAACCCGGAGTTCGGGTCCGCGTCGAACTCCGCGGCACCGGAAACGGTGCCCAGAACGGAATCCTCGTAGCTGACCTTCCACCATCCGGCGAGCGCGCCGGTCGTGGGGTCTTCCCGGGCTTCGGGCGCTGCGGGCGAAGGCATCGCGGCGAGCAAGCATGGGGCAATAAGCCGCAGCAGCGAATGGACTGGGAAGCAGGCGTGGGGGCAATGGGGCTTCATGGCCGATCCGATCTTTTCGGCGGGGGTGTTCTCAGGCCCATGCCGTCATCGGCCTGGAGTAGGAACGGCTGCGTCCTGTATGTCTTTCCATCTTCGCCTGTGCGGGTGGCGGCGATCGGGTGCCTATCGAATCCCGTGTCGATCTCGACGGTGTACTCATTTCCGCCGGGGGTATCATCGAACAAGAGTTCGGCAATGATGGGGACATTATAGCTGAGTTCGTTGACGACTCGGGTGCCAGAAGGGGAGAGGATAAGGAAACGGATCTCGCTTGGGGTTAGTGTTCTCTGCAAGATGAGGCGTTTCAGATCCGGGGCTTTTCCCGAGACGGGATCGGTCTCGGCGGAGATCCAGGTGCGTTTCTTCGCATCAAACCGGAGGGTCTGGCGGTAAGTTCCCTCGATGCGGCTGTCGTGGTCGTCGATGTTTAGGACGACGGGCATGGTGGTGGACATGCCGGGGGCCTTGCTGGCTTCGGCGCGGATGACGAGGTCGGCGTTGATGGTGTTGCCGCTGACGGTGCCTTGGAAGCAAGGGTCGCCGGCGACAATGCCGTAAGGATTTGCGGGCACTTCAGTGTATCGCGCGATGATCTGGGCGTCATTCTGCTCGATCTCGATGCGGGCGGGGCCCGCGGCCCACTCGCCGGCGAGATCGGCGGGCGCTTCGGTCGCGGCGAGCAGACAGGGGATCAGGATGGTCTGGGCGCGCATGGCTATTTCTCCCACGACAGGATGACTTTTGAGCCCTCGGGGACCGCGTGGCCTTCGGCGACGGCGAACCGGAGGTAGGCCGACTCGCCGCGGACGGGGCAGGGGCCGCCGGAATCCGCGATGAGCCGACCGTCTTGGCCGAACACGCCGACGTGAAGCGGCAGATTATCGGGCACATCGACGGCGCGGACACGAAGTCTACCGTCCTCTGGAACGGGGATCTTGAACCAGAGGACACCACTGGGCACGGGCACCTCGGCGGGCAGTGCGATGGTGGCGACGCAGGAAAGGAGGCGATCGTCGATGCTGTCGGGCGAATCGGGGCCCGCCAGTTTTGGATCGGGGACGGCGAATATCCCGAAGGGGAGCTCGTTGCTGGCGGGGTTCGCGTCATTGGCGACGTCGGCGTGGACGGTGAACAGAAAGGGCTCGGTGACCTTCCAGTCATCTGGGATGCGGACCTGGACCGCGGCGATGCGCTGCTCGAACGGTTCCACCGTAGGGAGCGGGGCGCTGCCGATCACGCGTTCACCGGAGCGGACGATCAACGGCCCGCCTTCGGCCGGTCGATCGCCGGAGTTGGCGAGTCCGACGAGGGCGATCATTTCGTCGCCGGGTCGGGCATTCTGGGGCGGTTCCCAGCAATTTGCCGTGAGCATGAGGTCTGGCTGGCCGTGGCGGGTGCCCTCGGTCGAGATCGAGGCGGCCCTTGCGGCCTCTTCTTCGGAGGCGGCCACGACGAAATCTTGGATCAGGGCGTGGCGCGCGTAGATCTCGCAGACGTCGGTGACGTGAAAGCTGCCTGGCCCAATTCCCTTCACGTCCATGTGGACACGATTGGGTTCGCCTACGGCGCTGGCCGCCGCGCGCAGGCGCAGGAGGTTGGCGGGCACGCGGAAGGCGAAACGGCCGTTGGGCACCCGGCCTTTAAGTCGGCCGATGACGTGATCGTTTAATGACACGGTGGTGTCCATGGCCTTGTAATTGGCGGTCTGCCACGGCAGCGAAAAATTCAGCACGACAAAGGCGCCCTCGACGGGTTCCTCGAGGCGGGGCGATGCGCGCAGGGGAGCCCATTCGCCGTTCTTTAGGTCGCGGGCGTAGGTCCCGCCGATTTCGCCGTCGGGCAGGCCCTCCAGATCGCGATGGACCAAGAGGCGGGCACCATCCTTCATTTTGGCTAGGACGGGGCGCCCCGTCTTCCATCCCGCGGGTGTGAGGGGTGCCGGTTCGGCACTCGGCCCACGCCATTCGGCGACGGAGCCATCCTTCTGGCGATAGGCGACCCGGGGCGATCCGTCGGAGTCAATGACCAGATCCCCCTCTTGGCCAGGGATGGTTTCGGGCGGCGCGCCCTCTCGGTGCAGGACAAGCCCGTCTCCCTTCCCTGCGAGGATGGCGAGTCTGCCGTCGGGTGTTCGGCGCGCCCGAAACGGGCGTTCGGGATCGACGCCATTGAGGACGGGCTCCGGGGGACTGGCGTCTTTCCCGCGTTCCAGGATCGACCGGCGGATCTGGTCGCCCTCTTGCCAGAGCAGGTCGGTCCTGTCCTCGCCCGGGACGAGTTCGGGGCGGACGGAGTCAACTTCTGGATTACCGAGGGTCACGCTGGAACCGCCGTCCGGGGTGCGCGCGATGATTTCGCATTTCCCTTTGTCGTCGGGTTGGGAATAGGCGATCAAGGGGCCGCCCTCGGGCCCGGTGGAGAGCGTGGGATCACTGATGGGGCGGTTCCCCGAGACGACCGGGATCGATGCCTTCAGCCGTTTTCCCTTGGGCATTGCGCATATGTAGTCGAGCGCGTGGGTTTGCGTGTCGCCGGATCTGGCGGATCGGTGGACGAGCATGTCCATCTCGTCGCCATCGCGCCTCACCACGACATCCCTGGTGTTTGGCGCGGGTTCGGGGGGCGGCCCCGAGCGGGCCTTCTCGGCCTTGGCGGAAAGGTCGGCGAACGTGCCGTCCTCCATGGCCTTGTCGATCGCCGCCTTCATTTTGGCAAAGGGATCGCTCTTGATCGAGCGCCCGAGGGGGCGGTCGGCCGGTGGAACCGGTTCGCCCCACGCATCGGGTCTGACGGTATCGGTCACTCCGTCGGTGGCGATCGTGGCGTTGTCTGTGATGCCAGCATCATCACGGTTTCTGTCCGTTGGGGGCGGCACGCTCTCGCAGAACCAGTCGAGGCCGCCACCCCAGCCGTCGCCGGGCCGATCCTCGGGTTTTTCATCGGAGGTCTTTTCGGGTTCCCCCTGGTCCGCGGTGCGGATGGGTTCGGGCCTATATTCCCAGCTCGAGGGAGTCCCGGATATCGTCGGGAGGGAATAATCGACAGAGCGACGATTGGTGCATCGGGTTCCGGTGTTGCGGCCAACGGAGGTGCTTCTCGTTATCACGACGAAGACGCGCTTTCCTTTGGCCAGTTCGACCTTGTAGGGAACCTCCTGTGTTCTGTTGTTGCCGCGGATCAGAATCTTGCCCTCCAGCCGTTTGAAATCTGGTGTCAGGCGGGGTCGGAAAGTGACGCGGCGCCGAGCATCCTTTGGGAATGACTCATTCTCGACGACCGGGAAGCAGGTGAGATACCGGGCGATGTCTCCCGAAGGCGCGATATACAGATCGGGGACGGGATCGCCGACGTTGATGACCTCCAGCGTGCGCGTCATCCGGACCGCGTCGGCGTCCGTCACGGGATCGAGCCACGAGGCGGTGACCTCGAGGCCCGCCGCCCGGATGGTGACGGGTAGGATGGATTTGGCCAACGCCCGCCATCGGCCATGGGCGGCATCGGCGAGAATCTCGAGGGGGATGTCGTAGCGGTCAGCGGTCGCGAGGGGTGCGTGCAGGACGAAGGGGAAGATCCAAGTTTCTCCCGGAGAAATGGTGACGGGGTCTTGGCCTTCCTCATCGGCGCTGCCGCGTCCGACGAAGCCCGCCGCGATGTCGGGCGGGTGCGTGGAACGCATCCTGATCAAGGCTGGGCGATCTCCCGTGTTTCTGACGGAGATATTCGTCCTCTGGTCGTATTCGCGGCGGATCTCGCACGGGGGTATGGGGGCGAACTCCAATGTGGTCTTTGAACCCCGGGGGAGGTTGGTGATCAACATGCAGGCGGCGATCGCGGCCATCAACCACGCCGCGACGAGTAGATACTTCCTATGGTGTCTCATGGTTTCGCCTCACGTCAAAGATCCAATCCCGGGTGACCAGGCGAGGTGGTGGCGGCGGGGCGATCTGGGTTTCTGCGGCTTGCGCGGCGCGGTCCCTGTTTAGCAGATATTGAAGTTCGGGTGGGAGGTGGTGCTCCATGTCCTCCATCCGGAGACTGGCCATGCCCTGGCCCTTGATCGTGACAGCGAGCGCATGATTGCCGCCGGCGAGGCTAAGTATCGCGTTGGGCTGGAGCGGGAGCGTTCCCCCCAGAGAGGTTTGGAGTTCGCCAGAACCCTCCGGCCAAGTGGTCCTCAGCGCCGTGTGGCGGGCGGTGCGGAGATAGAGCAGGAAATAGTACGTCTTTTCTGCGGGCGAGGCCGGCAGGATCATGACTTGATTTAGCGCGAGGTCGCGGGCTCGTGCTGGCGAGGTGTTGTCGCTTTCGCGCCAGGACCTGTCGGTGGCGAGGACGCCGGTCAATGGGTTGGGTGTCCCGCCGCGCAGGCCGGCGTGCCGGATGCGGAGTGAATATGGGCCAGGTTCGGAGACGACAAGTGGCCGCTCGCCGAGGTTGCCGATGGCTTGGCCGTTCCGGTCATGGAGTTCTACGCTGAGTCGCAGGCCATCGGTTGGTCCCGAGACCAGCCAGCGCAACTGATCCGCGGCCTCCAGGCGAAAGGCGAACCAGTCGGTGTCATAATCGGGCGTGATCCGAAATGTGAAGGGTTCGCCCAGTCGGATCGCTCGTGCGCCATCGCGGTTGTCGTTGGCGGGTTCCGTCGGGTCGGTTTCGGGATGGAGCGAAAAGAGCACCCGTCGGAGGATGCCTCCCCGGTGCCCGTCGCGGCGCGGTTGGGGTGCGCGGATGTCGGCAAACACGGGTCCGGGCCCCGCACGCACTTGGCGATCGCGATAGACGGATTGACGGAGTTTCCGGCTTTCGGCGTCATAGAAAGTGATGCCGCCGAGGTCGGTGGGTTCCTGGCGTTCCTGGCCAAGTTCGTCAACGGTGACGGCGTGGATGATGCCGGGGGCGGGCACATCGAGGCGGAAGAAGTCGTGGTCGGCGGGTGATCCGAAGACGACGTTGATGGGTGCCCCGAAATGGGCGGCGACCGCATGCTCGGCGTCGTCGTTTGGCTCGGTGGGGTCATCATCCTCGACCAGTTCCAGATTCAAGGTCAGGTTGACGGGCCGCTGTTGCTCTTGTGCGGCTCTCCAGGCTTTTGGGAGTTCGATCGCGAGGTAGGCCGCCGGCGGGGTGACGCGCGCCACCCAATCTGGGCGAGATTCGCCTATGGGATTCTGTTCGCCGTCGTAGAGTTGCATGCGGACGCCGGGTCCGGGAAGGAAGGGAACCGGTCGATCGATCGGGCCTTCGGCTGGGCGCGCCTGGGTGACGTACAGGCTCGCGGCCTTGCCTACCGGGATCTTGAAGTAGTCGCGGTCGCCGGGCGGCCAGAGGATCACCTTGAGGGGCGGGCCGGGCTTGGCTTCCCTCGCCTGTGCGAACGAGTCGTTGGGCTCCATCGGGTCGTCGTCCGGCGTGAAGCGGAATTTGGCCGTCGTGGGTTCCTCCTTTGTGAGGAATGGCACGGGTCTTCTGGCGGAGATCATCACGTACAGCGTTCCGGGCTGGACGCGGATCCCGGACTCGTCGGTCCTCGCGAAATCGAGGAGAGGGTGAAGCTGGGCGATCTCTTTTTGCGCGCCGTCGTAGATTGTCGCCATCGGGTCAGAGAGGATGATCTCCCCTTTGCCGACCGTGACGGACAGATGGCCGGGGCGTGGTATCTGAATCCTGAAAAAGTCCTTGTCGCCGGGCGGGAAAAGCGAGAACGAGATCGAGGCATCGGGCCGGATTTCCTGCGCGTGCTCGAAGTTGTCGTTGGGTTCGGCGGCATCCATTTCATGGGTGAACTCGAATCGTGCCTCGAAAGGCTCTCTGGAATGGCCCCAAGAGTCGGATCGCCGGAACGCGACATAGATCTTTCCGGGGCGGACCCGGACGGTGTTGCGGTGCAACGGCTGGGGGGCGTCGGAGAAGTATCCGATCCGCGACCGGTTGGCGTCGTAGACGATGGCCTCCCGCATGCCGCCCGTGCCTTTGATGGTCACGTCGAGAAAGCCGACGCTCTGGATGTTCAAGACGCAGTAGTCCTGGTCGCCTGGCGGGTAGAGGGTTACGGGGATCGGGGTGTTGATTTCGACGGGGCGTGCGTGGTCGAAATCGTCGTTCGGTTCGGAGGGATCTTCCTCGGGGGTGAATTGGAGTGTTACGCCAATGGACGCGGCGGCGGCGGCGGCGGCGATCGGGGTCTTCAGGTGGTTTTCGACCAGAACGAAGAAAGTGCCAGGTGAGACCTTGAGAACGCCCGCGCCCGTCTCGAGCCGGGTGAGGATATCGAGTCGGCCGACCTCTTTTTGCTCGGCGTTGAAGACGGTGGCCGTCGGCATGAAGGGGACCCTGTTGGTGTTCCGTCTGATCGCATCCCAGTCCATGACGAGCTCCAGGCTTCCGTGCCTCTCAATCCGCAGCTTGAGCCAATCCTGCGACTGCCCGGGGGCGAGGCGGACTTCGACCTCTCGGTTGACTGGCACCTCGCGTGCCCGGGCGAAGCCGGTCTCGGGGTCGGGCTCTGGCGCGGGTGATTCCGCATCGTCGGGCCAAGGCGGCACGGGTTTCTCCTGCCCGGGCTGGATTCCGCCGATGTGGCGCAGGATATTGGTGTATCGGGGATGATCGGGTGGATAGGAAATCAGTGCGTCACCGATGGCACCGTCCCCGGATTTGGCGCGCAGTTTCAGCCAGAGTGTCCCATCCTCGACCATTCGGGCCGAGCCAAAGGACGGGGGTTCGTTCGTGGCGGCGAGGAGGGGTGTTGGGTCTTGGTGGAGCGCAGATAAGCCGACGGCGATCGTGATCAGTACCACCTCCCGCTTCATGGCTCATCCTCGTCGGGCCGGCTGAGCCGATACCATCACCCCACCCGGCTCAGATGCGGTGCCCTTTAAGGCCGCGCATCCTCCCCCACCCATCTCGCCGCCGGCGTCTATTCCGTTGGCTGACACGGGTGAAGCCTATGATCCAACATGCCGTCGGTGCAGAGATTGGTCAAGGTTGACCGGGCGATTGATTCGAATAATTTCACTTAAGGGTGGTGTGGCGAAGCGAGGGAGGTGTGTGGTATCGAAAAAGCACTCCGGCCGAGGGGTTCCCGAGGATACCGGGGCCCTTGTGGGGTTTATGGGAAGGCGGTCGGCCCACCGGGCGGTGTGCCTTGTCATCGCCTGCTTGACCGGGTGCCCCATGGCCGGGAGGGCGGAAGATCCCGGGTGCCGGATTTCTTTAGAGGTCATAGATGCCAAGGGGAATCCTGTGGAAGCCGCCCTCAGGGGGCGCTGTCACATGGCGCGCATGACCATCCAGACCACGTCGACCAGCCTCATTCTCGTACGGGGGGTCGACATGGTGTTGCCCCTCGCAGGCTATCAACGATTCCGTGCCTGCCCGCCGCGCTTGGAGGGGCCGGGATACTTCGAGCCGGGGACCACCGCGGTGGTGACCAGGGTCGTGCCCGTCGTGCTAGAGGTTGCGAGGCGGAAGGGAGATCCGTTTCACGTTGTCACGCTCAACCCGAATGGGCTCGGGGCACGCCATTACCTGGTGGTGGGGGACTTCGACCTGGCCATCCGTCGGGCATTCGCGAACGGGCGATTCTCGTACCGTCTCTGGCGAGATGCGTCTCCCGTGGCGCCGCAGCCGTATTATTATTTGTGGGAGGCAGGGCGGTCAGAGCCAGAGCGGTTTGCCGAGTTCAACGAGGTCACAGGACGTCTGGCGGAGTCGAAACTGATGCCGACGATTCTGGTGTTGACGGTCGGGCCAGACCGCGTCCTGGGTTGGGTCAAGAGCGTCGGCCTGCGCGCGTTCTGTGCGCAGCGCGGCATCGAACTGACTGTCGGAACGTAGAGGCGAGGCTTATGAAAACGATAATGATGGTGCGAGGGTTCACGGGGTTGGTGGCGTGCTGGCTGTTGGTTGGGGGTCCGGTGCCCCGACTGGACGCCGGGGAGTTGCCGGTGTACCGGGCGGTGCCGAAGCGGGATGCCGATTTTTACGAGAGCCTGGATGGGGGGCCGCCGAAGTTGCTCCCCGGGTGCAGCTGGTATTGTGCGGGCGATGTCCGGGGGGTGAAGGCATCTTCAGAACTCGCGTCGGCCCGCGGGATCACTTATGCGGCCAAGAACGCGCATGACTTCGACCCGAGGACGGCGTGGGTCGAGGGGGTTGGAGGGAACGGGGAGGGGGAATATTTGGAATACACGTTCCTTTTCGATCGGCCTGACTACGACGGTCGCGTCGGGATCACCACGGTTCTTCTCTCGAACGGTTACAAGAAGAGCCGGGAGCTTTGGAAGGCCAACTCGAGAGTCAAGAAGATGAAGATGTATGTGGATGGCAGGGCACGGGCCATCATCGAATCGCTCGACCGCTACGAGATCCAGACCGTCGAGATCGGCAAGATCATGTTTCCCCCCAAGAAGAAGACGGTGATCCGATTCGAGATCCTCGAGGTTTACCCCGGTGAGAAGTATCAGGACACCGCCATCACGGACCTCGTGTTCGACGGCGTCGGGGCACACTGATTCCGCCGGGTGCCGTCACGACCGAGGCCGGCACCACCGGGTCGGAAAATCAGTAGCCCGTCTCGCAACCGATGGGTCCCGCGCTGGGGCAGACGCCCACGGTCGGGCGACCGTGCCTACATCTGGGGTTCTTGAGAGGGTTAATATCATAATAATCAACATCTTACAAAACATCTATGAAGTTGTTTGCAAAATGATATCATATTGGTATCTTGGTAAATCAACAGGTCATTCGAGCCGACGGCATGGTGCGGTGGGCTGGGCGTGGCGAAGGAGGTAGGGATGGCGAAGGAAGTGAGTCGGGGGACGGCGAGCGGGTGGGCGATGGTGGCGGTGCTGTTTCTGGCGTATGTGGTGATCGGGTACGGTCTTTACCTATCGATCGTGGCGTGCGATGCGGCCCCGCGCGGGGTGGTGCCGGTGGGGGGGATCTGGGGGCTGGTTGGGATGACGCTGGCGCTTGCGGTGGCGATCGTGATGAGCTGCGGGTTCTTCACGCTACAGCCGAACGTGTCGGCGGTGCTGCTGTTGTTCGGCGCGTACAAGGGGACGGTGCGGGCGCCGGGATTCCATTGGGCGAACCCGTTCTTTCAGAAGATCAAGGTGTCGCTGCGGACGCGAAACTTCAACACGGACACGCTGAAGGTGAACGACCAGCGTGGGAATCCGACGGAGATCGCGGCGGTGGTGGTGTGGCGGGTGGAGGATACGGCGCAGGCCTGCTTCGACGTGGATGACTACGCCAACTACGTGCACATCCAGAGCGAGTCGGCGCTGCGTTTCCTGGCGAGCCACTACCCGTACGATTCGACGGACGACGCGGTGTCGTTGCGGGGGAGCATGGAGCAGGTGTCCCGCGACCTGCAGCACCAGCTGCAGGAGCGGCTGAGCAAGGCGGGGGTGGTGGTGGAGGAGGCGAGGCTGAGCCATCTGGCGTACGCGCCCGAGATCGCCGGGGCGATGCTGCGCCGGCAGCAGGCCGAGGCGGTGGTGGCGGCGCGGCAGCGCATCGTCGAGGGCGCGGTCGGCATGGTGGAGATGGCGCTGGGGCGGCTGCAGGAGCACAAGACCATCGAGCTAGACGAGGAGCGCAAGGCGGCGATGGTCAGCAACCTGCTGGTGGTGCTGTGCGGCGAGCAGGCGGCCCAGCCGGTGGTCAACGCGGGGACGCTGTATGCCTGATGCGGGAGGGAGCGCGGCGTGGCGAAGCGCAAGGCCGTATTGATACGGATCCCGGAGGATCTGTGGGACCACCTGAACCGGTGGGCCCGCGATGAGCTCCGGAGCGCGAACGCGCAGATCGAGTACGTGCTCCGGGAGGCGGTGCGAAAACGCGCGGGAGGGCGGACGGGGGAAGCGGGTGGGTTGGGCGAGGGCTCCGGGGCCGGAAATCGGGCTTCGACGTGAGGCAGACATTTCTTGTCTGCTGCGTGAATTCTGCCCCACCTGTACGCCCCGAGCCCGCGCTTTCAGAGCCGCCGGGTGGCAGACAGGAATGTCTGCCACCCGGCGCTCGGGTTTGGCCCTTTTGAGGTCATGCGGCGGCAAGGAATAGGGCGGAAGCCAGGTCGGGCTGGAGTTTTTGGGGCGTCTGGGCTGGGGAGTTCTGGGAGCAGAAGGGCCTAAAACTCTGCTTTAC
>JADLBR010000104.1 GCA_020847615.1 Verrucomicrobiia bacterium
CCTCCCGCCTCAACGGCCCCAAACAGCGGCATCCTCGTCGTCCTCGCCGATGACGCCGGCCGACTCGCCATCGAGACCGCGCGCAGCGGCACGGCGCTCGTCTACACCCAGCTCGCCGACCCCGATGCCGCCGACCGCGCCCGAGAATCCGCCGAGGCCGCCGGTCTCGATGCGACCCGCATCCAGATTGACGCCGGCCCTTTGGATCGATTGCACCTCGCCGATGACATTGCCGATGGCCTCATCGCCACCGGTCCAATGCCCGACGAGCGCGAGGCCCTCCGCGTCCTTCGCCCGGGCGCCAGGGCCAGGCTCGGCACCCGTGAGATCACCAGGCCCGTCCCAGATGGTTGCGACGACTGGACGCATCCCTACCACGGGGCCGACAATAACCCATTCTCCCGCGACACCGTAGCCCGCGCCCCATTCCTGACCCGCTTCATCGCCGAGCCCCGCTACGCCCCCGCACCTCAGGTCGCTCTCGCCGCCGCCGGGCGCGTCTTCCACGCCTTCGGCCACGTCGCGTGGCACGAGCGCGAGGAACCCTTCCTCTCCACGCTCGCGGCCTTCGACGGCTGGAATGGCACCCTCCTCTGGAAGCGGCCCCTGCCCACGGGCATGATGGTCCACCGGAACACATTCATCGCCACCGCCGATGCGGTCTTCGTCGCCGACGACCCCTCGTGTGCGCTCATCGATGCCGCCACCGGCTCGACCCTCCGCGAGATCAGGCCGCCACCAGGCACCACCACCGGCACCTTCTGGAAATGGATAGGCCTCGCCGACGGCACCCTCTTCGCCCTCATCGGCGAGGCCGAGCCCCGCGACGACGAACGGCGCTGGAGGCGCACCGCCCATGGTTGGCCGTGGACCGGCATCTCCACCGGCTATAACACCCCCGAAAACTCATGGGGTTTCGGCGCCGACTTCATGGCCTTCGATCCGGGCACCGGGCGCCCCCTGTGGCACCATCGGGAATCCTCGCCCGCCGACGCCCGCGCCGTCTGCATGGGCGACGGTCGCATCTTCGCCTTCCGCTTCGGCGCATTCCTCACCTGCATCGACGCCCATTCCGGCAAGCCCCTCTGGCGCAAAACCCCACAGAGCGATCCGTCGCTTTTCGCGGCCATCGGGAATCCCCTGCCCCGCCAGGGATGGCAAACGAACTGGCGAACCACGGCATTTCTGAAATACGGAAGGGGCGCCCTCTTCTTCGCGGGACCCCAGATGGACAAACTGATCGCCGTTTCCGCCGACGATGGCCGCGTCCTATGGCAGGATGCCTACGACAATTTCCAGTTGGTGCTCCGCGACGATGCCCTCTACGCCATCGGCGGCGGCACATGGGGCGAGAACATCAGCAGAAAGTTCGACCCGCTCACAGGAAAGGTGCTCGCGGAATTGCCCATCGGCCGCCGCGCCTGCACCCGGCCCACCGCCACCCGGGAGGACATCTTTTTCCGCGCGATGGGCGGATCGGTCCGCTTCAACGACGCGGTCGGTCGTCCCCTTTGGATCTCCCCCATGCGCCCCGAATGCCACAGCGGCGTCATCATCGCCAACGGAAGCCTCTACTGGTCGCCCTACGCCTGCGACTGCCAGCTCACCCTCAACGCATTCGTCGGACTCGGCCCCGCCAAGGATCTCGATTTCACCCCGGATGCCATCACACCCGACCGGCTCGTCGTCGGCCCCGGGGGAACGGCCCCATCATCCGAACCCGAGCTCGATTGTGAGGGGTGGCCGACGTTCCGGGCCAACCCCCAGGGGACCTGCGCCAGCTATGCCGAGGTCCCGGATTCGGTCACCTCCCTGTGGCAAGCCCAATTCCCCGCCTCCGCCGCCACGCCCCTCACCGCCCCCACCGTCGCGCTCGGCACCGCGTATCTCGCCGATGGGCGCGGGTGCGTCCGCGCACTCGATCTCGCCAGCGGCAAAGAGCGCTGGCGCTTCCGCACCGGCGGCCAGATCCGCATCCCCCCCACGATCTGGAAGGGCCGCGCCCTGTTCGGCTCCGCCGACGGATGGGCCTACGCCTGCGATGCCGTCACCGGACGCATCCTCTGGAGATTCCGCGCCGCCCCCATCGAGCGCAAGATCCCGGTCTTTGGCCGCCTCATCTCCACATGGCCAGCCTCCAGTGGCATCCTCGTCGACCCCAAGGGCACCGCCTTCGTCGCGTCCGGCATCGTCAACTACGACGGCACCTACGTCTATGCCCTCGACGCCGCCACCGGCGCCCTGAAATGGATGAACGACTCCTCCGGCCACCTCGACCGGGAGGCGCGCACCGGCGTCAGCGCCCAGGGCCACCTGTTGCTCCATGGCGACCAGCTCTTTCTTGCCGGGGGCAACGCCGTCTCCCCCGCCATCTACGATGCCCGCACCGGCCGCTGCCTCAACGACGCCGCCCCACTCTCCCGCTGCGAATCCACCAGCCCGCGCGGCTGGGAGCTCTTCCTGGTCGGCAACCGCGTCATCGCCGCGGGCAAGCCTTTCTACGCCCATCCCGACATCCCTGTCTACGACCACACCGTCACCAAAAAACTCCTCCACGCCTCCGTCGGCGACCGCGACCTCGTTTGGGCCGACTGCCAAAAACTCGCGTGCTTCCCCAGAATCTCCCCCGCCGCCCTCAGCGCGTCCGTCACCCATGACAAGAAACCCCAGCACATCACCCAGGCCTGGGGCTCGCTCAAACCCGATTCCCCGCCCATCTGGACCCGGGACTGCACCAGCGCCATCACCGTCGCCTTCGCGCGCAACGCTGCCCTCGTCGCCTATCCCAATTCCGTCGCGGCACTCCGCCTCACCGACGGTTCCCCCCTCTGGTCCCTCCCCCTCCCCGCTCCCCCAGTTCCCTGGGGCCTCGCCATCGGCCCCGACGGCCACTGCCTCCTCGCCCTCACCAGTGGCGAACTCCTCTGCCTCGGTCGCTGACCTGAAACTTCAAAGTTGGGGATACTTTGATGTGTGTCACAAGATACACGTCATCAGCATGTTATGCGAATACCCCCTGAAGGCGGCACTACGAACCCAAGACCACGGGAATGTTCGTAGTGGTGCCTTTAGGCACTCCTCCACCCACCAGAAGTTTCCACATGAATGATGCGGCGCGTCCCCGCGCCGGCGGCGGGGCTAG
>JADLBR010000105.1 GCA_020847615.1 Verrucomicrobiia bacterium
CGAAAATTGCCGCATCGCTTCCCGTAGCCGAACGCGTCAGCGTTTGGGTGCCAAAGCCTCACGGCTTCGGCTACAGCCCAAGACCGTGGGAATGCTCGTGGTGGTGTCTTTAGGCACGCCGCGACTCACCAGAAATTTTCCCCTGAATAATCCGGCGCGTATGTGCTTTGGGCGACGGCCATGGACACAAAAAAAGCCCCGCTCTGGGGCGGGGCTTAAAAGCTCGCTACTCGTGGGCGCCGATCACCAGAAATTTTCTTTTAGGTCGGCCGGCGGGATGTCGTACTTGCTGTTGAAGGGCTCGTACGGCGGGATCATGAAGGTGGCGGTTTCGGCGATGCCCAGCGCGGTGGATGTGCCGGTCTTGGCGATGCCATCGACCAGGCCGAACGAGAAGGCGGCGGTGCCGCTCTCGTACTTGTTGACCTTGTAGATGGAGTCCACGAAATAGGCGCTGCTGTAGGCGATCTTGGCGATGCCGCTACCGAGCTTGCGGACGGGTCCCGGTCGGGGCGGGGCCTGGATGTCGGCCATGGCGAGGCTGGCGCCGATGGTGAGGACGGTGGCGGCGATGAGCGTTCTCATGGGAGGTAAGCTAAGCCTGCTGCTCGGATGCGGCAAGCCAAATTTTTGGGCATAAAAAAGAGCCCTAGTTCTGGGCTTCTGGCGGGGTGTCCAGATAGAGGTAGCTGCCGCAGTGCTCGCAGATGGGGAGGTCGTCGAGGGTGATGAGGTTGGCGCGGCTGCCGGAGGGGACCTGGAGGAAGCAATTGCAGCAGACCCAGTGTTTGACGGCCGCGACGCTGGACTTGCCGCGGGCCCGGATGCGGTCGTGGTGCGAGAGGATGGGGCCGGGCAACTGGGCGCGGACCGCATCGATGCGCCTCAGCAGTGTTTTCTGACGGTCGGAGGGATTCTTGCCGGGGTTCTTGGCCCGCTTGGGCTCCAGCTCATTCAGCTCGCGCAAGAGCGCCATGACCGCGGCGATGGAAGGGGGCGCCTGCATGAAACTATACAAATGCCACTCCGGGGATCGTTTAGCAAGCCTAATGTGCGCTGGTACCGGCTTGACGGGCTGTCCGGGTCTGGCAAGGGTGCGGGCGTGGCGCGGCGGGTGGAGATACGAAGGGCACTCACGTTCGGGGCGTTCTGGGAACCCGTCCTGTTGCCGTGGCTGAACCGCTTCAGCGGCATCGCCTTGGCGGAGGTTCGGCCCGTGGTTGTCGTGGTGCCGTCGCGGGGGGTGGGGTCCGAGATCAAGGGGCGTTGGCTGCGGGAGGGGGCGGGGGGTGTGGGCGTGCGATTCTGGACGCCGGGGGATCTGCGACGGTATCTGCTGGGGCGGCTGTGCCCGGGCCAAGCCGTGGCCAGCCGGGAGATCCTGCACCTGTTGTTGTCGCAGTCGGCCGTGGCGTGTGGGGGGGGTGGCGTGGCGTCGTCGGTCTCGGCGGATCCCTCGGTCCTGATGCGGGCCTTGGACGATCTGGCGGCTGCGGGCTGGGGCTGGGAGCATGTGGCGGGGGGGGAAGACGTCCTTGCGGTGGTGCAGGATTTTCGCGATCGGCTGGGGGCGGCGGGGCTCTGGACGGCCCAGCGGTGTGACTGGGAGCTTGCGGCGCGATCCGGGCAGCGCGAGCGGGGATCGATCCGGGCGCTGCTAGTACATGGTTTCAGCGGGGCGCAATGGCCGCTGTGGGCGCTCCTGCTGGCGGGGGTGCGTTGCGCGGAGGAGGCGATGGTAACGGTGGCCTGCCCGCGTCGTCAGGCCGAGAGGGTGGATCAGCTGTGGGTGAGTTCGTGGGAGGAACACCTGGGGGTGGCCGCCGAGGAACTGGGGGCGGATCCCGAGCCGGGGCCCTTTGCGCTGTTGGCCGAGCGGCTGGAGGCGGGCGAACTCGTTGCCGTGGAAACGGCGGGGGTGGCGCCCGACTTTGAGGTTGGGGAGAATGCGGCGTCGGAGGCGCGGGCCATCGTGGGGAGAGTGATGTCATGGCTTCCCGGGGCGCGCGGTTCGGTCGGGGTCGTTCTTCCGGATTCCGGGATACTCTCGAGGGAGGTCGCCCGGTTGCTGTGCCTGCTGGGCGTGCCGCATCATGACGGCTTGGGTTCACCTGCGGTGCCTGGCGCGGACGAGGCGGCATGGCGAGAGTGGTTGGCGCTTCAGTTGGAGTGGAGCGCCGGTTCGCTGGCGCGATTCGTGGCCAAGCGCCCGCCGGGCCTGTGGCCCGCGGCGGATGGGGTCGCCGTCCTGCCCGATCGGCTGGATCGTGCGATGGGCGCGACGCTCGACGACGACCTTGACGTGCTGCGCGCCGCGCTGCGGGTCTCGCGCGACGCGAAGGACCGGGCGGCGCTCGGGTTGCTCGATGGGCTGGCGCGGTTGCCCGCGGAGGGAGAGTTCGCGGCGATGGCATCGTCCGCGGAGCGGGCCCTCGGCGACCTGCGCTGGGGCGCGAGGGCGGCGGCGCTGGCCGCAAGGGCGCGGCCGCTGGCGGGCACGATACGGGGACCGGTCAGGCGCGGGCACTTCCTGGCATGGGCGGAGGCGGCGCTCGAGGCGACGGGTCGGGAGCGGGGCACCTTCGGGCGAGAGCCATTCGCGCGAGTGCAACTCGTGTCGGCCCGCGAGGCCGAGCCCCAGGCTTGGGACGCGGTGATCCTCGCGGGAATGAACGAGGGCGCGTGGCCGAGGGTGGTGCAACCGAACGCCTTTTTGCCGGAGGCCGCGCGAGCCGCATTGAATCTGCGGGCGGTGGCGCCCGGCGGTCAGGGCGAGGGGCACGAGACCCTCGCGGCAGGGCGGGGCTTCTTGCTTGGCGAGGCGGAGTGGAGATATCTGGGGCTGCGGCAGTGTTTCAACCTGATCGAGGGGGCGCGCTCAAGGCTGTGCCTTTCGGCCCGGCGGCGCGGCGAGGAGAACCCAGGACGGCTCCTCGGCGCGGCCGACTTGTTGGTCAAGGCCCACTATGTGGCGACAGGGGTCATGCTCATGGATGACCAGATGGCCACTCTGTCGAGCCGGTCGGAGGCGCTGTGGGCCGGCGTCGAGTCATTGCCGGCGGACGGTGGCGCCGGTGCGGAACCCGGATGGCCGGGCGCGGGTCCCGCCGAGGCGCGCGAGGCGTGGGACGCGAGGCGGGACAGGCGGACAGGCTTTGGGCCGTACGACTTTTGCCTGCGGCATCCGCCCCGGGCGCCCATCCGGCTGGCGTGCAAGGCGTGGGAGGAGGCCTGGAGCCACCCGGCCGCGACGTGGTTGAGCGAGGTGGTCGGGGTCGAGCCGATCACGCCGTTGGGCGAAGGCGCCCTGGAGGCGCGATCGATGGGTACCTGGGCGCACGCGTGGCTCGCTCGGGCGCTGAATCCCGAGGGGCGCGGCATTCTGGTCGCGGCGCCCCAGGCGAGCGTGGCGCTCGCGGGCGTGTGCGCGGCGGCCGGGGAGGAACGCGATCGTGCGGGGGCCATCTTTCGGGAGGCGGGCCGCGAGTTGCCGGTGCTCTGGGAGGCGGTCTGGCGCCGCGCGCTGTGGGCGGCGAAAGCGATGTGCGAGGAGGCGCTCGACCCGGCGGGCGGTTACGTGGGGACCGAGTGGCACCTGCCGGACGATTGCCACCTCGACCTGGGCGACGGCGCGACGCTCTGGCTTCGCGGGCGAGTCGATCTGCTCCGGAGCGATGCGCCGACGTTTGGCGGGCCGGTCTCGGTGATCGATTTCAAGACGGGAGCAGAACTCAAGTTGACCCCCGCCGAGGTCCGGGCCGGAAAGGGGCTCCAGGTTGTCCTCTACGGCGAAGCGCTCCGTGACTCGGGTGCGTCGGAGGTGACCCTCCGCGTCATCCGTCCGGAGGGCGGGGGCACCTCGCGGCGGGTCGAGCGCGCCCCGATCATGGGCCTGCTGCGCGCGCTGGCCCGCATGCAGGACACCGGCATCTTCGGTGTCCGCGGGGCGATGTACGACGAGTTCGGGTATTGCCCCGCGTACCCGATGGCGACGCTGCCCACCCCGGCCGACATCAATGACGAGCGCTGGGCGCTCACGCACCGCGCCGCGGGGGAGGACGAGCCATGAGCGGCGCCGGTCCGGCGGACCAGGGGGCCCGGGAACGATTCGCCGGCGGGATCGGGGCGAACGTGTCGCTCATCGCGCCGGCGGGCGTCGGCAAGACGCACTCGATCGTGGATCGCATCATCGGGATCGCGTCGCGCCACAACCCGCACGCGATGGAGTGGCTGCCGCGTCTCGTGGTGGTGACCTACACGAACAGCGCCGCGGAGGAGATGCGGCAGCGGGCCAGGGTGGCGATCATCGGCTCCGGCGCGCGCGGCGCGGCCCTGGCGCAGTTCAACCGGGCGTTCTTCGGGACGATCCACAGCTTTTGCGTGATGCTGCTCCAGCGCCACGGGCATCACCTGGGCCTTCCCCCCCGGCTGGAGATCGTGGAGAGGGAGGATCTGGATGCCCTGTGGCGCGGGTTCCTGAGGCGGGGGCGCTGGCGCGTGGGTTCGCTCTCCGCCGCGGGCGCCGAGGCGCTCTTCCGCCGCGTGCCGATGCTCGAGGTGCTGGGGCTGGCGAGGGGGGCGCCGATCCTGCCATCCCGGGATCCCGGCGAACCGCCGCGCGTGGACGCGGGCGAGGTGCTGGCCGTTCCGGCCAAGGGCAACGGCGCGAAGAATGTCCTTTTGGGCCAACGGTTGGTCAGGCGCTGGATGGAAGCGGATGCGGCGGGCGAGCCGTTCGTGCCGGTGCCGGAATGCCCGGGCAACAGCGCGGGGTTCAACGCCGCATGGGCGGCGGCATTCGGCCCGCTGCGCCGGTGGCTGGGCGAGGCGGCGTGGGCCGCGGCCCGCGAGATCGCGGGGGCGTTCCGGGCGCACCGGCTATCGCTGGGGCGAATCACCTACGACGACCAGGTGGCGCTGGCCGGGCAACTGGTGCGGCACCCTTTGGCGGGCACGGCGATCCGTGCCGAGGGCTACCGGGTCATCCTCGACGAGGCGCAGGACACCGACCGGGAGCAGTTCGTGGTGCTGACCGAGGTGGCGCGCGACGCCGGCGCGACCGGGACGTGGATGGAGGGGGGCGGCGCGGGGCCGGCCCCCGGGCGCTTCGCGATGGTCGGCGACCCGCAGCAATCGATCTTCGGTAGCCGGGCGAGCCTGGCGAGCTACGCCGATCTGCGCGAGAGGCTGGTGGCCGGGGGCGCGATGGAGATTTCGCTGGATGTGACGTTCCGATTCCGGTCGGGCATCGCGGACTTCGTCAATCGCGTCGGGGGCCGGCTGCTCGACGGGGAGGACGGGCAGGCGCGCTTCGTGCCACTGGAGACGATGGGCGATGGGGGGCGCGTCGTCCGCTGGGAGATCGGCAGGCCGACGGACGAGGAGCTGGGCGTCGGCGGGGAGGGGGGCAGGCCATCCGAGGCGGCGCTGGTCCGCGCCGAGGCCGCGGAGCTGGCGCGGCGATTGCGCGAGGGCGGACCGGGCCGGCTGGGCGCGTCGGATTGGTCGGGCGTGGCGATCCTCTGCCCGAGGCGGCGCTGGCTCGAGACCATGGAGCAGGCGCTGGTCGCGGAGGGACTGGAGGCGCAGAACCACTCGGCCCGCGAGACACTGGGGGGCAGCGCGGCCTACGCGTGGTTTTCCGCGCTCGCCTGGGTGATGGCGGAGCCGCGCGATGGTTTCGAGATCGCGGGGGTGCTGCGCGAGATTTTTGGCATCGCGGACGCGGACATCGCGGAATTCACCGGGGGCGATGGGTCGCGGCTGCGGCTCGTGGATCTCTCGTGCGATGGGATGGCCGGGGGCCCACATCCGATAGCCGACGTTCAACATTCGGCGCCCAAGGGTTCTGGGGCGGTGGGCGAGACGCTCCGGCGCCTGGCGGCGCTGCGGTCGGAAGTGGCGGGGTTGCCGCTGCGCGATGCCGCGCTGCGGATCGTCGGGGCCACGGGTTTGCGGGCGCGGCTGGAGTCATTGCCCCGCGACGAGTGGGACCCGGAGATGCTCGACGTGCTCCTGATGCGCGCGGCCGCCGCCGAGGAGGAGGGGGCGACCTTCTGCGAGTGGGCCGAGTCGCTCCGGGACGGTTTTTCGGACGCGCGGGATGGCGAGGCGGTGCGGCCCGGTGCGGTGCAACTGATCAGTTGCCACAAGGCGAAGGGATTGCAGTGGGATTGCGTGGTGCTGCCGTTCCTCTGCCGGCAGATCCGGGGAGGCAGGACCGAGTACCCGCGCCTGGTGCCCGTGGGTCCCGCCGAGGTGCCGCGCGTCGTGTTTGGCAAGGGCGATCTCGGAGAGGCGGTGGAGAACGCGCTGCGGCGCGGCGAGACGCAGGAGATGCAGCGCCTGTGGTACGTGGCCATCACGCGCGCGCGCGAGACGCTGGTCATCGCCGACGACCGGGCGCTCTTTGACAAGAGGGCGGGCTCGTTCTTCGAGCGCTCGGGTCTTGCGGAAGGGGCATCGGCGGCGGCATTCGAGGCGCTGCCAACCGAATTGCCGGGGGCGGAGGTGGCGCGGCCCGGCGACGGCGGCGCGCGCGAGGCGCCTCGGGTCGAGCGCGTGGCGCTCGATGGGGAGGCCGCGATGCGGGCGGCGTGCGCGTTTCCGCGTCGCCGTTTGCCGCACGCGCTTGCGGGGACCGAGGCCCCGGACCGCGACTCGGAGCCGGAGGCCGCCATGGACACGCTCTCCGATGGTGACGCGATGGTCTGGGCCGGCGGGGTTGCCGACGGGGCGGCGCGGTATGGGATCTGGTGGCACGGGCTGATGGAGCAACTGCCGTGGCCCGATGGGATCGAAAACTGGCGCGGATGTTTCGGCGGGTGCGTCGCCTCCTGCCCGGATCGCGAGAGGGGCGAGAGGGAATTCGAGCTGTTTCTTAAGAGTGACTTCGTGCGCTCGTTGCCCGCCGCCGCAAGGCGATTCCACGCCGAGGTGCCGTTCATCTGGCGCGATGCGGCGGGGTCGTGCACCGAGGGCGTGATCGATCTCGTCGTGTGGGACCCCGATGGGGAGAAATGGATCGTCGTGGATTGGAAGACAAACCGCATCGACAGGGGAGAACTCGCCGGGTTGGCGGAGCGGTATCGCCCGCAGCTCGGGGCCTATGCCGGGGCGATGAGGGCGCTGGCGCCCGGCGCCAGGGGATGCGCGCCCGTCGAGGCATTCCTGTATTCCACGGTCCTGGGCGAGGCGGTGGTCATCGGACCGTCCGCGAATTGCATTGCATCCGCCGGCGATGGTGATAGTGAAGCACCCGTATGAAAAGCATCCTCTTTGTCGTTCTGACGGGTCTCTTCCTCGTGGGCTGCGCGTCCTGCCCCAAGAATCCCAAGTGCTGCCCGTGCGAAAAGGCCGCGGTGCAGACCGAGTGCGCCAAGTAGGCGCCCGCTGCCGTTTGTGGGACCGTGGCGGAGCCCTCGCGATCCCTTGCGGATCGTGACGAGTCGCGATTTCCTTTGGGAGGGACGCCCTCCCAGATCGCCTAGGAGTTTGTCGGACTTCGTCCGCAAACTCCTCTGGCAAAACCGCCTTCTATCTGCGAGTAGAGGAGTTATGCAACGAGAGCACGATTCGTTAAACTCGCTCAGGCACGGTGCCACATCTGGGTCTTGCCCATCATAACTGCCTTGGAATTAGGCGGTTTTGCTTTCTAGCAGCCTCGTCGGACTTGGTAAAGTCCGACAGGCTGCTAGCTTTCGCCGATCCAAAGAAAGAATGCGGGCGGGCGTCGGCCATCGTCCCTGGCATGCTCTGCGTCCGAACTGCTTACATGCAGGCTGCACTCCGCTCCGCCATCAGGGCCGTTCCGATCGCGGTCTTGCTCGCGATGCCGCAGTTGAACCCTGCGGCGCCCGCTTCTTTCGCCGACCGTTTCGTCTGGGTGTTCGGCTGGCAGTTGCGCGATGACGCCGAATGCGCGGAGGTGTGCCGCGTCATCGAGACTGGAGCCGACCACGGCATCAACGGTGCGGTGCTTTCCCTCGGCCTGGATACCCTGTGTCGCAAGAAAGAGGATTTTTTTGTGCGCCTCGACAGGGTCCTCGAGGTCTGCGGGCGGCGCCGGGTGGAGATGATCCCCGCGGTGTTTTCCGTCGGCTACGGCGGCGGGGGCATCCTGTTGCACGATCGGAATCTGGCGGAGGGATTCCTGGTGGAGGACGCGCCGTTCGTCGCGCGCGGTGGCGAGGCGCGGCTGGTGCCCGATGGGGAGGCCCGGATCGACAACGGGGATTTCGAGGCGCGCGATGGCGACCGGTTCAAGGCCTATCGGTTCCATGACGAGCCGGGCGCCGTGAGTTTTGCGGACACCGCGGTGAGGCACGGGGGCGCGACCGCGATCCGTTTCGAGAATCTCGGGGCGGATCCCCACGGGCACGGGCGAGTGATGCAGGAGATCCGGGTGCGCCCGCGGCGCTGCTACCGGATGTCCATCTGGGTGAAGACCGAGGGCCTCGAGCCCCCGGATGCCTTCGCCCTCCAGGTCCTCGCGGGCAAGCGCACGCTGGCGCCGCGGCAATTCAAGCTGCCCGCCACGGGCGATTGGCTCAGGCTGACGACGGTATTCAACAGCCTCGGTTTCGACCGCGTGCGCGTGTACGCGGGAATGTGGGGCGGCAAAGGGGGGAAGTTCTGGCTCGACGATTGGTCCATCGAGGAGATCGGGCCGATCAACGTGCTGCGCCGGCCTGGCACGCCGGTCACCGTCCGGAGCGATGACGGGGCGACCACCTATGCCGAGGGGGCGGACTATGCGCCGCTGAGTGACCCGCGCATGAGCCCGCACCGGGTCGAGGCCGACCCGATCCCCCTGAAGATCCTGCCGGCAGGGAAAATACGCGAGGGCCAGTCCTTGCGCGTGAGCTGGTATCACCCGATGGTTATCAACGAATCGCAGGTGACCGCGTGCATGGCGGAGCCGGCCCTCGCCGAGATCTACGAGCATGAGGCGAGGCTTCTTGCGGAGCGCGTTCGGCCCCGGGCGGTGCTCCTGAACATGGATGAGGTCCGCGCGGGCGGCAGCTGCGCCGTCTGCCGCGGCAAGGACATGGCCAGGCTGCTGGGGGAGACCGTCGCGGCGCAGGCCGCCGCCGTCCGGCGCCACATGCCCGGCGCGCGCGTCTACGTGTGGTCCGACATGTTCGACCCGGGGCACAACGCGCACGGCGACTATTATCTGGTCGAGGGTGATTTCACCGACTCCTGGCAGTATTTGCCCAAGGACATCATCGTCGCGGCATGGGGCGGCAAGCCGCGCGCCGAGAGCCTCCGCTTTTTCTCCGAGAGAGGGTTCCAGACGCTCGCGGCGTGCTACTACGATGCCGATGACCTCGGCGACGTCATGGGTTGGCTCGGTCTGGCGCGGAAGACGCCCGGCGCGCGGGGCCTCATGTACACGCCCTGGCGGAAGAAGTACGGTTTGCTCCCGGCCTTCGGCGATCTGCTGGATGGGCCGTAGCGCGTCGGTCGGGCCGGGCCGCAATCCGTTTGAAAGATTCTCGGATTATGCCATAAGCGGGCGTCAAGAGGCACCTTCATGTTCCCCACGACCAATTCCCCCACCCACCACTCATTCAAGCGCACCTTTTTTTGGCTCTCCGGCGCGGGCACCGAGACCCTCGAGCACTGCCCGGACTGGGAGCAGCGAAAATACGTGGCCTTCGGGGCGACGGTTCTCGTTCCCTGCGCGTTCGCGTTTATCGCCTGCTCGTACGCCCTCTCCACCCTCACCGACAATCCGCGCGTCATCTTTCCCGTCGCCGCCGTCTGGGCCTTCATCATCCTTTCCATCGATCGCGCGCTGCTCGCGTCGTACCGGCCCTACCTGTCTTTCTCCCGAAAGATCGGCCAGTTCGCGCTCCGTTTCGTCGTCGCCCTGCTGATGGGCATCACGATCGCCCACCCGCTGGTCCTCCTGCTGTTCCGCGACACCGTCACCTCGGTCATCGAGAAGGACCGGGCCGCCGAGATCGAGACCGTCCGCGCGACCTTCGCGACCGAGAAGCAGAAGGTGCGCGGCGAGATCGAGAA
>JADLBR010000106.1 GCA_020847615.1 Verrucomicrobiia bacterium
GCCGGGGACTACACCGCCAACAGCGATTCGGCGGTCGCCTCGGTGCCGGTGACCCTCAACCGCCACTTCTTCAAGACGGTCCACGTGACCGCCCGCGAGCTGGCCGAGACCGCCTTTGGCGTGCTGGAGCCGCTGGCCGAGGCCGCCGCGCGGCAGTTGGCCCTCGATGTGCTCCTGGACGTGTTCTCGGTGGTGACCGCCGCCAACTATGGCGCGCCCGCCGTACCCGCCATCGGCCCGACCGCCTTCGACTACAAGCGGGTGCTCTCGGTGCGCGAGGCCTGCGGCGCGGCCAAGATGCCCTCCGACCGGCGGGCGCTGATCCTGGACGCGGGCTACTACACAAACCTCCTGGCCGACGACGTGGTGGCCAAGGCGTTCAACATCTCCCTGAGCGGCCCGGCCGTCGAGCAGAGCCGCATCAAGCGGCTGGCCGGCTTCGAGCTGTACGAGACCGGGGTGATCGCCCCGAGCCACGCCGAGAAGCTGGTTGGCTTCGCGGTCCATCCCAGCGCCATCGCGGTGGCGGTGCGCTACCTGGTGCCCGCGGCCCGCTACGACGAGGCGGGCGCGGTGACCGACCCGGCCACCGGGCTGACCTTCGGCTACCTGCGCTTCTCCGACACCAAGAGCAACACGATCTACGTCACCGTGGAGTGCCTCTATGGCTTCACGGTGGGGCGGGCCGATGGGCTCAAGCGACTCGTCAAACCGTGAATCGAGCCACTAGCGGCTAGCGCCTAGGACCAAGAACCTGAAAGGAACGAAATGAGACCCTTTTCTGCGATCGGTGATGACGGCACGACCCTATCCTCGGCGGCGGTGCCGCCATGGCCGCGGTCCATGACCCGGCTCCAGTTCGTGAGTGCCACATCGGACAAGGCGGGTTCGATCCTCAAGTTCCTGCGCCATGCGGCCGAGGCGGTCGTGACAGCAGCCAGCGCGGCGGGCCAGAAGGTGGTGAGCACCGACCCGACGGGATTCGCGGCGGATGAAGTTGTCATGCTCTGGAAGCTGTCCACGAATCAGGCCGCGCGCGCGGTGGTCGCCTCGGTCGATGCCGAGGCGGGTACCATCACGATGGTCGCCAACCTCCCGTTCGCGCTGGCTCCAGGGGACAAGGTGTTCCTGATGGCCGAGGCGGGCCGGGTGCCCGTGGGCGCCGCCACCAAGGAGATCAACTCGCCCACGGTCTTCGCCGCCGATGGCCCCGCGTTGGTCGAGATCGACGGCACGGCCGCGTGCAAGGTCGCACTGGTGTCCGGCGAGTACGTCTGAACTTCTTCGTTTCGTGATTTTGGCGACGGGAAGATGTTCCCGGTGGATCTTCGTTCGGAATCAACTGTGGACGATCTGTGCCGCGATGTACTTAAGAAGTACGATGAAGCCAGATGCGCAGAAGGCACATTTTGCCCAGAAGAAGACAAGGGTTGGCCAGTTGATCCAACGTGGCGCGCGAATTTCTCTGGGCGTGTGTTCTTTTGTGTCCTGCAATCGATAGAATATTCCCCACGCAATCGATGCGTAGGCATAGTGCAGAAAATCCAGCGTCAAAGAGAAGACGAACAAGCCAAGAGGCCACAACAGGACAGGCGAAAATACGATGCCGGAGTCTTCCGTGCCGATCCGAAGAATCCAGATGACCGCGATGCCGGCGAAATTGAGGCTCCTGGCTAGTTCGCTGAGCTTTCCTGTGAAGAGATCGTAGTCTTCCTTTAACGTTTCGATGGTCATGCGTCGGCCCTTTTTGGCCCGGTGCTGCTGGTCGAGCCGGTCTTTGTCTTGCGCCTGAGATCGGCGGCGTGAGCACGCTCATAAGTCTGAATATCTTTGAAGCGGCCCTTCGCGTCTCGGACGGCGTAAAGCTTCTTGCCAGAACTTGATCTATGGGTTGTTCTTTTTGCCACAGACTTGCTCCTCCAGATTGGGAGGAGGGTATTCGGGAGTGCATCGGAAAGTCAATTGCGTTGGCCTGCGTCGGCCTGACCTGCGTTGGTCTGATAGCGCGACGAGTGCGTTTGCAGATGTCGCATGGATTGACAGCTGAATTTGTGGATGATTGGGACTTTAGGGCCGATCTGCGACGACTTCTCCGAACTCCTCTCCGATCGCGGCGTCCAGGTCGAGTGGAAGGGCCGGAGTTTCCGCGCGCTGATCGGCAGCCCCTCGGTCGACTACGGGCTGGTGGCTGGTGGATTTGACCCGTCCTCGGCGGTGATGGTGCGGGCGATCCGGGCGGATGTCGGGCCGCCGTTGCCGGCGAGGGGGGACCGGCTGACCGCCGATGGGCGGGCCTACAAGGTCACGGGGCTGACGGACAATTCCAACTGGCCGATCATCACGATCCACGCGGAGTTGATCACATGACCGATCCCTGCGACGCGGTGGAGGAGCGGCTCAGGGCGGCGGTCGAGCGGGCCGCGACCGGGTTGCCGGTGGTCAGCGTGGATTCCGACGAGGACGCGCCCGACACGCGGATCGTGGCGATGGTCGATGGGGCGACGGAGGACGACAAACGGCCGGGCCGATGGCTGCTGGATTGCCGGGTGGACGTGATCATGGAGGCCGAGGCTGGCAACAATCCCGAGGCTCTGGCCACCGCGTGGGGTAAGGTGCTTGGGCGGCTGAGGGACTCGGCGCTGCCGGACATGCTATCGGGGCCGAGAGCGAAGGTGTTCGGCGCGCAGGATTTCGACATCGCCCGGAGCCGGACGCAGCACGAGTGGGTGCGCACGCTGAAATTCAAGGCGTGGGCGGCGGCGCTAGATGTGGGCAGATAGGGGTCGGTGTCTTCCACGTAAACTCCCGGGAGCAGCGGACGCGCTTTCCGAAGTGGCTTGTGCCGAGTTGGCGTGGTCAGCATTGCATTGCAGCGGTCGTGCTGGATAGCATTCCCTGAAAAGGAGAGAACGACATGAATGAGGCACTCAGCGAGTACACCCTGATCGCAACGAAATTCTACCAATATGATGAAAAACTGAGATTCCGGGTCGAGGTCGTTCGAGTCGAACCGAAACCGCCCGGCGGCTCCCATCACTGTATTGCAGAGGTTTACCTGTTGAGAGTTGGCTCACCTGTCGGAAAGGTCGGACAGAGTTCGGGGGATTGGAGCTTCAAACCAGGGTGGCTTTTGGTTGAGGATTTTCCGCGTGTTCAGGCAACGCGGGCAGAAGATGTTGTTGCGCAAGTTCAGAGGCCTCTCTGCGAATACGCGGAAGCCTATCGACGTAGCTTCCCACTAAAATAGGTGCGTTTTCTTTGGTGTGATTGACACCGCCGCACGTTCATGGCGGCGAAGGTCATCACTGCGGCGAACGTCCTGGCGGGGCCCAACGCGAGAATCACGCCCGTTGTCTACGGGGAGACGGTGACCGCGGGCAAGGCGGTGTACCGCAAGGCGGCGGATGGTCGCTACTACTTGGCCGACGCGAATGACGCGACCAAGCACGCCGCCGCGGGGATCGCGCTCAACGGTGGGGCGGCGGGCCAACCCGGCAGCGTGGTGACCGAGGACGACGACTTCACCCCCGGCTGCGCGATGAGCATCGGGGAGATCCTGGTGGTCGGGGCTGAAGCAACCGGGGACATTGCGCCATCGGCGGATTTGGCGGAGGGCTGGTACCCGACGGTGCTGGGCGTGGCCAAGGGCACGACCAAGATGGTGCTCAAGCCGGTGGCAGCCGGCGCCGTGATCCCGGCGGTCTGATGCCCTCCGATGTCTCCTTTGAGGTGGACCTGACCGATTGGGAGCGGACGGTCCGGGACATCGAGGCGCACCACGACGATTTCAGCGGCAGGACGTTCGAGAGGTACACCCGCGGCCTGTTCCGGAGGGTGATCGACGTGATCCCGCCGCCGACCGTGGGGGCGGGCAGGCGGGCGGTGCGGCGGGATTTCGCGCGGGGGTATCCGCGGGGCGCGGTGCTCAATCGGTTTCTGCGGCAGTTGAAGCGCCCGCTGAGGACGGTCTTTTGGCACGCGTATTTCCGGGGCGACGCGCGCGGCATGCGCGAGATCCTCAGGAAGGGCGGCTCGCCCTTGGCGAGGGTGGCCATCGGCGCCTTCGACCTGGGGCGCGCCATGCGCGGCTACAAGCGGGGCCGGTGGGGCAACCGCCACCCGCCGCCGCCCCTGCGGCTGGTGCTCAATCCGGGGGCCGTCGATGCCCACGTGAAGGAGATCGAGGGCCACGTCGGGAAACTCAAGGGCGGGCTGATCCCGGCCCTGCGTCGTCTGGGGATCCCGGTGGCGGCGTATTTCGGGCGGCACACGGGCCGGGGGCGGTTCGTCATGGACGTGCGCAAGGCGCTCAAATACTTCGACTGGGTGGGGCGGGGCTCGGAATACGAGCCCGCGATGATCGCGCGACTGAACCGGGCGATCGCGGACGCGGCGCGGGTCCACGTGGCGGGCATGCGCAAGGAACTGGCCGGGTACCGGCCGCCGCGGGGATCGCGCAAGCGTTGACACCCGGACGCGTGCATGGCCGACGCGTACGACAAGCACGGCTCCCTCGCCGTGACGATGGGGATGAAGGCCGCATTGCGGGCGATGTCCGACGACATCGGCATCGAGGTCAACTCGGTGGACCGGGCGCGGGAACCGGAGGCGCAGGCCGAGGCCACGGACCGCGACGGGGAGACCGCGGCCCTGGGGATCCAGAAACCGGAGCGGTGGAAGCGCAACTTCGACGTCCAGGGGCTGCTCACCGACGAGGCGAAGTTCGACGCGTTGGGCACGGTGACGGTCGAGGGGATCAAGTACATCGTAACCAACAAGAAGATCGGGGACAAGGTCCGCGACTTCGAGGAGGCCTCCTGCACGCTGGTCGCCTTCCAGAAGATCACCTGACGCCGATGCGCCATGGCCCTCAAATCACTTGTGGCGGGACGGCTGGCGGCGGCGTTCCTGCTGCCATGTGACGGGCACTCCATTTTCGGGCGTCGGCTGAGGCCCTTCTGCGCGGCGCACGCGGTGGCGCTGCGGGCCATCGACAACCCGCTCCCTTGGGCGCCTTCTTCGGCCACGCTCCCCGAACTGGTGGGCGCGGCGAAAGTCTGCGCGTGCGGTTCCTTCGAGGAGCTGTGGGCCATCGACTGGCGCACGCCCGATAGATCGGACATCGCGGCGATCCGGCGCATGGCGCTCTCGCCAAGGGCGGTGCATCGCGCGCGGCGCCGGTGGGCCGGGTACCGCGAGGATTGCGTCGTGGTGCCCGAGCTCAAGGAGCGGGCCAAGGAGGGCAAGCCCTGCACGACGCCGTTCCACCTGGGGATGGTGACGGCGGTGGCGCGGGCCTTCGGCAAGGATCCCGAGTGGGCGTGGTTCCTTCGCTACGGGCAACTGCTGCACTACGCCGCCTCGCTCAACGAGGGCGAATACGGCTGCCGGTGGGTGACGGAGGCCGAGGAGGAGCAGATCGCGGCCCTGGAGGCCCGCGGGATCACCGGGACGAAACGTGGGACGCTGCCGGAGGGGGCGCGGGTGGTGAGGAGAAAGCGCCGTGGCTGACCTGGTCACCAGATCGCGGTTGGACGACTCCGACTTCAACCGGGGGCTGGCCCGGATGCGGAAGGAGGCGCGGGATTTCAACCGGCGGTTGGGATCGGAGTTCTCGAAGGTTTTCTCCGGCGCGGCGGTCGGTGGCGGGATCGCGGCGGCGCTCTACGGCATCGGTAACGCGGTGCGCGGGGCGTTCTCGGAGGCCGACAAGGTCAGCGACCTGGCCGAGACCTTGCGCGAGATGCCCTCGGACCTGATGCGGGTGGGAGGGGCGGCTTCCCTGATGGGCGCGGACATGGAGGCGGTCATCAAGGCCGCGGTGAAGCTGCGGGTGAACCTCGCCAAGGCGGGCGAGGGCGGCAAGGAGCAGGCTGAGATGCTCGATGCGATGGGCCTGAAGGCTTCCGAGCTTTCGCGCATGCGGCTGCCGGACATGATCGTGGCGCTTGCCCAGGGGTATCAGAAGGCCGAGTCCAGCGGCCGCGGGTTCCTCGCGCTCCAGACGCTGCTTTCCCGCAGCGGGACCGAGCTGGCCAACCTGCTCCAGCGCAGCCCGGAGGAATTGCGCGAGCTATTCGAGTCGATCAAACCCGCCTCCGATGCGGCGCTGATGGGCATGGGGGTGGTGGCCGACCAGTGGAACCTGATGCTCGGCAACATGAAGAGCCGCTTCCAGGACTGGGTGTGGGGCACCTACGCGGGCTGGCGCAAGTTCAAGGCGAGCCTCGAGGCGAGCGAGGAGGTGGGGGCGACGGCGCGGGAGCGGTTCAACACCGAGAAGATTCCGGGCGGCGTCATCCCGGAGGGGCTGGGCAAGCGCGAGCGGATCGCCGCCGAACGATTGCTCTACAAGAAGATCTACGGCGAGGAGATGGCCAAGTGGATGGGGGCCAACGCGGAGGATGCGGGCTTCATGACCGAGGGGGCTGGCTATCGGCCCGAGGGTCCGATCGACCGGGCCAAGGGAGGGATCGCCGACGCGGGCGAGGGCGGCGGTGCGGCAGAGTCGGAGAAGAAGAAGATCGCGGGTCTCATTGCGGAATGGTGGAAGCTCAAGAAGGCGCGGGAGGAGGCGGGGCGCAGCCTCGAACAGCAGCTCTCGTATCTGACCGAGGCCTACGCCGCGCAACGCAACCTGATGGGGACGATCGATCGCGATTCGGTCGCCTACCGCGAGGCGCTGGTCGAGGAGCAGCGCCTGCTCAAGGACATCGAGGACGTGCAGCGCAAGATCGCCGACGAGGAGAAGCGCAAGGCCGAGGAGTCGCAAATGGCCAAGGAGCAGGCGGGCAAGGATCGCGAGGAGAAGATGGCCGAGGCCGCCAAAGTGCGGGAGCTGGCGCTGGAGGCGGCCATCGCGGGAATGAAGGCCGACGGGAAGGACCACGCCGCCGAGGAAGCGCGGCTTCGGGTGGCCGCCGCAGAGAAGGAACTGAAGATGGCGCGGGGCAGCAAGCGCGAGGCGGAGGCCTACGTCGCGCTGATGGCCGCGCGCAACAGCCTCACCGAGGCGAGCGCCGGTCCGGGGGGCAAATCGACTCACGAGCGCATCGAGGAGCTGATCCGGGGCGGGATGAAGGCGGGCGACGCCAAGCGGCAGGTGCGCGAGGAAGACAAGGACGCGCGCAAGGCCGAGGCCCGGATCAGCGCGTTCCGCAAGGGCGCGACCGAGGAGGCCGACAGCATCAGCGGGCGCGACAGCGGGCGGGAGTACATGGACAGCCATCGCAACGTCTCCGGGGCCGGGGCGTTCAACTCCGGGGCCTGGGAGAGCGGCAGCTACGCGCAGTCGATTGCGGACGCCGCCGCGGGCAAGGGTGCGGAGGGCGCCAGCGGTGGGGACGCCAACGGCATCGGGCAGCTCTTGCAGGCGGTCAACGAGTTGAAGCAGGCCATCGCCGCGGCGAGCGGGGGAGGCGAGTGATGGGCGACGATTCGGCAGAATCCGATCGCGGGGCATACGTGGTCTACGGCCAGCACCGGGGGCTGGTCTTCACGGGCGAGGTGTCCCACACCCGCAGCGCGACGGGCCGGGAGCACCGCGAGGAGGTCTACGAGTCCTTCGACGCCAATCCCTACCGGCTGATCCACCGGGAGGGCACGCGGCACCGGCGCTTCCCGAAGCTGCGGCTCTCGGAGAACCGGATCAACGAGTCGCGGCTGGGCAAGAGCCGCATCACGATGGTCTACGACGACCTCTGGGCCTACCAGACCATGCGCTTCTCGCGCTACCCGCGCGGGCTGGTGGAGACCGGCTCCAGCCTGCAATCGGGGAGCTTCACGGTGAAGATGAACGCCTCCAGCGGCATCTGGA
>JADLBR010000107.1 GCA_020847615.1 Verrucomicrobiia bacterium
TAGAAAGCAAAACCGCCTTAAGCATAAATAGTTATGACGGTGGCCCAAAGCGTGTCGCAAGGTTCCATCCGGATGGTCCCCGTTTTGCGGCATCCTTCGTAACCTGTTCATATTCAAACAAAAGGCGGTTTTGCCAGAGGAGTTTGCCGGACAAAGTCCGACAAACTCCTAGCAGGCTCTCCGCGCAAAGGGAAGGCGTCCCGCGCGTCGGCTATCTCTCCGTGACCCGCCAGCGGATCTCCCGCCCCGGTTCCAGGGCGACGTCGATTCCCGCCAGGAGCGCGTCCCCCGAGGCGATCGTCTCGCCGCCCGTCGCGTCATCGCGGATCGCGTAGCGCCTCGCGGGCTGGGCCACGAACCACTCGGGGAACTGGTTGATCCGCGGGTAATCGATGGGGAGCTTGAGGTAATCGCGGTGCCTGGCGCGATCAAAGATGACGCGGCCCGACCACGGCTTATCCGCGGCGAGGCTCACCGCGATCCCCCCGGCATCACGCGCCGCGCCGATGCGCAGGTCCTCGCGCCACGGCTCGGCGCGGAGGCCCTGCGTCTTCCAGAGGCAATACATGATCGTGGTGCGCGCGAAGTTGCCATCGCCGTGCCACCCCTCGATCACGCCATCGGGCTTCTGCTTGCCCCACATGACCCGGGTCTCGCTGTCGATCCACTCGCCGGCCGAGGCGATCGGCTCGCGGTTGTACAGGGTGATCGCCCCCTCGATGGAGTCGGCGTATCCGTCCGCGCTGCCGCGCTGCCAGGGAAAACCCGTGTAGTGAGCCTTGAGGTTCGAGAGCGCCCCGCGCACGGCGTCGCGGTAGGCCCCGGTCCCATCGACGAGGAACGCCGTGTAGATGCCGTCGTAGTTGTATCCCCAGTTGTCGGTCAGGCCACCCGACGGCGCTCCGGTCCTCGTGTTGACGCGGCCGTGCATGAGCCCGTGCTCGTTGCAGCCGATTTTCAATAGGGTGTCGTACAGCTCGTGCAGCGGCCCGCGATACGCATCCCGCTTCTCGGGCGCGGCGCGCGACGTGGCCACGTACAGCTCGGAGAGCCCGTTGATCACCTCGCAGGAATGATCCGAGAGCCGGAGATCCTCCGTGTCGCGCGTGGGGTGATGCTCCCCGAGCAGGTAGTAATCGCCCAGCCGGATGGCCCAATCCAGATACTTCCGCTGGCCCGTGAACCAGAACAGCCTGGAGCAGGCCTGGAGCAGGTCGCCGTTGACCTCGAAGTTAAGGGTGGGGATCTTGCCAAAGGGCGTATCGATCGGGGCGTTGGCCCAGATGTCGTCGATGAGGCCGATCATGCGCTCCGACCACGGGCTCGGGCCGAGCCATTCGGTCAGCGGGATGAGGCCATCCTTGACGTACTCCGCATTGTCGAACACCAGCCGATCCAGGTCGACGGCCTCGTGCGCGAAGCCCTTCTTCGAAAAGGCGTAGTGGTCCCCGAGCCGGCCGAGCCGCGAGGTGAGGCGGATCTCGGCCTCGAGCATCTGGCGCATGCGCCCCTCGAACAGGGCGCGATCCGTGAAGGCGCAGGTGAGCACCATGAAGGGGTAATTGTCCGCGGCGGCGTCGCGCCCATTCCAGAGGTCGCGGCTCTCGCGCAGGTTCCTCGGGATGAGCCCGCTCGCGGGATCGGCGTGCGCGAGCCACCCATCGACGTAGCGGCGGCAGCGGTAGAATCCCTCGGCGGCCAGCCTGCCGTTGCGCTCGGCCGCCCGAAACAGGGCCTCCTCGGGACCGGGCGCAGGGACCGGGGCGGGCTCGCGGTCCCACATCGACCGCATCGCGGGGAAGGCCTCTGCCGGCTGCGGTATGGCGAGCGCCATCCCGCGCGCGCGCGCGGGCATCGCGCCCGCGCCAGAACCCTCCGCGCCCTGGGCCATGATGCGCACCCCGCCGATGAACGCCGCCTTCTTGCCCTCGATCGCCCGGATCACGACCGATCTCGTGCCGGCGGGCACCTCGTTGGGCACCGGCGCGCCAAACCACTGGAAACCGTCATAGCCCCCATGGCTCAATGGCACGACCTTCCCCCCCATTTCGATCGAGGCGAAGCGCGCGTCATTCTTGGAACCCCAGAGCAGCTCGATGCGCTGGCCCGCCTCCAGCGGCGCATCCAAGGCCAGGGCGATGTCGCCCGCCCCGCCGACTCCCAAGAACCGGTACGGCGTGCCCCGGTAATCGGCCGTCTCGTCGTCAAAGCGGATCCAGGCGACCGGGCCTTGGTCCGCGTCCGCCAAGAGTGAAAAGCCCGCGCAGGCGAGGCCGATGATGATCCCGAGAAGCTCGCGCATGCATCCACGTTAGGTGCCGGTCGCGCAATGCGTCAATGGCCCCTGGGCTCCCCTGATCCCCGCGCGCCGGGACTTGGGTCACGGGTGGGATTTCGCCGCGCGTCTGCTATGATGGCTGACATGGGTGCATACTCCCTGCTCGCGCTGCTCGCCCTGGCCCACGCCGGCGCCTGCACCCCGTCCTATTTCGGGATACGCGTGGCCGACGCCGACACGGGGCGCGGGATCCCGCTGGTCGAGCTGGAGACCGTCAACCACATCCGGCATGTGACTGACAGCAACGGGCGGATCGCGTTCGAGGAGCCGGGGCTCATGGGCCAGCGCGTATTCTTCAAGATCCGGGCCCACGGCTACGAGGCGCCCACGGATGGATTCGGTGCCACGGGGACCGCGCTCGAGGTCGCGGCAGGCGGCTCTGCCGAGATCAAGCTGCGCCGCACGAACATCGCCGAGCGCCTGTACCGTATCACGGGCCAGGGGATCTATCGCGACACGATCCTGCTGGGAGAGAAATCGCCTTTGAAAGAGCCCGCGCTCAACGGGCAGGTGATGGGGCAGGACTCCGTCCAGGCCGCCGTCTACCGCGGGAAAGTCCATTGGTTCTGGGGCGACACCGAACGGCCGTCGCATCCCCTCGGCCACTTCCAGACCTCGGGCGCGGTCTCCGACCTGCCCGGAAGCGGTGGGCTCGATCCGTCCGCGGGCGTGGACCTGAGATACTTCGTCGACGAGAACGGCTTCAGCGCGAAGATGGTGCCCTTGCCCGAGAAGGGACCCGTCTGGATCCAGGGCCTGCTTTCGGTCAAAGATGATGCGGGGCGAGAGCGGCTGGTCGCCCACTACGCCCGCATGAAGGATCTCGGCACGCGGATCGAGCACGGGCTGGCGATTTTCGACGATGCCAGCGCGCGCTTCGATCGGCTGATCGCGCTCGACGCATCCGAGTGGCGCCATCCCACGGGACATCCGGTGCGCGTCAATCGCGAGGGCCGGGAATGGTTCTATTTCGCGGACCCCTGCTGCGCGGTCCGGGCGCCCGCTAGTTTCGCGGGGATCACCAACGCCGCCGCCTACGAGGCCTTCGCGTCCGGCGAGGACGGCGCGAGGACATGGCGGGGCGACGGAAAGCCCATCGGCCCCGACGAGGAGCGGGCGCTGATCAAGGAGGGCAAGATCAAGGCAGCCGACGCGTGGCTCCAGCCCAGGGACACCGCCTCGGGCAAGGCCATACGCCTGCACCGCGGCTCAGTGAACTGGAATGCGTTCAGAAAGAAATGGGTGATGATCGCGTGCGAGCAGGGGGGCACCTCGCCCCTCGGCGAGATCTGGTACGCCGAGGCCGACGCCGCCGAGGGACCCTGGCGGCGGGCGACCAAGATCGTGACCCATGACAGATACACATTCTATAACCCGGCCCACCACCCTTTCTTCGACCAGGAGGGCGGTCGCATCATCTATTTCGAGGGCACCTACACCCACCAGTTCTCGGGCAACCCCGACGCCACGCCGCGATACGACTACAACCAGGTCATGTACCGCCTTGACCTCGCCGATCCGAGGCTGAAGGATGGCCCGTAGCCGAACGCGTGAGCGTTTGGCGGTCCATTGCCACTTTCTAGCGGCCTGATCGGACTTGGCGAAGTCCGACAGGCTGCTAGAGAGCTCCTATCCTCGCCCCATGCTTCGCCACATCATATTCGATTGCGACGGCGTCCTCTGGCACGGGACCAACGAGGGCTATTTTCTCTGCTACCACCGGGCCGCGCTGGAGGCCGGGATCGAGATGGAATTCGGCCTCGCTCGAGAGCGCATCCTCCAGAATTGGGGGCAGTCGGCCCGCATCGAGGTCGAGGGCATGATCCCCGAATTCCCCGATCGCATCGACGAGGTGACCGCAAATTATCGCCGTCTCGTGCGCTCGGACCTCTTCCTTCAGACCGCCGCGGAGGTCCCCGGGGTGCACGGGTGCCTCGCTGCGCTCGCCCGCGATCACGCGCTCTCCGTCATCACCGGGATGAACGGCGACAATCTCCCGCGGCTCCTGGGGCGTTTCGGCATGCGGGACTATTTCCGCCACGCGATCTCCACCGCCGACACCGAGGACCCCGATAAGCAGAAGCCCACCGGTTACCACCTGCGCCGGCTCTTGCAGTTCGAGGGCCTCGACCCGCAGGATGTCCTCTGCGTGGGCGACGCCACCTCGGACATCCTCATGGCGCGGAGCCAGTCCGCGCCCATCGTCATCGTACTCACGGGCCACCTCACCGAGGCCGAGGCGCGCGACCACGGCATCGCCGATATCCTCCCCTCCGTGGCCGAGCTGCCCGCGTGGGTCCAGCGGCGGCGATGAGGATTTCTCGCGCCAAGGACGCCATGCACGCCAAGGATTCCTCCGCGTCCGCCGCAATCCTAAACCTACCCGTTCCCTGTAGGGCGGCCGACCCGGGCCGCCATCACCCCGTTCACCCGCACATTCTTCTCACGGGGCCACAGCGACACCGAACTCCCATCTGAACCCCGCCCCCCGGATCCTTTGAGCCTGCATATTTCGCGCATGCGCGTGAAATATGCAGGCTAGGCGGATGTTGTAACAAGGCAGGCCGGACGCTTAACCTACATCCGGGTCATGGCGGGCGCTAAGGGGACAACGGAGCGTGGGTCGCTGTTCGTCACCACGCGGTGGTCGGTGGTGCTGGCCGCGCAGGACAAGGCGCGGCCGGAATCGGCATCGGCCCTCGATGCGCTCTGCCGCGCCTACTGGTATCCCCTCTACGCGTTCGTGCGGCGGCAGGGGCGGAGTCCAGAGGACGCGGAGGACCTGACGCAGTCGTTTCTCGCGAAGCTGTTGGAGAAGGACTATCTCCGGGCCGCGGCGCCGGAAAAAGGGCGGCTCCGGACGTTTTTGCTGGTGGCGCTGAAGCGTTTTCTGGCCAACGAATGGGACCGGGCGCGCCGGCTGAAGCGCGGGGGCGGCCTGGCGCCGCTGCCCCTGGACACGGCGGTCGCGGAGCGGCGCTATCAGGCGGAACCCCCGGCAGACCTGCTGCCGGCAGACCGCGTGTTCGAGAGGCGCTGGGCCATGACATTGCTCGAGGAGACCCTGGATCGCCTGCGCGCCGAATACGCCAGCGCGGGCAAGGAGACCGAATTCGAATCACTCAAAGAATGCCTGACGGCCGCGCGCGGTGAAATCCCATACGGCCCGCTCGCCACAGGCCTGGGTCTCAGCGAGGGCGCCACCCGCGTGGCGGTGCATCGCCTCCGCAAGCGGTTCCGCGAAACGTTCCGCGCGGCTGTCGCGGACACGGTGTCCGACCCTGCCGAGGTGGACGACGAGTTGCGGTACGTGGCGGCGGTTCTCAGCCGCGCGTGATGGCGGTACAATCTGCGTAACAAACGGAGCCGCGCGCTTAATCCAAGGGTGATGAGCAAAGAACGGCCTCAAACGTGTTCCCGCTGCGGGGCGGCCCTGCCCGCCGACGCGCCGCAGGGCCTCTGCCCGCGCTGCCTAGGCGCGTTCAACTTCGCCGAGGACACCGCAGCGCCCGGCGCCGCCGCGCCCGCCCAGCCGCCGCCCTCGCCGGAGGACATCGCGCCGCATTTCCCGCAGCTGGAGATCCTCGAGTGCCTCGGCCGCGGCGGCATGGGCGTCGTCTACAAGGCCCGGCAGAAAGCCCTCGGCCGCCCGGTCGCCCTCAAGATCCTGGCGCCCGAGCGGGGCAAGGATCCCGAGTTCGCCGCGCGCTTCACCCGCGAGGCGCAGGCCCTCGCCCGGCTCGATCACCCGCACATCGTCACCATCCACGACTTCGGGCAGGCCGACGGCTTCTTCTACCTCCTCATGGAATTCGTCGACGGCGTCAATCTCCGCCAGGCCATGCGCGCCGGGCGCTTCACGCCCCAGCAGGCGCTCGCGGTCGTTCCCCAGATCTGCGAGGCGCTGCAGTTCGCGCATGACCGCGGCATCGTCCACCGCGACATCAAACCCGAGAACATCCTGCTCGACCGCCAGGGACGCGTGAAGATCGCCGACTTTGGCGTGGCGAAAATTTTCGGCTCCGAGGCCACGGCCGCCCCGGAGGGTGAGGCGGAGCCCGCCGGCCTCACGCAGGCGAAGGGCGTGGTTGGCACACCCCGCTACATGGCCCCCGAGCAGGTCACCCATCCGCTCGACGTCGATCACCGCGCCGACATCTACAGCCTCGGCGTGGTCTTGTACGAAATGCTCACCGGCGAGCTGCCCGCCGCACGCATCGAGGCGCCGTCGAAGAAAGTCGTGATCGATGTCCGGCTCGACGAGGTCGTGCTGCGCGCGCTGGCGACGGAGCCCGCCCGCCGCTACCAGCACGCCAGCGATGTCGGGACCATGGTCGAGACTATCGCGACGACGCCGGCCGGGTCCAAGGCATCCGCAAAAAAATCGGGCATGACCCGCATCATGGAGATCTTCTTTGACATCACATTCACGTCGCCCTGGGCCATCAGGTGCCTCAATGCCTCCGCGCTTGGATTCCTTGGGTTCTTGAGCGCTCTTCGGTTCCTGCCGTTCGACGAGCTGCGGTGGACCGCAGGATTCTCCGGCTTTTTTGGGCTTTTCGGCCTGATCGGCGCGGCCTTTCTCATCGAGATGATGGCCCGGGGGAAGAGGGGCCTCTCGAATGCACCTTCTGAAAGCGGAGCACCGCCCGCGCGGCCCGTGGCTGACCCCGCGTCGCAACAAGTCAAAGGGCCGGCGATCGGCTTGATCGTCACCGGAATCCTGAACTGGATTCTGATTCCGCTGATCACGATGATGATCATGGCCTACCGCGCGATCGGCCCCAGCGGCCAGCCGGCCTTGTGGGTCGTCCCGATTGTCGCGCTGGTGCTGTGCAGTCTGACGATCTTCGGCGCGCTGAAGATGAAGGGGCTGGAAAGCTACGGTTGGGCGCTCACTGCTGCCTTCCTCGCCATCATCGTCACCCCCGGCAACATTATCGGCCTCCCACTTGGCATTTGGGCGCTGGTGGTGCTGAGTCGGCCCGACGTGCGGGCAGCCTTCCGACCCGGCCGGCCGATGCCGGCGGTTCAAGCACCGCGATCTGTTCCACCCGGCGGCCTTCCCCTGTTCGTCGAGCGGGAGGGGCGGCGGCGCCTCCACTGGCCGGGCGTGCTGGTGCTCTGCGGGACGGTAGGATCGGTCGTGTTGGGCACCAATCTCGCGATCACGCTGGTGCTCTGGCTGGTGACGACGGAGCCCTGGCCACTGTTCCATCCCCGTGAATTGCCATGGGTGCTCGTGTTGCTGGCCGTTTGTGTCCTCATGCGTGTGGCCGGATCGAGATTGTGCGCCAGCGACGGGGATCCGGGACGCCCGGACTGGCGCTTGTGGTCGCCTTCGCAGCCGCCGCTGGTTCGAGAAATCTGCTCGCACATGACAGAGGCGGAGCAGCGCGAAGCCACGATGCGTGGCCTGCTGTTTGGCCTGTGGAATGCGATGACGTTTTTCGGCCCGATGTTCTGCGTGATGTTCATGCCTCTGCCCAGCCCGATGAACTGGATCTACGGGGGCGCAATCTTGATCGTCGGGCTTTCTTTCTATCCCCTGTGGCGGCGAATGGAGCGGGACTTTCTCTGCTCGACGACGTGGGCGAGACAGCGGGGAATCAAGCCTGATCAATTGAGGCACTTTGCGCCCTGCGGTCTCGCGAAGGGCTTTAGCGGGCTCCTCTTGAGCATCTTGATCGCCCTCGTTCTCGCGTTTTTCATCCGCGGTTTTGTGCTCGAGGCGTATTTCGCGACCAGCGACGCGGTCAGCCCCGAAATCCCACGAAAGAGCTTTGTGGTGATCTCCAAACTCCAGCGTTCCTTCGTCGCGGGCGACATCATCGTCTATCGGGAGAATGGCCGGGCGAAGCTGGGGCGCGTCGCGGAAGCGGGACCGAAGAAAGGTCAACTCCTGATTGGCCGCCGAAACGAGCCTCCGGTGCGGCTTCAGGTGAAGCAGGTGAAGGGCAAGGTCATCTTCAACACCAGGCCGGTTTCCGGACCGGAGGAACGACCGCCGGAAGCGGTTCCGCCTCCCGCACCGCAGGGGCCTTTCCGCCCCTGCATCTCGCGCGTGAGCGTGGACGCGGGCAGGGCGATCGTCGAGGGGCGGGCGGCGTCCGATTCGCTTTTCGTTCTAGGGGTCGGCGAGGGCCGCTACACCTCCGGCTTCCTGAACGACCTGCCGTTTACCGCGATCATCGAGCCCGTGGATTGGGGCCGCGGGATAGCCTGCGTGATCAAGGATTCCATCGGAAACGTTCTACTGACTCTGGGCAACAGCCGCATTGGCCCCATGACGTACGAGCGGGGACGGATCGTATTTCGGGAGGGCACGCCGACGCCAGAACCCGATGGCTCGTATGTCATCGGCGAGTTCCTGCCTAAGGGCGGCACGCCTCAGCCTTTCACGGTGAGTTTGGAAAAAGCTGGACGACCGCAAACAAATAACGCCAGCGGGGAATGGCGCTAAGTTAAGCAACGTATGGGAGGGCCCGCGGCCTCGCGGGCCGGGTGCATCAAGGTCCCCGCATGCTGGTGGCGCGCGGACGCCGAGGCCGGCGTCCCTCCCACGAAACACGCGGATCACACCAAAGGGCCAGGAATTCTTGGCGTGGTTGGCGTGATTCGCGGGGAATACGGGCACCGGCGTCCGTGATAGCCCTTAACTTAGCGCCATTCACGCCAGTGGCCCGACCGCGATACCGCCGCAACCCCCACCCGTGCCAGCGCAAAAGACAGTCCCAAAAAGGGCGAATTCAGACCTCGAAACAGGGCTCGATCCGGACGCGGCGCCTGCGATGATGCGGGGATGCCCCGGTCGTTCGAGGCGGCGTTATGAGACAAGGACTGATGGTGATGGTTTGGGGGCTGTCATGGGCACTCTCGACCTCTCACGCGCAGAAGAGCGTCGTGCTCTTCGATGGCGGCGATGCATCGGGCTGGGACACGCGCCGCGACCCCGCGCGTCTGGCGCGCGAATTCGCGTCCTCCTCGGTCTCGGTGACGACGGGCGAAAGGCCGGCGCTCCTCTGGTCGTTCGCGCCGCGCGCGGCGGCGTACAATGACCTGTGGTGCGCCCGCGCGATCGAGGACAGGTTCGCGCGCGTTAAGATCATCCTCGAGAACCGCGGCGCCGCCCTCGATTTTGCGGTGAAGATGGTGGACGCGGACAACGCCGAGTGGACGGTCAAGCCCATCGCGCTTCCGTGCGGCCGGGAGTCCCGCGAGCTCGTGATCCCGCTTTCGGATTTCCGTGTCGCGAGCTGGTCGAAGGACGCGAACGGCACCCTCGACTTCCCGGTTTCCCAGTTCGTGCTCATCGCCTTTGGCATTCAACCGAAGAAGGCCTATTCGCTCGCGGTGCGCTCCATCTCCCTCGAGTGTGATCCGCCGCCGCTGGTGGCGGCCGCCTCGATCGCGATCCCCTCCACCGTGCCCGCCGGTTCACCGTTCGACGCATCGTTCTCCGCCACGCTGCTGCGCGGCGAATTCCGCGGGAACGACGCGGCCATCGAGCTGCGGAAGCCCGGGGCAAAGAGCACCCGGATCCCGCTCGTCACCGATGCCCCGCTCGCGAGTTGGCGGATCGGGGAGAGGCGCTCGTTCTCCACCGGCGGGACGAAGATAGGGCTCTTTGCCCGCGGGGGCGATTTCGGCGCGGTCCTCAGGCTCGATGGGATGGACGCGGAGCTGGTCGCGCGGGGAACGCCCGTTGCGCCGCGGGTGACCATCCAGGAGCGCCGGCGCGGCACCGTCGTCGCGGAGGTGAGGCCGCGGCTGGGCGTGCCGACCCTGTTCATCGACGGGAAACCCAGGCCGTGGCTCTCGTACTCCGCCTATGGGCCATCCACCGGGGTCTTCACCGATTTCGAGAAGGCGGGCGTGTCGCTCTTCTGCGTCATGGCGACGCCCACGGACCACGGCTATTCGCTCGCGCGCACGGCGTGGATATCGGAGAACGAGTTCGATTTTTCCCAGCTCGACGAGCGCATGGAGATGGTGCTCGCGGGCGATCCGGACGCCCACGTCATCCCGCGCATCTATCTCGCCGCCCCGAAATGGTGGTGCGCGAAGCACCCCGACGAGGTCGTCACGCATGACCCCGGCGAAGGGCGGCCCGCCGCCTTCATACAGGGCGGGAAACCCGTGCCCTCCTGGGCGTCGGAGATCTGGCGGAGCGACACCGCGGCCGCGCTGCGGAAACTGATCGCGCATGTCGAGTCGTCGCCGTACGCGGACCGCATCATCGGGTATCACGTCGCGTCGGGAACGACGGAGGAGTGGATGCAGTGGGGCTCGAACGACCGCCTCTGGGTGGATTACAGCCCGGCGAATTTGAAGAGATTCCGCGCGTGGCTCGCCGCCCGATACAGGTCGGATGCGGCCCTGCAGAAGGCGTGGGGAAACGGGGCGGCCACGCTCGCCACCGCGGCGATCCCGTCGAAGAAAGAGCGCCTGTCGTGCCGCCTCGGCACGCTGCGCGATCCCGTGGCCGAGCGGCCCTCGGTGGACTACGCGCTCTACACCTCGGACCTCGTCGCCGAGACCATCGCGTTCTTTTGCGCGACGGTGAAGGAGGCGACGGCGCGCACCAAGCTCGCCGGCGTCTTCTATGGCTACGTGCTCCAGCTGGCGGGCGAGCCCCGCCAGCAGAATGCGGGCCACCTGGCGCTGCGCGCGGTGTGGGACTGCCCCGATGTCGATTTCATCTCGTGCCCCACCAGCTACGCCTTCCGCGCGATCGGCACCGGCACGACGCACATGATGTCGCTCCTCGATGGGGCCCTCCGCGCCGGCAAGATCTGGATCGACGAGAACGATGTCCGCACCTCGCTCTCCCCCGGAAAGCCCGGGGAATGGGGCAGGGCCGCCGACGTGCGTGGCGACATCCTCCAGCAGGAGCGCGAGCTGGCCCTGGTGCTGTCGCGCGGCCTCGGCATGTGGTGGTTCGACGTCGGGCGCAACCGCTACGACGATCCCGCGCTCATGGGTTCGATCGCGAGACTCGCGCGGTGCGGGGCCAACCTCATGGATGCGGACCGCTCTCCCATCGACGAGATCGCGTTCGTCGTCGATTCCCGCGGGCTGTCGATGATGGAGGTGGGCAATGCCCTTTCGCGCCACCTCATCATGGCCCAGATACCGGAGGCGCACCGGATCGGCGCGCCCGTCGGCTGGTACGACATCTCCGACCTCGACACGCTGCCGCCGCGGAAGATGTATGTCTTCCTCAACCTGTTCGATCCCACCCCGAAAGATCTCGCGAATATCGCGAGGCTGAAATCCGAGGGGCGCGTTCTCGTCTATCTGTATGGCGCCGGAGTGTATGAGAACGGTTCCTTCTCGCCGCGATCCTCGGAGCGGCTCATCGGGTTCCCGCTGGAACATCGGACGTCCGAGGGTCCCCTGGCGGTCAAGATGTCGGCGGGGGCCATGCCCGGCGTAGGCGGGCTGGAATACGCCGCGGGCGTCAAGGCGCGCGGTTATTTCGTGCCGAGGGGCGCCTCCGGGAAGATCCTCGGGACTCTGCCCGGCGGGGAACCGGGGCTCGTCATGGCCGAGCGCGACGGACACACGGTGTTCTGGTCGGCGGGACCCGCGCTGCCGGCAAAACTCCTGCGCGCGGCCGCCGCCAGGGCCGGGGTGCACCGGTATATCGAGACCGAGGATGTCGTCTGGGCCGGCAAGGAGACCCTCGCGGTCAACGTGGATCGGGAAGGCAAACGAACCATCCGGCTCCGCCGACCGGCCAAAGTCACCGACGTGTACTCGGGTGCCACCATCGCGGATCACGCGGAGTCTTTCGACGCCGAGTTCGGGGCCGGCGGCACCCGTCTGTTCCGCCTCATCGATCGCTAGCCAAGAACGTCAAAATTCTCGGCACCCAGAATCACATCGCAAGCGATCAATCAAGAACGCGTTACACGTAAGCCGCCTGAAGGCGGCACTACGAGCACAAGACCACGGGAATGTTCGTAGTGGTGCCTTTAGCCTGCATATTTCACGCGCATGCGCGAAATATGCAGGCTCAAAGGAAAACCGCGCTCTGAAATACGGGTCCCCGATCGGTTTTCGGCACTGGAAACGCGGCCAACA
>JADLBR010000108.1 GCA_020847615.1 Verrucomicrobiia bacterium
GGACCAGGACGAGCGCAATCGCGCGGTCTCGGTGGCCTCGGCGTTCCTGTCGGCGGTGCGCCCGTCGCAGGCGCAGACCCAGGGCGCCGCCAACGTCTACAACACCACGCAGTTCCCCGCGGGAGATTGCACCACGGAGGGCGACGTGTCCGACGCGACCTCGTACACCCTGCCCACCCCGCAGGGCATCCTCGATTTCCTGCGGATCCGCAACCAGAAGCAGGTGCGGCTCAGGGTGTACGTCGTGGCGCTGACCAAGCAGGGCTCCAAGGATTTCGGATTTCGTTTTGGCGACGAGGTGACCTACGGCGTCAACTACGTGGAGACCATCCCGGGACCCGGCGCCGCGGGGCAGTGGCTCGGGGACCAGGTCAGGACCCTGATCCATGGCGCCGTCGCGCCCGAGGGATCGGACGTCGCGTACACCGTGACGCTGCGCACGCTGGAGACCAGCGGCGACGCCAAGATCCTCGCCAAGCCGGTGCTGATCACCCTGGATGGCGCGGAGTCCTCCTTCCTGGCGGGCGGCAAGGTCATCCTGACCCGCACGGCGCTGGTGGGCGGGCTCTTTCAGACCACGACGCAGACCGAGGAGTACGGCGTGAAGGTCTTCTTCCGCCCGAAGATCATGTCCAACGGCAACATCAACCTGTACGTCACGCCGAAGGTGTCCGAGTTCCCCGTGGAATTTGCGGACGGCTCATTCCGGATCGACTCGCGCAACACCCGCAACAACGTCGAGGTGCGCCCCGGCGACACCATCGTGCTCTCGGGCCTATTCCGCCTGGACGAGGAGTTCAACCAGAACAAGTTCCCGTGGCTCTCGGACATCCCGATCCTGGGCTACATGTTCAAGAACACGGTGCGCGGCAAGCGCTTCGAGGAGGTCGTGTTCCTCGTGACGCCCGATATCGTGTCGAGCCCGGGCTACGCCGCGGTGGACGCCACGATGGAGACGGAGATGGGGGAGACCAAGGCGCTCATGCAGCGCGAGCGGATCTTCGCCACGGCGAATCCGGAGATGGCCTCCAAGGGGCCGCGATTTGAGCCGCGCGCGTACGCCGCCGCGGAACCCATGACGCTCGCCGAGGCGGAGCGCGATGCGCGCATCGCGCGGGGGCAGGCCGGGCCGTACACGATCGAGGAGATTCCGCTCGAGCAGGCGTCCTCTAGGCCCGCCACCGTCCGCCGCGCCTCCGCGCCGAAGAAAGTCGCCGCGCCTCCGGCCCCGGCCCCGGTCCCGGTGGTCGCCGCGCCCGCGGCTCCTGCCCCGGTCCCGGCGGTGGGCACGATCCAGGAGATACCGATGCCCGAGGCGGCGCCCGCCGCACCGGCCGTGGTCGCCCCGGCGCCTGCCGCGGAGCCCGAGACCCTGCCGGCCCCGGCGGCGGACATGCCATTGAACAACCTGCCCAGGCCCACTGCGCCCACCCTGCGGCCACGTTAGTAACCCTCGCGATGGCCGCCATCTCCCTCGTCAACGACGACGAGCTCCAGTGCTCACAGATCCGCGACGCGGTGGCCTCCCTCGGGGCACACCAGATCGTCAGTGAGTCCCGCACGGGGCAGGAGGCGCTGTTCATGCTCGCATCCACGCGCACGGACATCGCCTTCGTCCGCGTGAATCTCCCGGACATGGCCGGCCTGGACCTGGTGGCCAGCCTGGCCCAGCGAAAACCCAACCTGCAATTCGTGCTCACCCTCGAGGGCGACGAGCGGCCCGATGTCTGGCAGCGGATCCTGCAACTTGGCCTGCGCAACGTCATCACGCCCCCCCTGGATGCCGAATCCATCAGGCAGGCCATCGAGCAGTGCCTCCAGGCCGTGCCGGCGCCGGGACAGGGGCACCAGCCGGTCGCCGGCAACAGCTTTCTGGTCGCCGTCGCATCGGCGCGCGGCGGGGTGGGCAAGACGCTCGTGGCCTCGAACCTCGCCGCGTGCCTCGCACAGTGGAACCCCAACGTGAGCCTCGTGGACTTCAGCGGCCAGCCCAACGACTTCTCCGTGATGCTGGACGCCGTGCCGCGGAACACGATCGCAGACCTCCTGAATGCGGGGGAACAGGTCGATGCCGAATTCCTCGAGACCCTCATGGCCGAGCACCCCCTGGGCCTGCGTTTTCTCGCGTCGCCCTCCCAGGAGTTCGACATCGCCGAGCTCACGAAGCCCCTGGCGCGCGACGTCGCGGCAAACCTCCGGCAGATCTCCGAGTACGTCGTCATCGACACGGGGCGGCCCGATGCCCCGGCCACGGAGGCCGCCCTCGCCGAGTGCGACATGGCGTTCGTCCTGACGACGCGCGATGTCGTCCGGCTGCTGGCGACCCAGCGCTTCATCAAGAGGCTGGGCGAGTGGGACGTGCCGCCCGACCGCATCAAGGTCCTCGTCAATTCGGCGGAGGTGGGCGCCGAGATCTCCGATGGCGAGATCGAGTCCATTCTGGAGCACCCCGTGGCGGCGTACCTGCCCTCGAACCCCGAGCCCGCCACGTACTCGATCAACAGCGGAAAGCCGCTGACCATCAGCGACCCGAAGCAGCCCCTCGCGGTGGTTCTCACGAAACTGGCGGAGCTGACCTTCAACCGGTGGTCCGACGAGAAGCACAAAGCGCCCGAGAAGAAGACCTCGGGCCGTATCGCCAAACCGATGACGGGTCCCGTGAGCGGACGCGGCATGGGGCGTCCGGGGATGCGATGAGGAGGCCCCTTGCAGTCGGGGGCGCGAGGGGATAGCTTGTAAGCAATAGGGAATCCGCCGTGGCACTCGTCAATCCAGCGCAGATGCAGCAGCCGCCCCGCCCGGCACCGGCCCCCGCGGCGCGCCCCAACCCGCCCACGGACGCCCGGAACCCCAAGGCGCAGGTGCGGGACCCGTCCCAGGAGTTCTGCCTGAAGTTCAAGGAGCAGGTCCTTCCGCACCTGATCCAGAACATCGATCCCCGGCTCCTCCAGCCGGGCAACGAGCAATTCCTGCGCGCGAGGATCGAGGAACTCGTCGACGAGCGCCTGCGGGCCGAGCGCATACCCATCGGGCGCCACCTGCGCGCGCGCCTGCTCACGGAGATCGTCGACGAGATGGTCGGCTTCGGGCCGCTGGAGCCGCTGCTCCGGGACGACGACATCATGGACATCATGGTGAACGGCCCATTCAGCGTTTACATCGAGCGGGCCGGGAAGGTGGAGTTCTCGGACGTCAAGTTCATGGACGACGGCCACGTCCGGCGCGTGATCGACAAGATCATCTCCCCGCTGGGGCGGCGCATCGACGAGGCCAGCCCCATGGTCGACGCCCGCCTGCCCGACGGCTCCCGCGTCAACGCGATCATCCCGCCGCTCTCGCTCAACGGGCCGACCATCACGATCCGGAAGTTCCGCTCCGACCCCCTGAGGATCGAGGACCTGCTCCGGTTCAAGAGCCTGTCGCAGGGCATGGCCCTCTTTCTGGCGGCGGCGGTCCGCGCCAAGATGAACGTCCTGATCTCCGGGGGCACCGGCTCCGGCAAAACGACGATGCTCAACATCCTCTCCTCGTTCATCCCGAACCACGAGCGGATCGTAACCATCGAGGACGCCGCCGAGCTGCGGCTCCAGCAGGAGCACGTCGTCCGCCTGGAGAGCCGCCCGAAGAACATCGAGGGCAAGGGCGAGGTGACGATTCGGGATCTCGTGAGGAACTCCCTCCGCATGCGCCCCGACCGGATCATCGTCGGGGAGTGCCGCGGCGGCGAGGCCCTGGACATGCTCCAGGCGATGAACACCGGCCACGACGGCTCGATGACCACGCTGCACGCCAACACGCCGCGGGACTGCCTGGCCCGCTGCGAGACCCTCGTCATGATGGCCGGCATGGACCTCCCCCAGCGCGCCATCCGCGAGCAGATCTCCGCCGCCATCAACTATGTCGTGCAGACGACCCGCCTGGCCGACGGCAGCCGGCGCGTCACCAGCGTGACCGAGCTGCAGGGCATGGAGGGGCAGACGATCACGATGCAGGAACTCTTCCGCTTCGAGCCCAAGGGCGTGAACGCCGAGGGCAGGATCTACGGCGAGATGAAGGGCACGGGAATCATCTCCCGATACCTCGACCGGTTCAAGCGCCTGGGGTCACCGGTGCCCACCGACGTGTTCCAGAGCGTCATGGAGATCTGAAGTCATGATGGGGCTCGATCTGAACATCTGGCTGATCGGGCTGCTGCTGTTTGCCGGGGCCGCGATCTTCATGCTGACGCTGCAGGCCGCCGCCACCGGCGGCGACGACAGCGTCAAGAAGCGCCTCATCCAGCTGCAGAAAGAGCGCGCCGCCGCGCAGAAGGACGCGCCCCCCGAATGGGAGAAGCTCATCCGCGAGGAGGAGGCCAAGCAGCACGTCGACATCTCCAAGGCGATCGCCAAGGTGACCGGCGCGTCGTACGTCGAGCGGCTGGACCGCGCCCTCGCGCAGGCCGACATCCCGATGCGGTGCTCCGAGTACCTGCTGATGCGGCTGCTGCTGGTCACGACCCCCCTGCTGATCTTCTGGTTCGTGTTCAAGAACCCGATGATCGGGGTCTTCCTGGCGATGGTGGGCCTCGTCGTGCCGCCGACGATCCTCAAGGCGCGGTCGCAGGCGCGCATCAACAAATTCAACAACCAGTTGGCGGAGTTCCTGATCCTCCTGGTCAACGCCCTGCGGGCGGGCCAGACCTTCCTGCAGGCGGTCAACCACGCGACCAAGGAGTCGCCGGAGCCGATCGCCTCGGAGTTCAAGCTGCTGATCCAGGAGACCAATCTGGGCCTGCCTGTGGAGGCGGCGTTTCAGAACCTGGTCCAGCGCGTGCCGAGCGCCGACCTGGAGATCACCGCGACCGCGTTTGTCATCCAGAAGAACATCGGCGGCAACCTGGCCGAGGTCATGGAGAAGGTCGCGCTGACCATCCGGGAGCGCGTCAAGCTGCAGGGCCAGATCCGCGTGCTCACGGCGCAGGGGGCGCTGTCGGGTTGGATCGTCGGGCTGCTGCCCATCGCGCTCGGCTGCGTGCTCTACGGGATGAACCCCGAATACATCGGGCTCCTGTTCTCGACGGAGACGGGGCGCATCCTGCTCGGCGTCGGCGCGACGATGCAGCTCATCGGCGTGCTCATGATCCGCAAAATCATATCGATCGACGTCTGATGGAAACCGCGCTGATCATCATTGGGCTGTGCTTCTGGGGATGCCTGTTCCTGCTGTTCCAGGCGATGCTCGCGCCGGCGGCCAAGACCGTCTCGGTGGCCGAGCGGGTGAAGAAGGTGCACCGGGGGGCCGTCGTCCGGGACGAGGAGGAGCTGAACCGCAGCTTCTTCGAGCGGGTGCTGGTGCCGATGTCCGACAGTTTCGCGAAGGTGTTCGGCAAGTACACGCCCGCGAGCATCACGCAGGATTCCGCCAAGTTACTGGCGGAGGCGGGGCTGACGAACTTCCTGAGCGGGGCGCAGCTGGCGGGGTTCAGCTGGATCCTGTGCCTTTCGATCCCGACCTTGATCTGGGTGGCGTATCTGGCGAGCCCCATCTCGTTCGCCTACAAGCTGACGTTCGTGCTCCTGGGGGCGATGATCGGGCTGCGGCTGCCGAGCATCATGCTCCGCATACGCGCCAAGAAGCGCAAGGACCAGATCGTGAAGGCGCTGCCGTTCGCGTACGACCTGCTCGGCATCAGCGTCGAGGCGGGCATGGGTTTCGACGGGGCGATGGCGGCGGTCACGGAGCGATCGCGCGGGCCGCTGTCGGATGAGTTCTCGCGGACGCTGACGGAGATCCGTCTCGGCAAGCCGCGCAACCAGGCGCTGGTGGACCTTGGGGAGCGGACGGGCGTCGAGGACCTGCGGAGTTTCGTGGCGGCCGTCTCGTTCATCTCGGATCTGGGGGGGAGCCTCACGGACGTGCTCCGCGTGCAGGCCGAGGCGATGCGCGTCAAGCGGCGCCAGCGCGCCGAGGAGAAGGCGATGAAGGCCCCGGTGAAGATGATGATCCCGCTGGTCTTTTTCATTGTCCCGGCGCTCTTCGTCGTGATCCTTGGCCCCGCGATCATCCTCATCCGGGACAACATCATCAACCAGTGATGGCCGGGACCGGGAGGGGGGATGCGGCATCGATGGGCGATGGTGTGTTGAGGGCGGTGGACGCGACGCGCGGGGGCGCCGTGCTGGGCGACCGGATCCTGCTGGCGGCGACGCCGTGGGCGCGCATGAGGGGGCTGCTGGGGCGACCGGGCCTCGGGCCGGGCGAGGGGCTGTGGATCCGCCCGACGAACGCGATCCACATGTTCTTCATGCGGTTTGCCATCGATGCCCTCTTTCTGTCGCGAGACCTTGAGGTGGTGGGGATGGCGCGCGAGCTGGCCCCGTGGCGGATGGCGGGCCCGGTCTGGTTGGCGCGATCGGTGCTGGAACTCCCCGCCGGGACGCTCGCGCGCGCCGGGTGCGAGATCGGCGACCGGATAGAGATCGGCCCGCGCTGACTCAGGCCCCGGGCGAGGGCCTGAACATGCGGTTGTCCAGCGCCCAGAGTTTCTCTGTCGCGGCGCTGCCCTCGGGGATTTTCGCGATCGCGGTCGCCACCATGTTCATCTTGGCGTCGAGGTTGTCGACGATGTGCACGAGAAGCGCCTCGGGGGTCTGGGGCAGGATCGCGGCGCCGAACTCGTGCTCGCCGTGGTGGCTGAGGATGATGTGCCGCAGGTGCACCAGCAGCGGGCCGGAGAGGCCCGAGGCTTCGGCGTGGGCGCCCAGCCATTGGAGCGCGATCTGGATGTGGCCGAGGAGCGAGCCCTCCTCCGTGTAGTCGCTGCGGGGGTATGGCTCCAGTTCGGCGATCTTGCCGAGGTCGTGGAGGAGGATGCCGGCGGCGACGAGGGACCCGTTGATCGCGGGGAAGTCGGGGAGGGACAGGATCGCCCTGGCCTCGCGCAGCATCATGATCGTGTGCTGCAGGAGGCCGCCCCGGTAGGCGTGGTGGGCCTGCTTGGCCGCGGCGGACTGGCGGAACGCGTCGCCGTGTTGGGCGAAGATGGACGCGACGGTGGCGCGAAGGGGCTCGGGCTCGAGCCCCGCGATGGCGGCCTCCAGCTCTTTCCAGAAAGCGGCGAGGTCCACGGGCGCGCTCTCCATGAGGGCGTCGGGCGCGTAACCCTCATCCGCGTCGCGGGGCTCCACGGGCCGGATCCGCGAGATCTCGATCTGTCGCCCGTACTGGGGGTGGGTGGCCACTCGCCCGGCGATCTTGAAGTGGTCGCCGATCTTCCACTCCCCCGCGCCGATGGGCCGGAAGGCCGGGCGGTCCTCGAAGATGTTCGCGGCCACTGCGGTCGAGGCATCCCCCAGGGTCACGCGAAAGAACGTCGTGCCGTTGCGGGCCGACCGCCGATCGGCGCTCTTGAGCACGAGGAAGCCGGTCCATTCCTCGGAGCCGCCGCGCTCCAGCGCCTCGGCGAGGGTGGTCCCCCGTTTCATCGGCGGGTCTCCTTGCGCGGGCGGGGTCGTGGGGCGATCCTCATCCCTCAGGCCTAGCAGCCGGTCGAACTTTGCCAAGTCCGACGGGCTGCTAGGGGCGCCCGCCTGGGGGGCGGTGGAGCTGGGCGATGCCGTCGGAGAAGTAGAGGAAGGCGGAGCAGGCCGTGAGGCCCCCGGCGATCCACACGATGGGGGCGCAGGGCAGCCATGGCGCGTCCAGCATGGCGGCGACGATGGCGGTGAGGTTCATTGCGGTGGAGGCCTTTCCCACCCGATGCGGGCGGACCTCGACGTGGCCATTGATGACGTGCAGGACCGCCGAGCCGATGAGCAGCATCAGGTCGCGGCTGAAGATCAGCACGGGGAACCAGAGGGGGAATCGGTGGAGGCCGGGCACCTCCCAGATGCTCAGCAGCACGATCGCGCTGCCCACGAGCAACTTGTCGGCGATCGGGTCGAGCACGCGACCCAGTCGCGTGGCCTGATGGCAGCGGCGGGCGATGAAACCATCGAGGGCGTCGGACAGCGACGCCACCAGAAAGACCGCCAGCGCGCCGTTCTTCAAGTGCGCCAGGACCGAACCGTGGCGGGCGCCGTCGATGTAGTAGACCAGCAGCAGTATGAAGACGGGTATGAGCAGGATCCGGACGATGGTGATGCGGTTGGCGACCGTCATCACGCGCGCGGTCTCGCCGGGGGCGCCCATGGTCGAATCTCGGCTACGAAACGGCGGCGCGCAAGCGCGCGAGCACGCGATCCCGCCCGAGCACCTCGAGCATGTGGAAGAGGGACGGCCCGGCCGTCGAGCCGGACACCGCGGCCCTGCACGGGTGGATAAAGGCCGCCGCCTTCCGCCCCGTCTCGGTGGCCAGTGCGCGGACGGTCGCCTCGGTCGCGGCGGCCGAGAAATCCGCGGCGGCCTCGAGCGCGGGGATGAGCAGCCGGATGCTCTCGCGGCTGGCTGGCTCGGCCAGGCGAGCGGCGGCGTCCGGCTCGATGGGAAATTCGTCCCTGAAGAAATACGCGACGCGCGCCGGCAACTCGTCGGCGCGCTGGAGTTTCTCGCGGAAGAGCCCGATGACGGCCTCCGTGTAGGCGGGATCGGTGTCCCCGTCGGCGAGCTGGGCCGCGGCCAGGAGGGGCCGGGCCAGTTCGCGGATCTCGGAAACCGGCATCGCGCGGAGGTATTGGCCGTTCATCCAGGCGAGTTTCTTTAGGTCGAAACGCGCGTTGGCGCGGTTGACGTGGCCGAGGTCGAAGCGCTGCCGCACCTCGTCGATGGCGAGTATCTCGCGGTCGTCCTTGGGCGACCAGCCCAGGAGGCAGAGGTAGTTGCGGACGGCCTCCGGCACAAAGGCGGCTCGCATGTACTCGCCGATGCTGGCGCCCTCGTCGCGCTTGCTCATCTTGGAGCCGTCCGGGTTGAGTATGAGGGGGATGTGGGCGTAGCTGGGCGCGGGCGCGCCGAGCGCATCGAAGAGCGCGAGGTGTTTCGGGGTATTGGAGAGGTGGTCCTCGCCGCGGATGACGTGGGTGATGCCCATCTCGAGGTCGTCGATCACGTTGACGAGATGGAATACGGGGGACCCGTCCGAGCGCCGGATGACGATGTCGGGCTCGTCGGCCCGGTCGAAGCGCACGTCGCCGCAGATGAGATCGCGGACGAGGCAGGGCGACTTGGGCATGCGGAACCGGATGGCCCCTTCCGCCTCGTAGGCCGCGCCCGCGGCCAGCAACCGCTCCACGTGCCGGTCATAGATCGCCGAGCGCTGGGACTGAAAATAGGGGCCACGATCACCGCCCGCCCCCGGCCCCTCGTCCCAGTCCAGCCCGAGCCAGCGGAGCCCATCGATGATGATGGCGACGGCCTCCTCGGTGCTCCGGGCGCGATCGGTGTCCTCGATGCGCAGGATGAAAGTCCCGCCCCCGTGGCGGGCAAAGAGCCAGTTGAAGAGTGCGGTCCTGGCACCACCGACGTGGAGCATGCCCGTGGGCGATGGGGCGAATCGAACGCGGATGTCTGACATGTGCCGCAGAATATGGCAGAGGGGTGTGGCGAGGTCAGTTATTTTGTGGTGTTCCGCGCACGGACCGCCTCCGGATGGCTCAGGGCGGCCCCTGGCGCAAGGATCGGGGACGGACGTGGCCGCTTGCGGAACTCTGCCGAAGGGGTAAGACCAGTCGTCGATGGCGGGCGACAACCCAGGGGACGAGAAGGGCCCTTCCGGTGCAGTGGCGCCGGAAGGGACGGCCGTGCGCCCGCGCCGCCGGTGGCGTTGGGCGAGGTGGGGCCTCGGCCTCATGGGTCTTGGTTTTCTGGTGATGGGGGCACTGCTTTGGGTCGTGGCGCGCCGGCCCATCTGGATACTGCGTCCCCTGCTGGCGTCGGCGGGGGGGGACATGCCCATCGGCGTGGACTCCGCGCGGTGGATTTCGTCCTCCGAACTGGAGATGTCGGGGCTGTCGCTCGGTCCCAGCAATCGCGTGGGTTCCGCGCAGATCGGTTTTGACTATCGGGAATTCCTGGCGGCGGATGCGGGACGGGAGGCGGGCGACCGCGAGACGATATGCCTGCGCGATATCGGCGTCGGGGGGGTGGGGCGCATCGGCACGGCGCGACTCGAGGCCGACTTGGGCCTCGCCGTGGCGCTCGCCCTGAAGCGTGGCGCGTCGGCGGGGGACATCGCCGCAAGCCCCGCCGAACTGGTCTTTTCCGACTGCATCATGGGTTCGACGGGACGCGTCGATTCGGTCCGATTCCGGTTTGATCTCGGGGATGCCCTCTTGGGCGCGCTCGATCCGGCGCGGCGCGGGCGCGGTGGGCCGCCGGTTGCCGAGATCGCGATCTCGGGCCTGGCGCTGGCCCCCACGGGCGGGATCGAGTCCGCGAAGATCGAACTGGACCTGGGGGGGGCCATCGCGCTCGCGATGGCTCCGAGCAATGCGGCGCCCGCGGGTGCCCCGGCCATGGCGTCGGTGAGCCTGGCGGGACTATCGATGCTGCCGACGGGACGCGTGGAGAGCCTCAGCGCGCGGGTGGACGTCGCGGGCGTCATCGCGGCCGCGCTCCGGCCCGACGATGGCCGGGGGATCCGCTCCGGGACAAACTGCACCGAGGTGGCCATCTCGGGCATCACGCTCGGCGACGCGGGGCGCATCGATTCGGTGCGCGCGCGCCTGGATCCCGCCGGCATTGTCCGCGCGCTCGTGCGGGCGGCGCGCACGGGTTCGCAGGCGGAACTGGCCATCGATGAGATCTTGATCGATCGGCCCCTCCTCTCCATCACGCGGGAAGAGATATTGCGGCACCAGGAGCGGAGTGCCGCCCGCGAGACACCGAGGCCCGGCGGCCCCCTCGTGGAGATCGGGAGCGTCCGGGTCAACGAGGGGCTCGTGCAAGTCAAGGACCTCGGACCCGGCATCCCCCCGCTCCCGATCCCCATCGATCAGGTCATCTCCAACGTCGTTTTCGGGGCCGGGCGAGACCACCCGTCGGCCAGTAGGCCCCTGACCATCCACATTCGCGACTGGACGCTCCGATCGCCCTATGATCCGCTCGCGACGGTGCTGCGGCTACGGGGCATCGCCATCTCCTTCTCGGTCCAGGGCCTGCTGGAGAATCGGCTGGAGGCGATCGAGTTCGTCGAACCCACCATCTACCTGGGCCAGGATCTTTTCTGGTTCTCGGACCTCCTTCAGAAGGAGGCGGCCAGGCTCCCCGCGGGGAGGCCGTGGACCGTGGGCGATTTCGGCATCCGCGGCGGGCGCGTCATCGTGGCGACCCAGGGAGAGGCCGAGCTCGAGCTTCCCCTGGTTTTCGCGGCACAGCAACGGGGCATGCGTGTCGGCGCGTTGCAGGACATGCACCTCAGCGCCCAGATCGACGTCGTGCCCGTGTCGCTGGATTATCGCGAGAGGTACGGCATCGCCGTGGATAACCTCCGCGGCAAACTGGAGTTCGCCCTCCCGAGGGATCGGGCCGGCGCCAATAACGTGGTCAACACCCTGAAGGCCGACAGGATCGGCTGGAAGGACCTCTCCTCGAGCAACGTCTGGGTGTCGGTGACCTTCGATGTGAATGGCGTGTACGGCCAATTCGGGGGCGAGGGTTACGGGGGCTACGTCAATGGCGACGCCACGCTGCTTTTCAAAGACGCGCGCGAGTGGGTGGCCTCCATCGCCGCCACCCAGGTGGACCTCGGCAGGGCGGCCGACGACGTCGTGCCGGAGCAGGTCCGCCTGACGGGGCGGGGCAGCGGCACGGTGGTCGTGCGCGGCAGGGAGAGGATCATCCGCGAGTGCAGCGGCAAGTTCGGACTCCTGGACAAGGGAAGACTGGAGATTGTCGCGCTCGACGAATTGCTCGGGCGCATCCCCTCCGACTGGGACGTCACGCGCAAGGACCTCGCGGGTATTGTGCTGCAGGCATTTCGCACCTACCATTACACGAGCGGCGAGGCGGATTTTTCCTACAAGCCGCCCCTCAGTTACCTCCGCGCCCACTTCCGGGGCACCGAGGGGAAGAGGGATCTCGACGTGAGCTACAGACATGACTTGGAGAACCAGTCCAATTGAGGTGGCCGCCGCGGCGATCGCGCTCGCGGCGCTGACCCCCGCGTGCAGCATCCCGCCGGTGCGGCTCGAGACGCCGGAACCGATGAAGATCGACGTGAGCGTCAAGGTCGACATCGCCCCGATCAAGAAGGAGGGCGGCGACGCCGAGGGCCCCGTCGGGACGAGTCGGCGCACGCGCATGGAAGAGGTCCAGAACCTCAAGAACAGCCGGGTGGTCGGCGAGAACAACAAGGGTTATCTGGCGCTCAGGGACGTGCCCCCCGCCTGGAAGGGGCAGGAGGAGTACATCAAGCGCGTCATCGAGGCCGAGAATAACGACCGGCAGGTGATGTACAGCAACCGGGCCCGCGACGAGAAAAAGGCGCTCGAGGAGATCGAGAAGACGCTCGCGGCGCAGTGGCGCGAAAAGTCCTTCAGGGGCGAGTGGATCCAGACGCCCGAGGGCGAGTGGCGGGCCAAGGACTGACTTAGATCTCGATCGTCTCGCCGATCTTGGGCAGCAGCAGCTCGAGGCCCGCCGCCTTGAATGCGCTGCGGGCGGCGTCCCTGTCAATCCGGATGGGTGGGAACGTGTCGTAGTGCACGCCCACGGCCCTCTTGACCCCCGCCCACTGCGCGGCCCGGGCGGCGTCGGACGCGCCCATCGTGAAGTTGTCGCCGATGGGCAACACGGCGAAATCGAGCCGATGCATCTCGCCGATGAGCCTCATGTCTGTGGTCAGCGCGGTGTCCCCCGAGTAGTAGAAGCCGCCGTCGGATGCCTCGACCACGAAGCCGCACGGGTTGCCGGCGTAGGATCCGTCCGGGAAACTCGAGGAGTGGATCGCGCTGGTGAGCTTGACGCGGCCGAAGTCGAAGGACCGCGCCCCGCCGTGGTTCATGGGGTGGGCGCTCTTGACGCCCTGGCCCTGGAGCCAGACCGCGACCTCGTAGGTCGAGATGACCATCGCCCCGGAGCGGCCCGCGATCGCGGCCGCATCCGCCAGATGGTCCGCGTGGCCGTGGCTCACCAGGATGAAATCCGGGCGCAGTTGCGAGGCGTCAATGCCCTTCGCCAGCTCGTTGGGCGTGATGAACGGATCGAAGAGCAGTGTCTTGCCGCCGGCCCTCACCGCGAAGCACGAATGCCCATAGTACGTCAGCGCGATCATGTCGTCCCTCCTTGGCACGATGCTGGAACAACCGGCGGCAAAGACAAGCGCGCAAAGAAGAAGGGGGCCGCGCTCGCGCGTGACCCCCTCCCTCCCGATGTGCCGGGCTCACTCCACCGTGATGGTGCGCGCTCGCGCCTCTTCCCGCTTGTGCAGGCGGACGCGCAGCACGCCCTGCTCGAGCCTCGCCTCGACCCGGCTCGGGTCGGCGGTCTCGGGCAACCGGACGGCGGTCCGGTGCAGCACGCCGGCTTGGGCACCGTCCGGCCTCTCCCAGAAATGCCGGCGGGCCGCGATCTTCAGCAGCCCATCCTCGACCACCAGATCGATGTCCTTGCGATCGATGCCGGGCAGATCGAATTGAAATTCGAGCGCCTCGGCGGTCTCGCGCCATCGGCCCGGTATCGCGGATCCCTCGCTGGCCCAGATGGAGTCGTCAAACTCCTCCAGCCATCCAAAGGGATTCAGCCCATTTGCCAACGACCTCGGGGTTGCCACTGTCCATGTCATAGTCGGTCTCCTTTCTCTGAGAGCTCATGCTCTCGGTTTCTGTTGCACCTCATCACGCAGGGGGCATGCCATGCATCCTTAAGACAGAAGTGGTTTATTATTATATATTTATAAATTTGAAGTGGTCTTTGATGTGTTATTATGACACTTACGGGAACCAAAAAGCGTCATAAAGACCTCTGCGCCCTATTGGCGCGCATAGCACGAAGCATTTAGGGTTTGGCAGGCTCAAAGGAAAGCCGCGCTCTGA
>JADLBR010000109.1 GCA_020847615.1 Verrucomicrobiia bacterium
GGATGACGACCGCGATGCTGCCCCCGAGGTAGAGGTCGGTGGTGTCCCACGCGGCGCCGAGGAGATCGGGCAGGTTCACCGCGTCGAAGGTGAGCCCGTTGGTGGAGCCGAAGTCGAACAGGTCGAACACGTCGCCCACCTGCGGGGTGAAGCCGTTGGTCAGGGTCACGGTCAGCGTCCCGTCGAAGCCCAGCAGGCCGGTGACGTTGAACTGGTCGAACTCGCTGGCGTTGGTGCCGCCCAGCTCCATGAGCATCAGCGAGTTGCCCGCCAGGATCGCGTCGCCGGTCACCCCGATGATCCCCGGCGAATCCCCCGGCGCGATGGTGCCGAAATTCGTCAGCGTCCCGACCACCGTGCCCGCGCCGCGCAACAGGCTATTGGAGGCGACCAAGAGACCATCGGCCAGCGCGTGCGTCCCGCCGCCGGTGAGGTTCAGCGTCGCCGCGCCGACGCCGTCGCCCACCACGAGGGCCTGCCCGTTGTCGATCGCGCTCGAGCCGAGATTCAGCGTGCCGCCGGTGAGCGCCAGCGCCGCGGTGTCGTTGGTGGCGATCAGCGCCCCAAGCGTCGACACGCCGCCCGAATTCGTAAACGCCCCGTTGCGGACCAGCAGGCGATTGGCGGTCAGGCTGCCCCCCGCGACGGTGAGCCGCCCGATGGCGCGGTTGGCCTCGACCGAGTTCGTGGCGTTGCCGATGGCGATGGTCGCCGTGCCCACCGAATTCGTCACGAACACCGAGCCCGTGCCCGAGACGAGAACGGTGCCATCGCCGCGCCCCAGCCGATTGGGCTGCGTGTCCACCACGCCGATGTTCATGTTGTTTGTCGAAACCAGAGACCCGCCGTCGACCGTCAGCGAACCCCGCCCCTCGCGGCCGACGTCGATGGTGCGCGTGCTGTTGCCTTGCTGAAGGAAAGTCCCGCCAGAAATCACGGCCGAGCCAAACGAACTCGCGTTGCTGTTGTTGCGCCCGATGTAGAAATTCCCGAGGTTGACCACGGTCCCCGTCGAGTACAGGTACCCCACCGTCAGCGAACCATCCGTCTGAAACTGGGACAGGGTGAGGTCCGCCCCGGTGTTCGTCAGGGTCCCAGAGCTGCCGATGACCACGGTCCCCGTCTGCCTCACCCCGATGTTCATCGAGTTTGCCGTCATCCACCCATCGAGCACTCTTACGAACGAGTCGTCGCCGCTCCCGACTCCCCCGACGTCAAAGTTCCGCCCCGAGAAGAGTCCACCGCCGCCCGTGATTTCCACGACGCTGCGCCCGAACGCCCGCGAGGATCCCGTCACCGTGTTCGTGTTCCACAGGGTGCCCCCGTTGATCCTCAGAACGGCCCCATTGACTTGGACATTCCGGCTGTTGGTGACGATCCCCGCCACCTCCAACACGCCGCGGGTGTTTATCTGCAAGCTGTTTCCGCCAAGATTCGAGTCCGGGTTGCTCCCGACCACGCTCAGCACCGCCCCGGGCGCCACGTAGACCGTCGCCGTCCGGCTGGCCGTCCCCGCGATCTCCAGCCGCGCCGCCGTCGCGTCCACCGAATCGACCACGCTCGTGTAGTTCACGGGCGCCGAGGCGCTGTTCACGAACGCCGTCACCGTCGCGGCCGGCACCCCATTGGTCCAGTTGAGCGCGTTGGTCCACAGGTTCCCAACGCCCGAGAAATTTGTCCACAGCGTCCGCTGCGCCTGCGCCCCCAAAGGCGCCAACCACAGGGCGACAACACACACCCACCCATGTTTCATGGCACGCTTCTCCGATTTTGTATCGAGACTAAACTATGCTGCCGCGCCGGGGCCCCAGGGCAAGGGAAATCCGCGGTCTGGGGACCGCGGCTGCGGGCTGTTCGGGTCAATACTTGACGCCGCAGCCGTAGGACTGGGTGTTGGGCGTCGAGACCGGCTTGCCCGCCATGATCTCATCGATGGCGGCGGCCACATAATTCTTGGCGGAGGGGTTGTACTTGGCCCCGCGGTCGTCGTCGATCGCACCTGCGTAGGCCAGTTTGCCGTCCTTATCGATCACGAACATGTGGGGCGTGGTTTTCGCGCCATAGGCCTTGCCGACGGCGCCCCCGTCGTCCATGACCAACTTGTTGGCCTTGACCCCTTTGTCCGCGGTGTATTTCATGGCCTCGTCCATGCTGGCGAAGGGGGACTTGCCGGGGCCGAAGGTGACCACCTGCAGCCAGGCGACACCCTTGCCGGTGTAGGTCTCCTGCAATTTCTGCATGTGGCCGCCGTCGTAGAACTTCTTCACGTAGGGGCAGTTCGGGTTGAACCACTCCAGCACCACGATCTTGCCCTTGTAGTCCGACAGTTTGACGTCGGCGCCGCAGCAGTCCTTCGCGCTGAATTGCGGGGCCGGCTGGCCCACCTCCGCGCCCTGCGCGATCCACGTGATGCCCGCGAGCGCGGCCACCGTTGCCAGTATCCTGTTCATGCGCACCTCTCCTTTCGATGGGTTGGGGATTCGTCAGCAAAACTATAACGGTTCCCCGAGAATCGCAAGCGGGCCGCCACATTGACTTGGCGCGGCCCATCGCGCACACTGGCGTGGGGTCCAGCGCACGATGAAACGCATCACTCGCCATGGCGGGCTCCGCCGCTCGATCGCCGCCCTTTGCCTTGGGGCATTTCCCGCGATCGGCGCGCCGCCCCGCGTCACGCATTCGGTGCCCGGGGATGGCGACGGCGGCGTGGACCCCGGTCTCGCGGAACTGCGCGTCGAGTTCGACCAGCCGATGGATCCGGGGGGATTCTCGGTGGTGGGCGGCGGCCCGACGTTCCCGAGACTGGTGGGGCGGGGCCGGTGGCTCGACGAGCGGACGCTGGTCTGGGCATGGCAACTGGAGCCCGGGCGAGAGTACTGGCTGAGCATCAACAGCGACCGGTTCACAAACTTCCGGGGCCGCAGCGGCGAGTCGGCCGCGCCACACCCGATCGCCTTCCGCACGGCGGCGCGACCCACAGGCCAATCCGCCGGAGCCAACCCGCCAGGCGGCACCTCTCCGACAGCGCACCTGAAGCGCGCCCTCCTCGAGGACTACTCCCACGTCGAGCGCGCCGGCCTGGACTGGGCGCAGCGCATCGATGCGTTCGCGCCGCGGCTCGAGGCCGCGAAAGAACCGCGCGCCTTCGCCGAGCTCGCGGCGAAGATGCTCGAGCCCGCC
>JADLBR010000110.1 GCA_020847615.1 Verrucomicrobiia bacterium
GGAAGGAGGAGCGTCGGTGGGTGACGCTGAACGACAAGTCGAGCTGGCGCGTGGTCGAGCGGCCCAACGGGCGCTGGACGAACAAGCAGTTCTTTATTACGTAGCGCGAAATTGCCGCATCGCCTCCCGTAGCCGAACGCGCCAGCGTTTGGGCGCCAAGCGCCTCACGGCTTCGGCTACATCTTCTGCCCCGGTCGGCGGGCGTGCGGGGCGCGGGATCGAGCGGTTTGTGCGGATGCCGCCTGAAGGCGGCACTACGAACCCAAAGCCGCGGGAACGCTCGTAGTGCTGCCTTCAGGCAGCCCCGGCCCACCCGAAGTGCCACTGGCGGGGCTGGCTCGAAAATACCGTCGGTTCGCACATGGCGTTCTGCGGGGTTGCGCCGGGTGATACAAGAGTATAATAATATGGCATGGGCCGTGCCGATGCCGCGAAGATCCTGGACCTGCGACGGGTGCTGGCGGAGCGTTTTCCGGGCGCGGTGAGGGCGGGGCGGGGGGCGCGTGGGGTGGTGGTGACGGGGGTGGGGTGCGTGGATGGGCCGCTCGGGGGCGGGCTGCCGCTGGGGGAGGTGGTGGAGGTGGTGGCTGGCGGGGCGTGCTCTGGGGCTGGGCTGCTGCTGGTGGAGTTGCTGCGGCGGGTCCTGGTGGATCGGCCATGCGTGGCGCTGGTGGACGGGAGCGATTCATTTGATCCGGCGGATCTTCCGGCGCGGCTCTTGGGCAAGTTGCTCTGGGTGCGGTGCGCGCGCGCGGGGGATGCGCTGCGCCCGGTGGACGCGCTGCTGAGGGACGGGAACGTGCCGCTGGTGCTCATGGATCTGCGGGGCAATGCGGCGCCGGAGTTGTGCGCCATCCCGCAGCACGCGTGGTTCCGGTTTCAGCGGGTGGCCGGGGATGCGGGCACGGCGCTGCTGGTCGCGGTGCAGCGGTCGGTGGTGCGCGGGGTGCGGTGGCGTCTGCGGCTGGATTCGCGATTCGATCTGGGGGCGCTTCAGAAAGAGCGGGCGGCACTTTTGGGCGATTTGTGCGTGGAGGTGTTGCGGGGTGGGGCTGGTGGGATCGCCGTGGGGGCGGAGTGAGGGAGCCATGGGTGAGGTTGAACGGGTGGCTGCGCTATACGGGGTCATCTGGCTTCCCGATTTCTGTCTCCAGTCGATGCTGAGGCACGAGCCCGAGATGTGGCGGAGGCCTTTGGCGGTCGTGGATCCGGAGGAGGGGGAGGGGCGGGTCATCAGCGTGACGCAGCCGGCATGGCGGGCGGGTGCCGGGCCGGGGCAGACGCCCACGCAGGCGCTGGCGCGATGCGAGGGGCTGCTGATACGGGCGCGCCAGCGCGACCAGGAGGGTGTGGCGCGCGAGGTGCTGTTGGGATGCGCCTACGCCGCATGCGCGTTCGTCGAGGACACGGCGGATGGCGTCTGCACGATGGATCTGCGGGTTTCGGAGGCGTTCCGACGGGACGCGCCCGGGGCGGCCCGGGGTTTGCTGGATCGGTTGGGTGGGATGGGGCTGCGCGGCAGGTTCGGGCTGGGTCCGACGGCGGAACTCGCGCTCTGCGCGGCGCGGGCCGCGAAGGGCTCCTGTCCCGTGGTGGGTGCGGGCGGCGCGGGGGACTTTCTTGCCACTTTGCCGGTTGGGGCCCTCGGCGCCGATCCTGCGATGGCGGAGATTTTGGCCGGGTGGGGCATCCGGACGGCCGGGGAGTTCGTGGCACTTGGGAGAGAGGCGCTGGCCGAGCGCCTGGGCGCGGCGGGCGCCCGGCTGTGGGATAGGGCGACCGGACGGGAGCACAGGCCGCTGCGGCTGGTGCGGCCGCGCGAGGAGTTCTCCGAGAGCTGCGCGCTGGAGTTCGAATTGGAGGAACTGGAGCCCCTCCAGTTCCGCCTGCGGCGGTTGCTGGAGCAAGTGATCAGGCGACTGGAGGCATCGCATCGCGCGGCGGGTTCGCTGCGGCTGGAGCTTGGGTTCTCGGATGGCGCCTGCCACCGGGCCGACCTGCCGGCCCCCGAGCCGACGCTCCACGAGGGGGCGCTCTTCGGGTTGCTCCAGAATCACCTCGAGCGGTTGCGGGCGCCCGCGGGCGTGGTGGCGGTGCGCCTATCCGCCGAACCCGCGAGGGCGGTCGGCAGGCAGATGGGGCTTTTTGACAGTGGATTGCGCGAGCCGGATCGCTTCGCGGAGACGGTGGCGCGGATCGTTGGGTGGATCGGCCCGCAGCGGATCGGATACGCGGTGCTGGGGGACAGCCACCGGCCCGACGATTTCGCATTGGACCCGCCCCGGCCGCCCCGGGCGGAGGACGCGCATGCGGGCGGGATGGGGACATGCCCCCCTGATGGTGGGGACGCGATGGGCTGCGGCGCCGTCGCCGGATTGGTCCTGCGACGGTTTCGACCACCGCGTGCGGCGGAGGTGCGCATCGGGCAAGGCAGGCCGATTTTTGTGAGGGCGGACGCGCAGGGTGCCGGGCGAGTGCGTGATGTGCGAGGGCCTTGGAGATTGTCCGGGCGCTGGTGGGATTGCGGGGCGTGGGAGCGCGAGGAGTGGGATGTGGATGTCGAGGGGGTGGGGCTCTGGCGCATCTTTCGCGAGCGAGGTTCGTGGTTCGTGGATGGGGTCTATGACTGACCTGATGTCGCGCGCGCCGCATCATCCATGCAGAAACTTCCAGTGGGTCGCGGAGTGCCTAGCCTGCATATTTCACGCGCATGCGCGAAATATGCAGGCTCAAAGGAAAACCGCGCTCTGAAATACGGGTCCCCGATCGGTTTTCGGCACTGGAAACGCGGCCAACAGTTTGTGATTTCGAAAA
>JADLBR010000111.1 GCA_020847615.1 Verrucomicrobiia bacterium
ACGACAACCACAGCGTCGCCGATGCATCGCAAGACACGCACCTCGGCCTCGACCCGCGCCTCGCCATTCGGGTCGGCCGACCACGGGCAGGAGAGAAATCGCAGTTCGCCGCTTCGCGTGCCGCTGTCGAGAATGTGGAGGGCGCCATTCTGGACCGAGACCGAGGTGGCCTGCGTGGCACGGTCGCTCCACGGGATAGTCTGCTCGGATGGAAGGCGGGACCCATCGAACTCGTGAACGATCGCCGCCGGGGACGCGTGCGCCGGGATGCCTTGCAGAAAAGGGAGGCAAAGAACTGCGAGCCGCATGGGCAAGGACATTACGCCCGAAGGATTTTGGCCCAAGGGAAATCTCCTCCGGCGGCTTGAAACGGGGTCCGGGGAGGCGCTGCGATGTCGCGCCCCCCGGCCCCGTCCTGGGCCGGTGGACTGAGGGCTGTCCTTGCAAGAGAGGACCTCGGTGCGGCACTGCGGTCTCGACGAACCAGGGCCGAGTCCGTAAGGGTTCTCTTGCACATGAGAATGAAAGGTCTGTGGGTGGCGCTGCCCCTGATTGCCCCCTGGGGCGCGTGCTGCGAGACTGCGGCGCAGCCCCCCGCGAAGAAGGCCGCGGGGATCGTCGCGGAGTTGGCGGCGAAGTTGGAGCCGACACGCGTCGTGACGTACAAGACGATTGGCACAGGCGAGCTCAGGCTGCACGTCTTCGAGCCGGAGGGTTTCAAGGCATCGGACACGCGTTCGTGTTTCCTGGCGATCCATGGCGGGGGCTGGGTGGGCGGGGACGCGAGGCGTTTCTATCCGTTTGCGGCGCACTTCGCCCAGAGGGGTTTCGTCGGAATCAGCATCGAATACCGTTTGATGAAGAAGGGGAGCGGGGTGACGCCGTTCGATTGCGTGAAGGACGGGCGCTCGGCGGTGCGCTTCGTCCGATCGCGCGCGAAGGATTTTGGGATCGATCCGGGCAGGATCGCGGTGTGCGGGGGTTCGGCTGGGGGCCACGTCGCGGCCGGCACGGCGCTTTTCGACGGGATCGACGAGGCGGGGGAGGACACGGGCGTGCGGTCCGCAGGCGATGCCCTGGTGCTTCTGTTCCCGGTCATCGACACATCGAGCGAGGGTTACGGCAACGCGAAATGCGGCGAGCGCTGGCGCGATATCTCGCCAGTGCACCGCGTCAAGGCGGGGGCGCCACCGACGATCATATTCCATGGGACGGCGGACACGACGACGCCGTTCGCCGGGGCGAAGGCGTTTCACGCCTCGATGGTGGCCGCGGGAAACCGATGCGAGCTGGTGGTGAACGAGGGCGGAAAGCACGGGTACCTGATGAACGACGGCGCGCTGTACGAGGAGACGATGCGGAAAACTGAGGAGTTCCTTGCCGCGGCGGGGTTTTCGGCGGGGCGGTGATCGGGGCGCATGGGCAGGCACCAATTGGCGCCGATTCTGCTGCTTGGCATCGCGACGGCGGCCTCCGTTGGCGGCCCCGCGTGCGCGGCGGGGCCGGGCGCTGGGCGACCGAACATCCTGCTGCTCGTCAGTGATGACCAGCGGCCAGACACCATCAGGGCGCTGGGAAACCCGGTCATCGCTACGCCCACGTTCGACCGGCTCGTGGGGGACGGCACGGCGTTCACGCGGGCGGTCTGTTCCTATCCGCTGTGCTATCCGAGCAGGGCGGAGATTTTGACCGGCACGACGGTGTTTCGGAACGGTGTCTACGACCGCGGGCGGCTTGATGCGACCGCCGCGACGTTGCCGGCGCTGTTGCTTCGTGCGGGCTATCGCACCTGCCATGTCGGGAAGTGGCACGTGGCGGGAAAGCCCCGGGATCGCGGCTACGAGACGGTCGAGGGGATGTATGCCCAGTGCGGCCCTGCGGGCCCCCCGCGATTCGACGAGCGGGCCCGAGAGATCACCGGCTATCGGGGATGGACGTTCTGCGATGCGGACTGCAAGGCCCTGCCGGGTCATGCGTCAGGTCTGACACGGGACATCAGCGCCGCCTTCGCGGACGCAGCGATTCGGTTCATCGGTGCCGCCAAGTCGGCCGGCCGACCTTTCTTTCTGCACGTAAACTTCACGGCGCCCCATGACCCCCTCATGCTCCCGGGTGGATTCGAGGGCCGGTACGAGCCCGGCGGCATGCCGATGCCGAGGAACTTCCTTCCCGAGCATGCCTTCGATCACGGAAATCTCCGCGGGCGGGATGAGGCGCTCTGGCCCTGGCCGCGGACCGAGAGCGACGTGCGCGAGGAGCTGGCGCTGTATTACGCGGTGATCACACACCTGGACGCACAGGTTGGGCGCATCTTCGAGGCGCTGGATGCGAGCGGCGAGCTTGGGCGGACGGTGGTCATCTACACGAGCGATAACGGGCTGGCCATCGGGAGCCACGGTCTGCGCGGGAAACAGAACATGTACGAGCACTCGATCGGAGTGCCCTTGCTCCTCCGCGGGCCTGGGATCCGCGCCGGCGTCCGGAGCGCGACCCCATGCCATCTGCGCGACCTGTTCCCCACGATCTGCGAACTGGCCAAGGTGCCGGTGCCGCCAGGGTTGGCGGCGACAAGTCTGGCGCCTCTGCTGCAGGGGGAAGGGGGGCCGGTGCGGGACTTCGTCGTGGGTTACTTTCGCGACTCGCAGCGCATGATCCGGACCGAACGTTGGAAGCTGATCCGGTACCCGCTGGCGGGACGGGAGCAACTGTTTGACCTGCGGAGTGATCCTGACGAGATGGCGGACTTGTCCGCGGATCCGGGCCTCGCGGGGATCTTGGATGGACTGCGTGGCGATCTGGCGGCATGGCTGACCGAGAACGGCGATCCGTTGACGTCGCGGAGATAGCTGATTAATCTATGCTTCGGCACTGGGGCCACACTTCGCGCAAAGCGCTGTGGTGCCCCGTCCTTCCCGGCGACGCCATTTTCTCGTGGGATGGCGCCCGGGCTTTTCGGCGCTATTGAGAGAGCAGTTGGCGATCGAGGTTGGCGAATGATGTCGTGCAGCTTGAGTCGCAGACAGTTCATGGCGGGATCATCCCCTCTTCTTGCCGGCGCGGCGATGGCGGCGCTCCTTCCCGGTGCCTTGTCCGGGGCGAACCCGTCGGCGGTCGCCAAGCAGATTGACAAGCTGCGCCCGCGGCGGCTGGCACGGCTGCCATCGGATTTCCGCGCGAGGGTGGGCGCGACCCATGTCGGTGGAAAGTATCACCTGACGGACAAGCCCTTCTTGATCGAGGGGGCGGAGAGGCTTTTGGAGATGGGGACGCGGCTTGGGAAATTCTGGTTCAACCCGAGGGGCATCGCGACGAGCTATCCGTTCAACAGCCGATGGGGGACCTATGCGACGCTCGGGGATCTGGCGAAGTCCGAGTACTTCTCCCAAGTCTTCGCCATGCCGTTCGAGACGATCTTCCTCGAGGCGAGCGCCGCATCTGAGGAGGGGTGGCAGCGCGAGCAGCCGGACAGTTTCTACGATGCGGTGGCCGCGGAGTATCGCGAAATCGCGGCATTCTTCTATCGCGAGTACCGCGACCGCGCCCTGACGGTGGTCCTGCAGCACTGGGAGGGTGACTGGCTTCTGCGGGGCGACAACAAGAAGTGGTCTCCGCCTTCCCCGGACTGGCAGCAGCGGGCGGAGCGGATGGCGAGATGGCTGGCGGCGCGACAGGCGGGCGTGAGCAGGGCCCGGGACGAGGGCGGCGGCGGCGCGAAGTGCCGCGTGGCACATGCCACGGAGGTCAATCGGGTGATGGACATCCACCGGGGGCTGCCAACCGTCACCGACAAGGTGCTGCCGCAGGTGGAGGTCGATCTCGTTTCATACAGCGCGTACGACGGCATGCGCGATGCGATGACGCTGTACAACTGCATCCAGACGATCAGGAAGCACGCGCGGACGGGGCCGCTGTTTGGCAAGGGGGCGGTGTGCCTCGGGGAGATCGGGATTCCAGAGAACGAGCAGCGCGAGCGAGTGGCGGAGCGCTGGGACGAACTCATGGGCGCAGCGTTCGCCGCCGATGCGCTGTATGTCATCCACTGGGAACTGTACTGCAATGAACCCAACCCGAAGGTGCAGCCGCCGCCAAAGCCGCCGATTAGGGCGGCGTCGGACGCTCGCGGGTTCTGGCTCGTGAGGCCGGATGGGACGCTGGGGGAGAGCGGGAAGTATTTTTCGGCGCTGTGGAAGCGAGCGGAGCGGGGGATGTGAGGAGGCGGATAACGCCGCGGGAGATCCGGGACTCAGGAAATCAGGACCCCTTTTGGCGGCCAAACGCTGACGCGTTCGGCTACGGGCGGCGATGGGCAATCTTCGAGCTAGCCTGCATATTTCACGCGCATGCGCGAAATATGCAGGCTCAAAGGAAAACCGCGCTCTGAAATACGGGTCCCCGATCGGTTTTCGGCACTGGAAACGCGGCCAACAGTTTGTGATTTCGAAAA
>JADLBR010000112.1 GCA_020847615.1 Verrucomicrobiia bacterium
CCTCGAACATCGCGCGCCGATGCCGATGGTGAAAGCGACGGGCCAACCCTTGCCCGTGCCGAATCAGATCAACCGCGATTAAACACACAAACACCATCCCTACCGCCATCCATCAAACCGAATACCGACATCCTCCCCATGCCCCTCTCGATTGCCGGAATCCTCGGCGGGATCGCCCCGATCGAGCTCGACCCGCCCACGTCCCATTCCGCGATCTTCGGGCGCAACCTCATGATCTATCTGCCGCTGCTGGTCGTCTCACGCAGACGTTCATGGATGGCAATCCTGGGGATCGGTCTATTGTTTCCCGGAGCTATGGCGCGCGGGCCGGCTGCACCTGATTCCCTCCGGCGATCTGTTCCTCGAAATCGACAGGCGGATGCGCGCCGGCCGGGTGCCCGGCTGCCGCGACATCCGTGACTTCTATACCGACGTGCAGCACATCCGTTTCGGCCTGCCGCGCTGACTCGAAAATTCCCGTAGCCGAACGCGCCAGCATTTGGCCCGCGCCACCAGGGCCGTCGGCCAAACGCTGGCGCGTTCGGCTACATTTTCGTCCCCGGCGGTGCCCCGCGTGACGGGGCACAGGATCTAGCTCGAAAATTCGCAGCCCGTCCGCGAGAGGCCGACATCCCTGTCTGCCCCCGTGCGCTCAGGGCCGTAGACGCAGGCGACCTGCCCGCCTGTGGCGGGGGAATGCCTGCGCCACGGGGGGAGGTCTTCCCCTGAAGTGTCCCGCGAGGGGGGCCAAAGCCCCGTGGGATTTGGGGAAATCCGGCTAATTCTCGGAGATGAAGCCAAGGACGCAGGTCGTATTGAGTCTATTCTCGGTCGCGGGTATCCTCGCCGGCATCCTGCTGCTCGAAACCTCCGGGGGCGTGCGGGATCGGATCGTCTATCTGCCGATTCTCATGGTCGCGCTTCTCAATCTCGTGGCCTTGGTCGTTGGTGCCAGGGGTGGGCAATGAGCTGGCGCACGGTAACGTGGATTCGGCGGACTTTCCGTTCATGGTGGAGGAGTGATTAGGCATGAGTGCGCGCGCGATTCCCATTCTCGTCATTTGCGTGTCCCTGACCGGGGCGCGGGCCGACGAGCCGGTGCCCGTATCGGCACGAGCGCAAAGAACCGCAGTTCCCGCGCCTACCGCCGCCGACGTCGCCTATGGCACGCACGCCCGGCAGGTGCTCGATTTCTGGAGAGCGGAGTCGGCCGGGCCGACCCCCGTCGTCCTATTCATTCACGGCGGCGGCTGGGGCGCGCTGGATAAGGCAAATGTCCACAAGATGCTCGATGTGCCACGCCTCCTGGAGGCGGGCATCTCCGTGGTGGCCGCGAACTACCGCTACGTGCATCAGGCGCAGGCGGCCAAGGTCGAGCCTCCGGTGAAGTGGCCGCTGGAGGATGCGGCGCGGGCCCTGCAGTTCGTGCGCTCGAAGGCGGCCGAATGGAATATCGACAAGGCGCGCATTGGCGCGTGCGGCGGTTCGGCGGGCGCCTGCTCCTCGCTCTGGCTGGCACTGCGCGACGACTTGGCGCGGCCCGATAGCGCGGATCCCGTCGCCCGCGAGAGCACCCGGCTCTGGTGCGCGGCGGTGGTCGGCGCCCAGACGTGCCTCGATCCGAGGGTGATGCGCGAATGGATGCCGAACATCGCCTATGGCGGCCACGCGTTCGGGTTTCGGGAGAGGCACCCGCGGACCCCGGAAGAAGGGGCCGCGGAGTTTCAGCGCTTCTACGACGCGCGCGAACGGCTGCTGCCGTTCATCCGCGAGTATTCGCCCATCGAGCACGCCAGCGCCGACGATCCGCCGCTGTGGCTCTCGTACTCCCAGGAGACGCCCGCCGTGAAAGGCGAGGCGCAGAAGGACCCGACCCACTCTGCCATTTTCGGCCTGATGCTCGAGGAGCGACTAAAACCCCTGGGCATCGAGATCATCGTCACCTACCCGGCCAGGCCGGCGGGTGCATACAAGAACGCGACGGACTACTTCATCGGGCGCCTGAAGGGAGAGGTGAAGTGAGGGCGTGGCTAGCCCGTAGATTTCATAGGCTGCAGGGCTGTGAAATGTCCAGGCTAGGGTTGCTGCTCGCGGCAGTTGCTTTCGGCGACGGCCCGGCGGCGGCGGATCAGCCGCGGCCGAACATCCTATGGATCATTGCCGAAGATATCGGGTTGGACCTGGGGTGCTATGGCGAACCGGTGGCGCGGACACCGAACCTGGATCGCCTGGCCCGCGAGGGACGGCTTTACCGGAACGCGTACTCGACGGCACCGGTCTGTTCCGCGGCCCGATCCGCCCTGATCACCGGCATGTATCAGACGGCCATCGGCGCCCACCACCATCGCAGCCATCGCGCCGATGGTCGCCGCTTGCCGCCGGGCGTCCAGACGATCATGGACCGGCTGCGGCCGGCGGGCTACTGCACCGCGAACATCCGGCACTTTCCGGCAGGCGTGCCTTTCAAGTGTGGCGGCAAGACGGACTGGAACTTCGAGGTCGATGGGAAGCCGTTCGACACGGACCGATGGGGCGAGTTGAAGGAGAGGCAACCATTTTTTGCACAGGTGAATTTCTTCGAGACCCACCGCGTCTATGAGCCCGCGGAGCGCGATCGCACGGATCCGGCCGATGTCCGCCTGCCCCCCTATCTGCCCGACCATCCGGTGGTGCGCGAGGACTGGGCGCGCTATCTGGACAGCGTGGGCACCCTGGATCGGAAGACCGGGACCGTGCTGGAGTTGTTGGAAAAAGAGGGGCTCGCAGAGAACACCGCCGTCTTCTGGTTCGGGGACAATGGGCGCGATGATTTTCGCGGAAAATTCTACGCCTACGAGCAGGGCTGTCAGGTGCCTTTGATCATCCGCTGGCCTGGGCGCGTGCCGGCGCACTCGGTGAGCGAAGAGCTCGTGAGCCTGATCGACGTGACCGCCACGACGCTGGCGCTGGCCGGGGTGCCCCTGCCGGGCAACCTGCACGGCCAACCGTTCCTTGGCCCGCGGGTGCCGCCGCGAGAGTATCTCTTCACCGCCCGGGATCGGATCGACGAAACCCTGGATCGCGTGCGCACCGTCCGCGACAAGCGGTTCAAATACATCCGCAATTTCGAGCCGTGGCGGCCCCGTTACCAGAGCTTCCGGTACATCGAGTTCGAGGCGTACAACCCGCTGCCGGCGCTGATGCGACGGCTCCATGCCGAGGGTGGGCTCGACGCCGCCCAGGCCCGCATGTTTGCGCCGTCGCGCCCTCCCGAAGAGCTGTACGACCTCGAGAACGATCCGTTTGAGCTCCATGACTTGGCCGATCTCCCCGAGCACCGGGGGGCGCTGGAGCGTCTCCGCGCGGAGCTGGATCGGTGGATCCAGGAGACCGCGGACCAGGGCGCAATCCCAGAAGACACGGCGGTGCGGGCCCTGGAATTGCGGAGTTATGAGGATGCCGTCAGGAAGCTGGAGGAGCGATGGAAGCAATGAGAGCAATCATCATGTGCGCCACCATCTGGATGGTGGTCATCTCGGGCACCGGGGCGCGGGGTGCCGCGGGGGAGGCGGCGGCAGATGGTGTACTGTTCCGTTCCGTCCGGCTGGATCGGCCGGAGATGACGGTTGCCGGAATGGTGAATCGCGTCACCGAGTTGGAGTTCTCGGCGAAGACCTCTGCCGGCGACCCGTTTCTTGAAACGGAGATCGACGTGATCTTCTCCGAGCCCGATGGCGGCGGAGAGATCGCGGTTCCCGCGTTCTGGGCGGGTGCGGACCGGTGGAAGGCCCGCTACGCACCCCGACTGGCCGGCCGCCATCCGTGGCGCATCGCGGTGACCAAGGGGCAGACCGTTTTGGGCGAACCGTGTCGCGGCGTCTTGGAGGCCGCGCCCTACACCGGCGCGAATGCATTGCTTCGGCACGGGCCGGTCCGCCTGAGCGAGAATGGCCGCCACTTCGCGCACGCCGACGGCACGCCCTTCTTCTGGCTCGCCGATTCGTGGTGGCACGGCATGACCTCGCGGTTGACCGAGGACGGCTTCCGGACGCTCGTCGCAGATCGTGTGGCGAAGGGCTTCAACGTGATCCAACTCGCCGTCGCGAATCCTTGCGATATCGCGCCGTTCGACGAGCGCGGGGCCAACGATGCTGGGCACGCTTGGACGGAGGACTTCGGCACCATCAATCCGGCCTACTGGGACCTGACCGACCGGCGCATCACCTACCTCGTCGATCATGGCCTGATGCCCAGCATCGTCGCCTCCTGGGGCTACTACGTCCATTTCATGGGCGCGGATAAGATGCGGCGGCATTGGCGGTACGTGATCGCGCGCTACGGGGCGTTTCCCGTGGCATGGATTTTGTGCGGCGAGTCGCGGCTGCCCTGGTACCCGCTCATCAACAAAGGGGACGACGGCTACCGGCAGACGCTCGTCTGGACGGAGTTGAGCAAGCAGGTTAGCGGATTGAACACGACGCGACGCCTGCTCGGCGTTCACCCTGGCCCGCCCCTGTGGTTTCACGACGCGACGTATCCGGCGCTGGCCGACTATTCGGCGATCGACGTCTATTACGGCATGGGCGGCCACGGCGGTAACGACGAATACGCGCAGGTGCTGCGGTGCCTCGAGGACATGGCCGACTGGCGAAAAGCGAACCCGGGCAAGCCGTCCATCGTGGGCGAGCTCTGTTGGGAAGGCATGTACGGCGGCAATTGCGGGCCCTTCATCCAGCGGATCCAGTTCTGGGGCGCGGTGCTCAATGGCGCGCCCGGCCACTGCTATGGCACCGACTCGCTCTGGCAGATGAACTCGCGAAAGCGGCCGTTTGGGGAATCGGTGCAGGGCTACACCTGGGGCAACTGGCCGTGGGAGGAGGCCATGCACTGGCCGGGCTCCACCTACGTCGGCGTCGGCAAGCGCATCCTGGAGAAGTTCCCGTGGTGGCGGTTCGAGCCTCATCCGGAGTGGCTGTCGCAAACCGAGGAAAAGGACGGCCGGGCTTTGGTCGCGGCCGCCGCGGGCATTCCGGGGGAGCTGCGGCTGATATACCTTGCGCGCAAGACCAAGCAGAAGCTGCTCGGCTTGGGGCCGGACACATCCTACGCGGCCGCTTTCGTCAGCCCGATCGACGGCCGGGAGTATCCGCTCGAAGAGCCGCTTCTTTCCGGTCCGGAAGGGACCTGCGCGATCCCCCGCAGCCCAATCAACCAGGACTGGGTGCTGGTCGTGCGGCCGCGCGGGCGTGGCGCGATACAGAAAGGGACAAGAGATACACCATGAAGGCAGACCGGAATAGGAATCCCGACCTTGGCTTTCGCGCAGCGGCGTTCTGCGCCCTGGCGCTTGCCGCTGCGCCCGCGTCTGCCGCATCACCCTACATCCCGATCACGGGCAGCGCGTGGCGACTGGCGCTCGGCGATGTCAACGGCGATGGGAAGAAGGAGATCCTCTGCGGCTTGTATCAGGGCGCGGTGTCGTGTGTCGAGCCCTCGAGCGGGAAAACCTTGTGGGAGCGCCCGCTGGGCGGATTCCCTTTCGCCGTCGCCGCGGCGGACGCGGACGGCGACGGCAAGGCCGAGGTCTTCGTCGCCTGCGCCGACGGCAAGCTGTATGCCTTCGCGCCAGATGGCAAGCCGTTGTGGGAGTTCATGCCGAACAACGCCGCCAAATATGCCGTGGCGATCTGCCGGCCGGCGGGGCCGCGGCAGCCGCTGATCGTTTGCGGCGGGATGGATCGCCTCGTTCACGTGCTCTCGACGGCCGGGAAAGAGCTCGCGAGCCACGATCTGGGGAAGGCGCTCAATCACCTCGGGGCGGCGGATATCGACGGAGATGGTGGCGAGGAAGTGGTCGCCATCAGCACCCGGTCCTCCCTGTGCGACGTGCTGCGGGTCACGGGGGACCGCGTGGAGCGGGTGACGAGGCACAAACTGGCGGACGAGAAACCGGGGTCGGCCGCCTCCCGATTTCAGGCCTTCTCGCTGGATTTGGCCGATCTCGGAGGGGCGGGTGGCGCGGAGCTGATCCTCGGCGGCTATTACAATACCGGGAACACCGTCCGTGTGCTGTCCGCGGGCGGCGACGTGTTCTGGACGACACCGAGGCAGGCTCACGGGGACAGATCCGGCTTCGATCGCCGCGACATGTTCTGCATGACGCTGGTGCGGGCTGCGGGGCGACGGGTGGTGGCCGTCACCGGCGGCCAGGTCCGGCTCTTCGACGGGACTGGCCGAAGTCTCGGTGACGCGCAGGCGCCGGTCGGTTTCACGGACCTGGTGGTCGACGGCGAGACGCTCTATCTCGGGTCCAGCCCCAACGGGGACGACACGCTCTACCGCATTGATCTCTCCGGCGATTGGCAGGGGAGCGTCGCCGGGCTTGGGCGCCATGGCGTGGCCAGGGCCATCGGCGACACGCTGGCCGCGCTGCGCCACCGGGTCGAGGCCGCGCCGGTACAGCCCATGGCAAGCGGGCAGCGTTACGTGTTTCGCCTAAGGCCCTTTGACGGGAATCAGATCGGAAAAAGTGCCGCTCTCGAGTGGTTCCGCGAGACGTTTCCCTATGACTGCTTCGCGCCGGTCGCGCAGTGGGGCGACCTGGGAGGAAGCCCGACCGAAAAAGGGTGGGAAAAGCGTTCCGACGCGAAATCTGGGGGGCGTCACGTGCGCTCGGCGGAGGCACTGGTGGCCGACGCGCGGGCGCTCGAGGCCAGCGGCACACCCGCGAGCCTATACATTGGCCACGGCTGCGGTCCGCGGATCAGCCCAGACACGCTGGGCCGGATGGCGGACGCCGCGCCGACTACCCTGTTGCGGTTCATCTCGCACGAGGATGAGATGCCTGAGGCATTGCCCGCGTACTGCCGCGACTACCTGGCGCCCGTTGCCGCGCTGGCGAAAAGCCGCGATCGCGAGCTGGTGCTGCAGAACAAGAACGTGTTCTGGTTCTCGACACCGGCGCAGGAGGGAGTATTCGATTCGCTCTTTGGGGACGGGCGAGGGGCGACGATCACCGCCGCCACCGATGACGCCAATTCGCGGACACCGGAGATCAACATTCTCGCGCGGATGGGCCTCAGGCAGGCCGGTCTCATTGGCCATATTTCGGCCTCGACCATCACGGATGCGTTTTCTTTTTCCAGGATGCAGGAATGGGAGTATCCCAAGCATGGGCATCCTTTCCTGCGCCTGCTGGTGGCGCACACGGTCCTCGGCGCAGACCGCTTTTACCTGCGCACCGATTGCTGGCAGGGCGATCGGCTCACCGCCATGAGCCTCGAGGGAAGCGGCATCTTTCTCCACATGCTGGGCAAGGGATTCGTCTTCACCCCGAGGCCGGAGCAGATGGCCGGCATGTCGGCGCTTGGGTTCGCCGTGCATGAGCCGCCCCCGAAGTGGATCGAGGACGGCCACAACGGCCATGGCGTGGACAAGTGGGAACAGGATCCCGAACTCGAAGAAGCCGTCCTGCCGCATAACGGTTGCGTCTGGGGAAACACCCCCACGCCGCCGCACGCGCTGACCGCCGTGTTGCTCCACAAGAAACGCCAGTTCGGCAACCACATCCCCGCCACGCCCTATGGTCCGATCGCCTTCGTTCCCGCGCACGCGGATCTTGGGCGGGTGGCCGGTGTCCGGGACTGGTGGCACACGGATGGCGTGTCCATCTGGCGCGAGGGTGGCCCGAGGCTCAAGGGGGCGACCGCCGCCGGGGCGCTGCGGGAATCCTTCGAGGCCGCCGCGGCGAGGCTCCCGTTCCGCCCGATGGGGGACGACGTGTTCTTCCAGACCGTGGCGGTGGAACCCGGGCGTTACCGCATCTACGCCATCGATCCGGGCTGGCTGGATCCCGCCGATCGCCGGATCGATGTGCGCATCCAGGTGCCCGGGGAGTTTGCGGTGCGGGATCTGCTGAGCGGCGAGGCGATCGGCGTCACCCAAGGGCGATTCCCGCTGAGTGTCCCGGCCGGGGCGCTGAGGATCATCGAGGTGGTGGGAGGATCGCGCGATTGACGGGACTGTGGGGGAATTCAGCATGGGAGTGGCATGAAGCGGCGTGAGTTCATCCGGGGTTCGCTGGTCGCGGCTCTGGCGATGGCGTGGCCGATGGAAGGCGGCGCGGAATACGTCCGCCCGCCCGGGGAGACGCTGAAAGGGCTTGCCGCGGCGCGGGGATTTCACGTCGGGGCAAACTTCCCGAATCTGCACGGGCGGTGGCGGGATCCGGGGGAGTTTGGGCCTCGACATTTCGAGCCTGAGGCGGCGATCGCGAGGGATCAGTTCACGATCATGACGGCGGGGTGGGAGAACTTTCCGGGGAACACATGGAAGGGGGAGGGAAAGCACAACTTTGCGGGGAGCGACGGGTACATCGCGTGGTGCGAGGCGAACGGGATCGCGTTCCACGCCCATGGGTTGGGGTATGTAGTCCGTGCGGGCTGGCCCTTTTCGAAGCTGCCGGTGGAGACGGAGGAGGAGCGGGCGCGGGTCCGATCCGTGTATGAGGGGTACGTCCGGGACACGGTGTCACATTTTCGGGGGCGCGTGTATCTGTGGGATGTCTGCAACGAGCACCTATTCCCGCCGTACCAGTCGGGGGGGTGGCTGAAATGGAGGCCGGACACTGGGCCGAAGGAGTACTGGAAGGCGTACGGGATGGACCCGCGGGATCCGCGGGATGGCTATGACTGGTACGTGAAGACCCTGACGATCGCGCACGAGGCGGACCCGAAGGCGAGGCTGGTGTTGCTGGATTTCAACAACGAGATCCTCTGCCCCAAGAGCGACACGATGCACGCGCTGGCGAAGACGCTGTTGGGTAAAGGGCTGCCGCTGCACGGCGTGGGGTTCCAGATGCATATCAATACGGAATACAAGCGCCGGATGTGGAAGAGGGATATCCTCGGCCCGGGCGAGCACGACCTCGACGACGAGGCGTACCTCGACAGCATGCGGCAGAATATTCGGCGTTTCACCGACCTCGGGCTGGAGGTGTGGGTCACGGAGATGAGCGTGGACGTGGATCCGGCGAAGGAATCGGGCGAGCAGATGCGGCGGCAGGCGGAGGTGTACCGCCGCGTGTTCGAGGTTTGCCTGGAGAATCCCGGGATGAAGGGGATAAAGCTGTGGGGCATCATGGACGAGGTGGACCGCAAGACGAAGAAGGCATTTCATCCCTATCTGTTCGATGGGGCGGGGGTGGCGAAGCCGGCTTTTTTCGCGGTGAGGGAGGCGCTGGCCCGGGATTGGCCAAGGCGGGCGGGTGGGGGCGGAGGATCGAGCCACGAATGAACACGAATCGAAAAAGATGTGGTCGAGGAGCCATTCAGAAACTCTTGGCGGCGAAGTGACATAACCCATGATGGTCATGAGGACGATGAGATCGAATGAGGCGGGCATGCGTGGGATGACGAGGCGAGAGTTCCTGGCGAGGTCAGCGGCGGGCGTGGGTGTGCCGGCGTGCCTTCGGGCGAATGGGGCGGAGTCGCGGCGCGCTGGCGTTCGCGTGGCCATAGTGGGGCTGGGCAACCGGTCCAAGTCGCTGCTCTCCGAATGCCTGCAGTACGGGGCGGATGTGGTGGCGCTCTGCGACGTGGACGCAAGCATGCTCCCCGATCCGGCCAAGCGGGTGACGGCGGCGGGCGGCAGGCCGCGGCTGTGCGGGGATTATCGGGAGTTGCTCAAGGCGGGTGATTTCGACGCGGTGGTGATCGCGACACCCGATCACTGGCACGCGCCGCTGTGCGAGGCGTTCATGCGGGCGGGGAAACACGTCTTTTGCGAGAAGCCCTTGACCCGGACCATCGGCGAGGCGAGGCGGCTGCGGGAACTGGCGCGGCGGAGCCCGGTCGTCACGCAGATGGGGAATCAGGGCAGTTCGTACGACACCCTGCGGCGCAGCGCGGAATTGGTGAAAGCGGGGGCGCTGGGCGAGGTCCGGGAGGCGCATGTCTGGTTCTCGAAGCCGAAAGCGACTCCGGCGCCCGAGGTGGATCTTGCCGGGGAGGATCCCGTGCCCGAGGGGTTCAACTGGGATTTCTGGCTGGGGCCCGCCAGGCCCCGGCCATACAAGGGCTTCATCTATCATCCGCAGAAATGGCGGCAGTGGTGGGATTTTGGCAGCGGGACGCTGGGGGATTTCGGGTGCCACGGGTTCAATCTGCCCATGCGCGCGCTGGATCTCGGATATCCGGATCGGGTCGAGTTTGTCACCGCGGAACCGCACAAGGATCGGTACGTGTCGGGCTCGCGCGTCACATTTCATTTTCGGGCCAGGGGAAAGCTGGCACCGCTGGCGATGCACTGGTACGACGGGGGCGAGATGCCGCCGGAAGGGATCGTATCGGATCTGACCGCGGTTTTCGGCAAGCCGCCATGGAGCGGCAGCATGCTGGTGGGCGAGAAGGGCACGATCTATGCGGACTGCTGGGGCGCCAAGGCCATCATCCGTCTGAAAGGCGAGGAGCGATTCCGGGGCGTGCTGGATCACGAGGCCACGAGGGATGTGCCGGTGACCCTGCCGCGGACCGAGAATCACATGCTGGAGTGGTTGGATGCTTGCGCGGGCGGGGGAAAGACATTTTCGGATTTCGATACGGGCGGTCGCCTGACCGAGATCACGCTCGCCGGGGTGCTGGCGCTGCGCTTGGGTCGGGCGATCGAGTGGGACGGGGAACGGATGGCGGTGAAGGGCGCGCCGGAGGCCGGTGCGATGATCCATCCCGACTATCGGCGGGATTGGCTGGTGTAGGGGGGCAGAGACGAGGAAGGGACACTATCGCCTGCCGCCTTTGCCTCGCGCCTCGATCCGGGCCCGTGTCATGCGCTCGCGCAGGCCGCCCTCCCGGACGAATGCCTGTTCCAGATGACGGATCTGTCGGTCGAGCAGGTAGTTTGTTAACTTGATGAGGCCAATCATGACGTTAGCCGCGATCGCGGGATCGGGGTGTTCGATGCCGCGCTTGAAGGTGTCGTAGTCGGCGCCCGGTTGGCGGTTTAGCCTGCATATTTCACGCGCATGCGCGAAATATGCAGGCTCAAAGGAAAACCGCGCTCTGAAATACGGGTCCCCGATCGGTTTTCGGCACTGGAAACGCGGCCAACAGTTTGTGATTTCGAAAA
>JADLBR010000113.1 GCA_020847615.1 Verrucomicrobiia bacterium
TTCCATCCCGCGAGCTGCGGGTGGCTGGCGAACTGGTCGGTCGAGCGGAATTACTGCGCCAACTCGTACCTGGATCATCTCGACCGCGTGCGCGATGACGCGGGGTACCATTTCGCGATCTCCGAGGTCAACAACATGATGGCGATCCTGGCGTTTCGCCCGGAGCGCTTCGAGGAGCTGAAGGCGCGCATCCGCGACGGGCGCGCCGAGCCATGCAACGCGTTTTTCCTCGAGCCGACGATCAACCTCTCCGGTGGCGAGGCGCTGGTGAAGTGCGGCATCGAGGGGCTGCGGTGGCAGGAGGGGGTGCTGGGCTTCCGCCCGAGGCTGGCGTGGATGATCGACGTGACCGGGATGCACGAGCAGATGGCGCAGATCGCGGCGGGCCTGGGGTTGGATGGTTTTGCCTATTGCCGCCACAACCCGACCGGTGTCGCGATCCACTGGGCCGAGTCGCCCGACGGGACGCGCTCGCTCGCGGTCTCCCCGGGTGCCTACGCGGGCTTCGGCTCGGATTGGCGGGCGCTGTTCAAGGCGACCGAGCCGCTCGGCGACAAGGAACTCGCGGGGATCCTCAAAGACATCGAGGTCCGCGCGAATCCGGCGCCTCCCACGATCGCGGAGATCGCGGCGGCGTATTCGCCCTCGGGCGGGGAACCGCGGCGCTCGCCGCCCGGCGCACCGGTGCTGGTCTTCGCGGGCAGCGGCGACTATTCGCTCGCGCCCTTGCACCGGGGGTATCCGGCCGAATTCATCGCGCAGTTCAGGCGGTTCGCGCCACAGTTCGCCCCGGAGTTCTCGGTCCCGGGCAAGTACTTGGACGCGGTCCTGCCGGGCCTGAAGTCTGGCGCGATCCAGATCCCGACGATGCGGGGCGGCACCGCCTTCAACTATAACGCGTTCTGGATCCAGAACCCGCGGGTGAAGACGTGGTTCCGGAAGTGCGAGCAAGAGCTTCAGGCGGCGGAGATGCTCGCCACCATCGCGAGCCTGAAGGCAGGGTTCAATTATCCCGTCGCGCCATTGAATCATGCATGGCTCTTGATGTGCCTCAACATGGACCGCAACACGCTCTGGGGCGCGGCCGGGGGGATGGTCTTCGAGCACCCAACCTCCTGGGACGCGAGGGACCGATTCGAGTGGGTCGAGAGGACGGCCCGCGAGACCTCCGCCTCGGCGCTTGGCGCGCTGCGCGGCAAAGGCGATGCGGTCGCGCTGTTCAACCCGCTGAACTGGGAGAGGGACGATCCCGTCGATGTCCCCGGAGTCGGGCTCTGTCGCCCCGCGTTGCCCTCCATCGGCACCGGCGCAGCAGGCGCCCCGGACCCGTGCGCCGACGTCCCCGCGCCGGAGGTGATCGAGACGAAGTTCTATTCCCTGCGGCTCGATCCCGCGACCGGCGCGCTCATCAGCCTGAAGCTCAAGCCATCCAAGCGCGAGATGCTCGGCGGCCCCGCGAACGTCATCGTCGCCGAGCGGCAAAGGAAGCCCAGCGCCAACACCGGCGACCACATGGCCAACCGCGAGGATCGCGCGCGCATCGCCGATTCCAATGCCGCCAGGCCGACGATCACCGCGCGGCGCGGGAAACTCGCCACGACGATCGAGATCCGCTCCGAATTCCTTGATGGCGCGCCGATGGCCCGCACGATCCGGTGCTACAACGACTATCCGCGCATCGATTTCGACACCGAATTGAACGACATCCCCGACCCGACCGTCGTGGTGGCGGAGTTCCCCTTGGCGGGGGACATCGCCGAGGTGCGGCGCGGGATCCCATACGGTTTCTCGCACGGCGCCTGGGCCTCGGTGCCGCCGCTCCTGGCGTCGGCCCGCGGTTTGTCGGGATGGGTCGCGGGCATCGTGCCCGCCGTGCGCTGGTCGCACTACCAGCTGGCGAACGGCCCCGGGCTGGCGCTGCTGGATCGCGGGCTCTCGGGACGCGAGCTGACGGGCCGCACCCCCGTCATTTTCCTTTTGAACACCTCCGAGAAATATCGCGGCTATCCCAACCCGTGGCTCAGCGGCAAGGGCAAGCACCGGCTGTCCTACGCGCTGGTCGCGCACGACGCGCCCTGGGCGCAGGCCCGCATCCCGCAGATGGCCTGGGAGTTCAATTGCCCGCCGATCGCTGTGCCGGCGGCGGCGCCGATGGAGGACGTCTCGTTTGCCCAGACCTCCGACAATGTCATCGTGGAAGCGATGCGCCGCGAAGGGCGTTTCGTGGAACTGCGCCTCGCCGAATGCCTGGGGGTCGCGGGGAGCGCCCGGGTGACCCTGGATCTGCCACACGAGAGTGCCGCGATCACCGACCTCACCGGCGGCGGCGCCACCGCCCTCGGCGCGGGGCCGGCGTATGAGTTCCCCGTCCGGCCGCAGCAGATCGTGACGCTGCGATTCAAGACGAGGGAGCCGGTCGCGGGTGTCGAGCCGCTGCTGAAGTGGGATGCGCTGGTGCCGCCCCACAAACTCGAGGCGCTGCGGCATTATCTTCCCGACGTCAAGGGCCACCCGCCCTCGGGCAACTAGATCCAGACAAACCAGCGAAGGAGACACACATGGATGCGGCATTACAGGCCATCACCGAAGCCATCAAGCGGGGGGACCGGAAGACCGCCGTCGCCCAGACCGGGGCCGCCATCGGCGGCCAACTGCCCGCGGCCCAGATCCTCGCCGCACTGGTCGGCGGGATGGACGACGTGGGCCGCCGCTTCAAGAACAACGAGATCTACGTCCCGGAGGTGCTCATCGCCGCCCGCGCGATGAAAGAGAGCATGGCGTTGCTCAAGCCCATCCTGGTCAAGGCCGGCGTCGCCCCCGCGCACACCGCGATCATCGGCACCGTCCAGGGCGATCTCCACGACATCGGCAAGAACCTCGTGGCCATGATGTGGACGGGCGCCAACATCAACGTCATCGACCTCGGCACCGATGTGCCGCCCGAGAAGTTCGTCGCGGCGGCGCGCGAGCACAACCCCGATATCGTGGGGCTCTCCGCGCTCCTGACGACCACGATGCCCGCCATGCGCGGCACGGTGAAGGCGCTCCGCGACGCGGGATTCGGCGCCCTCAAGATCGCGGTCGGCGGCGCGCCGGTGACGCAGTCGTTCGCCGAGGAGATCGGCGCGGACGGATTCTCCCCCGACGCCGGCTCGGCCGTCGACCTTGCGCGAAAGCTGGCCGGAACCTGCAAATTCTGACCTGAAACTTCGAAGTTCGCGGCACCCAGAGTCATACCGCAAGCGATCAATCAAGAACGAGTTTTACGCAAGCCGCCTGAAGGCGGCATTACGAGCCCAAGACCACGGGAATGTTCGTCGTGGTGCCTTTAGGTACTCCTCCACCCACCAGACGTTTTCACATGAATGATGCGGCGCCCTCGGGCGGCGGCGGGGCTAGCCTGCATATTTCACGCGCATGCGCGAAATATGCAGGCTCAAAGGAAAACCGCGCTCTGAAATACGGGTCCCCGATCTGTTTTCGGCACTGGAAACGCGGCCAACAGTTTGTGATTTCGAAAA
>JADLBR010000114.1 GCA_020847615.1 Verrucomicrobiia bacterium
AGGACCGTCTTGCCGTCCCCGGCGGAGACCGGGACGTTCTGCAGGTCCTCGATGGTCCTCGTGCGCTCCTCGGGGATCTGCACCTGCAGGTTGTAGCTGATGCCGGACTTGGGATCGGCCCAGAAATTGGGCACGGTGAACCGGCTCGATGTCGTCGCCGCCACCAGCGAGCGCGCGACGTCGCCAACCTTCACCCCGAGGAGTCCTGCGCGCTCGCGGTCCACGCTGACGTTGACCGTCGGGTAATCCAGCGTCTGCGCGATCTGCACGTCGCGCAGGAACGGGATCTTCCTCAGCCCCTCGAGTATCTTCTCCGCGTGGCCCTTGTTCACGGCGATGTCCGGCCCGCTCACGGCCACCTCGATGGGCGTGGGCGAGCCGAAGCTCATCACGCGCGTGACGATGTCCTGCGGCTCGAAGGACAGTCTCACCTCCGGCATCTCGGCGGCGAGCACGCCGCGCAGGCGCTCCTTGAATTCCCCGACCCGCTTGCCGGCGCCGTGCGCCAACTGCACGGCCAGCCATCCCTCCTCGGGTCCGCCGTTCCACAGGTGCACGAGGTTCACCGGGAAACTCGAGTTGTGGACGCCCACCAGCCCGATGCTCACGGCCACCCTGTCCTCGCCGCCGGCCTCCCGCGCGATGGTGGCCAGTATCCGCCCCGCGATCCTCTCGGTCTCGGCGACCTGCGTGCCGCTCGGCGCGCGGAAGCGCACCGCGAACTGGCCGCTGTCGGTCTTGGGAAAAATCTCCGTGCCCAGCCGCCCCCCCGCGAGCCAGATGATCGCGGCGGCCGCGCAGGCGTACGCCGCCACCACCAGCCACCGCGACGCGATCACCCCGCGCAGGAATCCCCCGTACGCTTTCTGCAATCGCCCGACGAAGGTCGCGTCGTGCACCTCGCCCGCGTGGCCCCGCAGGAACCAGATCGAGAGGATCGGCACCAGGGTGGAGGACAGGATGAACGAAGCGGCCATCGAGAAACCGACCGCCAGCGCCATCGGGACGAAGAGCGCCTTCGCCGCGCCCTCCATGAAGAACGCCGGGATGAACACCGCCAGGACGCACAGCATCGCCAGCAACCGCGGGAGCGTCGTCTCGGTCGTCCCGTCCAGCGCCGCGCGCGCCAGGGGCGCGCCGCGCGCGATGTGCGCGTGGATGTTCTCGATCGCCACGGTCGCCTCGTCCACCAGGATGCCCACCGCCAGCGCCATGCCACCCAGCGTCATCAGGTGGATGTTCTGCCCCGTCACCCAAAGCGCGAAACTCGCCGCCAGCAGCGACAGCGGGATGTTGATCACCACGATGAACGCGCTCCGCCAGTCGCGCAGGAACAGCAGCACCATCAGGCCCGTGAGCAGCGCGCCAAAGCCGCCCTCCCTGAGAAGGTCCGCGATCGACCGGTTCACCACCGGCGACTGGTCGAACTCGTAGCTGACCCTGATCCCCTCCGGCAGCAGTTTCTGGAACTCGGGGATGTTCTTCTTCACCAGGCTCACGACCTCGAGCGTCGAGGCGTCCCCGCGCTTGGTCACCGGCAGGTATACCGTGCGCCTCCCGTTGGCCAGCGCGTAGGAGGTCGTGATGTCCGCCGAGTCCTCGACCGTCGCCACGTCCCGGACAAACACCGCCCCCGCCTCCGTGCGCTTCAGCGGCACGCTCTCGAGATCCTTGATGTTCGAGACGATCGCGTTGACCGGGACGATGGGGTACTTCCCGCCCAGGTTCATGTTGCCCGAGGGGCTGATCACGTTGCCCTCGGCCAGCGCCCGCGCGATGTCGTCGGGCGACAGGCCGTAGGCCCGCATCCGGTCCGGGTTGACGTTGACGATGATCCCCCGCGAGCTGCCCCCGAACGGCGGCGGCGCCGATACCCCCGGCAAGGTCGCGAACGCCGGGCGCACGCGGTTCAGCGCCTGGTCCTGCATCTGGTTGAGCGTGATGTTCGGGTCGTCCGTCGAGAACACCAGATAGCCCACCGCGACGCTCCCCGCATCGAACCGCATGATGAACGGCGCCACCGTCCCCGGCGGCATGAACGCCCGCGACCGGTTCACCTGCGCCACCGTCTCCGACATCGCCTGCGACATGTCGGTGCCCGGGTGAAACTGGAGCTTCATGATCGAGGCCCCCTGGATCGATTTCGACTCCACGTGCTCGATCCCGCTGATGTACAAGAAATGGTACTCGTACCGGTACGTCAGGTACCCCTCCATCTGCAGCGGATCCATCCCGCCGTACGGCTGCGCCACGTAGATCGTCGGTATCCCCAGCGGAGGGAAGATGTCCCGCGTCATCCGGCCCAGCGCGATCCACGCGCCCAGCGCCACCGCGATCACCAGCACCACCACCGTCAAAGGACGGCGCAGACTCAATTGAACGAGGTTCACTACTGAGGCGCTGTGATTAGTTTCGTTTAACTGGAACTCAAGGAAAATCTATCCTTGCCCGGCAATGCCGGATCGCCGCCACACACGGCCCGGTGCCGCGCATGCGACAACCACTTCCTCCTCCTTGCCGGCGGGTCCGTCAGGCATTTCGAGGGAATATGGAAGCCTTTTGAATCCCGGCCACAGAAATTAGTCTGAAGAAATCTTAAGGGTTGGCTTTCGCGTTGGTGCGGCCGGAGGAGCGTCTCAACGCCGTCCTCGCCGCCGGAATCGCCGGTCCCGCTTGCCGGACCGTTTTGAGCCGCCGGCTCGCATCCCTGCGCGCCCATGGGCCGTGAGGCGGGCACTCCTGTCTGCCCCCGTTCGCTCAGGGTCCGCCCACGACGACAGTATCCGCGGGGCGAGCGGCTGCGAGCATGAGGCGGAACCGGCTGCCCTTTCCAGGCTCGCTGTCGACCTCGACGCGCCCGCCCTGCCGTTCGAGGAGGAGTTTGACGATCGCCAAGCCGAGGCCGGCGCCACCGTCGGCGCGGGACCGTGCGCTATCGATACGGTAGAACCGCTCGAAGATCTTCTCGTGGTGCTCCGGCGCGATGCCGGGGCCTGCGTCGGCGACCTCGATGACGGCGCGACCTTCGCGGCGGAACGCCGACAACGTGACCGCGGTGGAGGCGGGACTGTAGCGAATCGCGTTATGGAGGAGACCGAGGACGGCCTGGCGAAGGAGTACGGGGTCGGCTTCGGCGGCGAGGTTGGACTCGGCCCGCACGTCGATAGACTGTCCTTTTTCCGCAGCGAGGATACCGAGGCTTTCGCGGGCTTCCGACAGCAACTCTCGCAGCGGCACGGGCTCGAGCTTGGGCGTGGAGGCGTCGCCCTCGACCCGGGCAAGAACGAGGAGTGAATCGATGATGTCGTTCAACCGCTGGGCCTCCTCGAGCGTGCTCGATATGGTTTCGCGCAGCGCCGGGGCATCGTCCCCGGACCGGAGGCCGACTTCGCCGACCGCGCGCAGAGCGGTGAGGGGCGTCCGCAGCTCATGCGAGGCATCGGAGGTGAATCGCCTGAGGGCGTCGAACGAATCCTGGAGTCGCTCGATGGTCTGGTTGAACACGGCGGCGAGTTGGCCGAGTTCGTCATGCGGGTTGGGGTTGGGCAGGCGGCGGCTGAGCGATTCGGAGGTGATCTGCCGAGCCTGTTCGGCCATCGCGCCCACGGGGGCGAGCGACCGGCCCGCCATCAGGTAGCCGCCCAGGGCGGAGAGCAGGGCCGCCACGGGGACGCCGAGACCAAACCCGATCACGATCTCTCGCAGCGTGCGGTGCATGTCGCCCTCGTCGCGGAACACGCGCACCGTGAGGTTCCCGCGCCGCAGGCGCGCCGGTCGGTCGATCACGCGCACCGGCAGCACGCCATCGAAGGCCTCCGTGAAAGTGCGCTCGCCCGAGCCCGTGGGCGCGGGCAGCGGCCGCGCGACTTCCTTGTCCCATTCCGGCCAGTGGTGCAGCAACAGTTCCTTGTCGTCCGACCACACCTCGAACCACGCGGCCGAACCCCCGTAGGCATCGCCCCCGCGTGCTCCCCGGACGCGCCACCGGATCTGCCCCTCGGTATCCCATTCCAGATGCGCCTCGACGAGATTGAGGTCGATGCGAAGCTGGCGGTCGAATTCCGCGTGGAGCCGGAGGTGGATCAGCACGTAGACGACGGGCGCAAGCGCCAAGAGGATGGCGCTCGCAACTGCCGCGAACAGCACCGTCAGGCGAAACCTCAGTGAACGGCGCCTCCACCAGCCGATCATGGCCCCGCCTCCTCGCGCATCACGATCCCCACGCCACGCACGGTGTGGATCAGGCGGCACACCCGGCCCTCATCGACCTTCTTGCGCAAGTGCGCCAGGTGCACGTCGATGACATTGTCCAGCGGGGTGGCCCGGTTGGGTTCGCGCCAGACATCCCGGGCCAGCATATGCCTCGTCACGACCTCGCCCTGGCAGCGCATCAGATACGCCAGCAGATCGAATTCGCGGGGCGTGAGGGCGATCTCCTGGCCGCCGCGCACCGCGCGCCGCCTCTCGGGATCCAGAACCAGATCGCCGAGCTGTCGCCGGGGCGGCTCGTCCGGACCCGCCCGGCGCAGCAGCGCCCGGACGCGCGCGAGGAGCTCGGCAAAGGCGAACGGCTTGAGCAGATAATCGTCCGCTCCGCTATCGAGCCCGCTCACTCGGTCCTCGATGGCGTCGCGGGCCGTCAGCAACAGGACCGGCGACCGAATGCCCCGCGCGCGCAGGGACCCGAGAATCGCAATGCCGTCACACCCGGGCAGCATCCAGTCCAGCACCACCAGATCGAACCTCTCCGCCACCAGCCGGGACAGGCCTTCCTCCCCCGTCCTGGCCACCACGGCGTCATAACCCTCCCCGCGCAACCCGCGGCGGATGGCCTGCGCGGTCTTCGCCTCGTCTTCGATGATCAGGATCTTCACGGACGTGGGTGTATAATATGCCCCACCCTGTGACGGCGGCCAAGCGCTTCTCGGGTCCCCCCGCCTGTCTCTTCCGACGCGCGGCGGGGCACCATCAGGGGTGAAAATGTAGCCCATCTGGTAACAGATGAGATTGTGCACCCGGCCAATGCATCCACGGTCTCACAACCGCGGCTGCGATCTGGAATTTTCGAGCCAGCAGCCCCCGACATGCAGATGCCGTCACGACATGACTTACGCGGCCCAACCGGCGACCACGAAGAAATACGTGGCGCCCAGAACCGCAATGGGCAAGAGGCGCGCGCGCGAGCCCCCGGGATCGGCGAGCCGCGCCTCGCGCATGGCGAGCGGGATGGACGCCCCGATCAGAAGGCAGGCGACGAGGGATAGCGCCCCCGCGGGCAACCATGGGGCGGGTGGCGCGACGGTCTTCGCGGTGATCCCGAGGGCCGTCCGGATTCCCTCCGGTTCCGCGAGCGCCAGGGGCAGATAGCCGGCCCACGAGGTAAACTTCTCGAGGCCTTTCGCCATGTGCCCGGCCGCCACCACGACCGCCATCGGCAGGGCCAACCGACGCCACGCATCGCCGAGGCCGCGGGCGGCCCCCAGCGCCAGCGCGACACACCCGAGCAACAGCCAGAGCAACACGGGCACGACGAAAACGGTCCAGATGCCCTGAACCCAACCCGCGGCTGACCCGAGCCCCCACGCCGCGCTCACCGATCGGGGCACCCACTGAAACACGGCGTCCGCCGCCTTCCACACGCCGCACAGCTCATAGGTCACAAAACCCGACACCACCATCACGAAAACCGTGACCGGCCAGGACGCCAGAGGCGCCCGGGCGTCGGATCGCAAGAAAGGTGCCCGGAGCAGCAGCCGCATGCCGCCAGCCTCGCCCGCCTTGATGCACTGCCCGCAAACCAGGCAATCCTTGTTGCTGTCCAGCTTCGGCGGATTGAGCCGCGACGGGCAGGCGCGTGCATCCACCCCGGCCGCGCCGCAGCAACCCGGACCCGATGCGCCCGCGCCACCCCGCACCGCGATCATCCCGCCGCGGCCGTACGCGTTCAGCAGGACCGAGATCGGGCAAAAGGCGCGGCAGAAGGCGCGATCTTTCAGGAACAGCCCGGAGACGACCGCACCCAGCAGCAGCGCGATGAGAAATAGGCTCGTATAGTGCGGCACGCGGTGCAATTGAACCCCAGGCACCAGTAGCTGCAGGACGATGAACAGCGCGACCGCCACCGCCCCGCCGGCGACCCATCCCCCGACGGCACGACCGCGCAGGCCCAGCGCGCCCCTCGCGCGCTCGCAGAGGCCCATCAACCATTCCAGCGGACACACCGCGCACCACACCCGGCCCAGCAGCACCGCCACCCACACCATCGCAGGCCACCACAGCCCCCAGATGACCAGGCTCACGAGATTCGCTTTCGCGTAGAGCTTCGCGTTCACCCCCTCCGGCGTCAG
>JADLBR010000115.1 GCA_020847615.1 Verrucomicrobiia bacterium
TCGGTACGCTCGGGCCGTCGATCTGCGTGTGAACTGGAATCTTCTCTATGGCATACCGGGCGACCGAGATCACTGGTACGCGGCGATAGTCGATTTGATCCCCCTTCTTGAGCATCTAAATCCCCCAACGGGACTGTTTCATCTTTCAGTAGATCGATTTAGCCCTTACTTCCAAGAGCCCGAAGCTTTTGGCCTGTCAAATATCAGGCCCATCCCTTCCTACGATGCAGCTCTCCCAACGAAAGACATCACGCGCCTAATCGCTTTCCATTTCATAGCTGATTACACAAGCGAAACGCGCGCCGGCAGTGTGACCATCAAGGCTTTGGATAGGGCAATAGCTGCATGGCGCGCGTCGTGGATGACACCCGATCGGCCACTTCCGCTTCTTGAACTGGCATTCCTTGGTGACAATAATTTCCTTTTGGTGGACACGAGATCAATTGCATCTGCCACTTTCCAGTTCATCGATGAGACAAAAGCGCGAGTTGCCATCGCAGGCGACGTTTCAGATGATGATGCGGTTCACTGGGCTCTCGCATCCCGCTGCGCGGTTGAGTTCGAAGGCCGCGTTCTGCCGCTTGCGGTCGCAGCACCGGAACAGATGCGCCGTTTCAACTGCCGGAGACGCCTGGACACGATTACAGAATGAGATGCAAATGACTCAATGCAGCGTGGAGGTAAGGTCGTGGCCTATCGAAACTGATCACTCTCTGTGTAGACAAAATCGTTCGGCGGCATCAGACCAAATCGCGATGTAATTAATCGCGGTAGGTTACGACGCCAATATTTGCATTGATCGTCGATTCCTGATGTATCGTTCCGGAGATGCTTCAGAGGGCATCCTCCGAAGCAGATCGGCAAGAATGAACAGGATGCGCATCGCGGAATGGATGTGGGATCAAATGTGTCCCACCAATGAGAGTCCGTAAAATGCGGCGTCCACCCGGAATTATCTAAATATCCAACTGCACGATCCCGGAATCCCACCTGCAGTCCGCATCGATATAGATGGCAATCAGCGCCGAAAACGACGGAGTCCCGAGCCAATGCGGCGCAGACAAATGTCCTCGGGAATGGGAAGTGGTCTGGGACTTCAGACTCCTCAATCGGAACATCACTGAATTTGCGATCACGCAGTCTGTCTCGCAGTTCTTCGTACTCCGATATGCTGAGCTCAGAAAAGCGCATGGGCGCTGAACGTTCACTATAGCTTGTTAAGCGCGCAACTTGAAGAACGCCGGGAAACTTCCTCGTAAACCAACCACGGTTGCGCGCGAAGTCGATAAACGGCATAAGATCGCGCTTATTGTGACAATCTAGATTCAGCCGGATGTCAACGCGCGTGAAATCTAGAAGCTGATCGACGAGTCGCACCGCACAATCGAAGGCATTCGCGCCGCCTCCCAATTCATGATTGCGGCGCAATCGCCGTCGCTGAACATGGTTTTCGCGCAGTCCATCAAAAGAAATTTGTACTTCTCGAATCCTATTGCGTTTAACAAATTCTCCAGGATTATCGGGCCATACCGTACCGTTAGATATGATTGACGCGGAGTACTGCACTCCCTCTCCATAGCAAATGCGTTGGATTGCCTCCGATGCTGCTTCCAGGAACTGTAAGTTGAGCATGGGTTCGCCCCCGTACCAATCGACATGCAAACACCTATGTTTGCGCGTTTGTAATCGCAGACGTATCCATTCCTCAATATCCGGAATGCGACTGGGATGAACTGTGTCGTTGGACCTGGGCTCATAACAGTAGTAGCAATTGAGATTGCACTTCATTGTGGTCGTTATCGTTACAACGAGGGGTGTCTCTCGCCTGGCTGTCGAAAAACACGTGCGGACGTCGTGGATCTCGTCCGTCCCGGCGGGAACGAGAAATTCACCAGAGAGAAGCTGGGCGATAGGCAGTTGCGGAATTGCAGACGTTCCAAATTGTACGACGCCGGAAGTAAGAATGTCAGCCAGTTCTGGAGCGTCGGCACCACTTAACCGGAGAACCGCGCCGGTCTTTGAGTTGTATAAGACGGTGGCGGGTGGCACGGGAACGCGGAAATTGAACCGCGAAACTGCAAAGGCTCCTCCATGGAGACCGTCTTCAGGGAGTCCGGCGCAGTCTAGGGTCGCGCTCGGAGCGACTGTAGGCGGTACCCGCGACGAAGGCGCCGACGGTGGAGTCGAGGCCATCTCGACCGCAGTTGGCAAGTCTACTCAGTGCCGGCCGCGCCAGGGCCGATGTCGATTAATGCCAGGCAAGTATTGGTTCCGCCGCACAATCGCGCAGCCACACCCCTTGCCTTCTTGAGTGTGGGCTCCGCGAGGACAACACTGACCACTTCCAAGCGTTGCCCGGGTTTAACGATCACTTTAGGGCGACGCTCGCGAGAGACAATGAGCTTCATCTTCTTTTCTTCCGGCATGGATACCTCCAGTGAACTGCTTCAAGAGGTTGTGCCCTGCGAGGAAAATTTTCAAGGCTAGAATCGAATCGGGGCGATCCCGCGAATTGGCTCAGATGATATCGCGGAGGCGATATGCGGAATGCGGTCGGCTCTTGAATGAAGTCTGCTAGGTAAGCGAGAAGCACGCCGCCAAGCTGAGGCAGTGCCCACGTGGGGTTGCGGGGACCGGGAACGCGCTGGAGAGGCTCTGGCGCCGGTACGGGCCGGATGCGCAGCTAGTGCTGAAAGCGATCTCTTTCTTGCCGGGCAACCCGCGGCACGCGGCTGGCCGCGGAGTTGCGGCTGTGGCTGTCCCGCTACGAGATCGGGCGAGGGTGCGGGATAGCGGATTGGGGGAACGGCTGTGCTGACCATGCGCTCTTTGCAAGCATCGACCGGCTGCTTGCGTCTTGCCGGTTTGCAGTGTGCAAACGAGCCCGCTGCGACGCCCGACTCGGCACGCTGCTACTCTCCCGAGAATTCCGGTGCTGGAGGAACTCCGCGACTTCGATTCTCCCGGTTGGATCGAAGCCGATTCGGTGGCGGACCGAGAAGCCGCGAATGAAGTCGACGCACCTCGATAGAGCACCAAGTGGTTGGCACCGTCAACATGGCACCGTCAATTGTTCCCCATGGTAAACTCCATGGTATACTGGCGGCCGTAAAATGGGCCCAGATGGGATCATCGGAGATCAAAGCCACCGGTTCGAGACGAGGGGTTTTGAGAGGGAGAGAGCGCTGGAGATCAGCCGGGATCAACCGAGGACAAAACCGGGTTTCCCCACCCCAAGGAAGCGCGCTAGCCAAGCTGCGCTACGGCCCGAATGAAAATGCCATTATGCCCCAATGCGCCCCCAAGGGAAACAAAATCGCGCGCCTCAAAAACCTCACCGCCGGGGGAACCCGGGACCTATCGCCAGAGGCGATCGCGCTAGCCAAGCTGCGCTACGGCCCGAATGAGTGAGGAAGTATGCCCCAGTTTCCGATCCAAGGGAAACAAAATCTCTCAACCAACACGCACGGGCCACGCGCGACCGGAGAACCGGGGATCTGTCTGAGATTGTTCTGATTCTTGGCCGTGCCCGCGCATGTCATCGAGCACTCCGGATCTCCAGCGACTCGATGGTCAGGTTCCGGTCCTTGGGCGGGCGGTTCAGGTCGTTGGTGAAGGCGAGGCCTATGACGCGCTCGCCCCCCGGGATCTCGGCGGCCAGGACCACGGTCTGCCATCCCGGTCGGCGAAGCGACACATCGCCCGCGGGCCGGCCGTCGATCCGCAAGGCGATGTTCGGGAACACGCCGTCCACTTCGGTGCCGCTGGCCCGGATGCGGAACTCGCAGCGCCCAGGCCGGGCGAAGGCGATCCGGCACGACATGCCGCCCGTGGCGCCCAGGTAGGCGCGGCCATCGCGCATGCGGAACGCCGAGCTCTGCCGGTCAAACTGGAATCGCGTGCCGGGCACGACGGTGCCGGCGCGCTCGAAGTCGGCGCCCTGGTTGGTCAACAGGTTCGACAGGTAGCGGCCGGAGTTGGGCGAGCCGGCGCAGTCCGCATCCCAGCGGACCTGATCGACCAGCACGCATCCCTTCCCGAGCGTCGCCTTGACCAGCGCAGTGGGCTGCATCAGGCATGCCGATGCCAGCGGCTTCACGGGCGCCAGCATCAGTTTGCCGATCACCACATTACGGTCCTCCTTCGTCTCGGCATTGTACTGGTCGTTGACGAAACTCAGGCTCACCGGCTGGCTGCCGGCCTCCAGCACCGCGCTGCACCAGGCGACGTCCCATTCCTTTCCGGGCGCCGAGATGATGCCGCACGTGCGCCCGCCGATGCTCACGGCCACCTGAGGATAGATGCCGCCCAGCGGCTGGCCGCGCAACCGCAACGCCACGGCATACGGCCCGGCGGCGGGCACATCGACGCGGCCCTCGAGCGTGGCGGCTCTCGACAGGTGGGCATCACCCCCGCGCATCTGGGCATGGCCCTGAACGACCTTCATGCCGCCGGCCTCGACGGTCGTCCAGGCGGGCGACTGCGGCAGCCCGGGCACGACCACGTGCCGGCAGACTTCCGGGGACAGCGGCGTGGCGATCCTGTGATAGAGCCCAGCGCGGCTCGCGTACCAATAGAGTTCCTGATTGGCGAGGCCGTCGATCGCCGGATCCCAACCCGAAAGGTGCACGGGCAGGGTGGTCGACGGTTGCAAGGCCATCGGTTCGGGCAGCAGGCCCGCGAGCCGTGCCAGTCCCGCGGGCGTCCCGCCGTGCAGGATCACCCGCCCCCCGGCGCGCGCAAACTCGGCGATCTTGGCCTGGTTCTCGGCGACCTCCCGGCTGTCTGTCTCCAGGATCAGCAGGCCCACGCGGCCCAGGTCGGCGGTGGCGAGCCCGCCGGACAGGTTCTCATGGCGCGCGTTGATCTCGGTCAGCGACTCGGCCAGCGGCAGCATCTCCTGGACGACGCCCGTGATGACAGGGGCCGGTCGTTTCGACATGGCCGAGCGCAGCATGTTCTCCAGCACGATCTGGGCCACCGGTTCGCGCTCGATCTTCTCCCCGAGGACCAACTGGCACAGCAGGTAGCGCCCCCGCCCGTGGCCGATCTCCAGCCACGGGACATGGACGAGGCCTTCCTTCCCTCCGGAATCCACCAGCGCGCGGAACCGCCCCCCGGTGGGCTTGCGGATCGTGCGCCGGGCCACCACGTGATCGCCCCGCCAGAAACGGAAGTCGTTTTCCTCCA
>JADLBR010000116.1 GCA_020847615.1 Verrucomicrobiia bacterium
CAAAAGTCCCGCCGTACGAAATGAACGGCAACGGGATACCCGTGATGGGCGTCACTCCAATCGTCATTCCAATGTTCTCAAAAATATGCGTGAAAAACATCGTGCACACGCCGGTGGCCACGAGGGCTCCCCTCGGGTCGCGCGCGCGCACAGCGATATTTAAGCCCATTAGCAGGATTATTGCAAAGGCGGAAAGCAGTATAACGCTGCCCAGGAAGCCGAATTCCTCGCCGATGACCGAGAAGATGAAGTCGCTGAAGGAGACGTCCTTGGGGAGGAAGCCGAGGATGCTCTGCTTGCCCTCCATGAAACCGCGCCCGAGCATGCCCCCGGAGCCGATGGCCTTGATGCTCTGGAGGACGTGGTATCCGCGGCCCTCGGGGTCGCGCTCGGGATAGAGGAACGAGGTGAGGCGGTCGCGCTGGTACTCCTCCAGGAGAAAGAGGTAGGCGTACACGGCGATGACGGCGCCGAGGACCAGGCCCATGAAGAGCCAGCGCCGCCGGACGCCCGCGACAAACATGAGGACGAAGCAGATGGGGGCGAAGACCATCGCGGAGCCGAGGTCGGGCTGCTTGAGCACCAGGCCCATGCAGCCGCCGGTGGCCGCGCAGCAGCAGGCGAAGGTCCAGAAGTTGTCGACCTTTTCGCCGCGCCTTGAAAGGAACCAGGCCAGGAACAGGATGAGGGCCAGTTTCACCAGTTCGGCGGGCTGGAGACGGATGAAGCCCCACTCGAACCAGCTCTTGGCGTTGTTGACCTCGGTGCCGAAGAGCAGCACCGCGACGAGCAGGCCGTAGCCGGCCAGCAGGACGAGGGGCGCGAGCCTGAGGAGCCGCCGGTAGTCGATCAGCGAGAGAGTGCCGCAGAGCCCGAAACCGACGAGGGCGTGGTAGAGCTGCTTGACGTAATAGTCGCGCAGCTCGGGGTTGTCGCTGGTCCACGTGGCGCTGTAGATGAACACGATGCCCGAGCAGACGGCGAGGGCCGCGACCAGGAGCAGGAGCCAGTCGACGCGCGCGATCTTCTCGATGACCGAGAGCCGGTCTGCCCGCGCGGCGGCCATCACCGGGTCCTCCAGAACTGTTTGCGCCCGCGCGCCTCGCGCAGGGTGGGGGATCGGCGCTGGACGGAGGAGCGGTCGGGGAGTGTCACGCGGTCCTCCTCGTGCGGGACGGCGCTCTCCTCCAGGCCCTCGAAGGTGACCGCCACGTTCTCGGCGGCCAGCTCGTCGGGCGCGGCCGTTGGTTCGTCTGGGAATGATGTGGATCCCAGGAAGGTGCCGGGCTGGGGCTGGCTGTAGGCGAGCTCGTAGTTCTCGTTGCGGCGGATGAGCCGGAACATGCGATAGAAGACCTCCCGGACCCTGGGGGCGCAATCCACGCCGCCGGCCTGGCCGTTCTCGACCATGACGCAGGCGGCGTAGCGCGGCTCCTCGAATGGGGCGAAGGAGATGAACCAGGTCTTGTTGTCGGTGCGGACCTCGCCGCCGACGCGCCCCTTGAACTGCGCGGTGCCGGTCTTGCCGGCCACGGTGATGCCGGGCACGGCGGCGCGCTTGCCGGTGCCGCCGGGCTCGTTGACGACGGCCCACATGCCCTGGCGTATGACCTCCATGGCTTTGGGTTCGATGTTGAGCTGGCCGCGGATCTCGGGTTTGAACTCGAACTCGGCCTCCCCGTCGGGCCGGATGATGCGCTGGATGAGCTGGGGCTTGTAGATGGTGCCGCGGTTGGCGACCGCCGCCGCGACCATCGCCATCTGGAGGGGTGTGACGAGGACGTAGCCCTGGCCGATGGCGGCGTTGGCCATGTGGCCGTCGCTCCAGCGGTCGCGCGGGTAGGTGGCGCGCATCCACTCCTTGGAGGGGAGGGTGCCGGCGCTCACGCGCGGCAGCGGGATGTCGTTGTCGTCGCCGAGGCCGATCGCGTGGCCCACGGCGTAGACGCGGTCGATGCCGGTCTTGACGCCGAGGTTGTAGAAGTAGGTGTTGCAGGAGATCTTGATGGCCTCGCGGAGATTGACGGTCCCGTGGCCCGAGGAGCTCCAGCACTGCTTGAAACGGTCGGCCACGAAGAGCCCGCCGCCGCAGGTGAAGGAGTAATTGGGCGGGACGACCTTGTAGGTCATGGCGGCGAGGGCGATGAGGATCTTGAATGTCGAGCCCGGGGGATAGCCGGAGACCGCGCGGTTGACCAGGGGGCGGGTCTTGTCGTTGATGACGGTGTCCCAGATCGCCGGGTCGGAGAGCGCGTTGGGGTCGTAGTTCGGGACGGAGACCATGGCGAGGATCTCGCCGGTGGTGCAGTCCAGCACGACGCAGGCGCCGCGACCGATGCCCTGGAGGGCCTTCTCCGCGATCTGCTGGACGCGGAGGTCGAGGGTCAGGTAGACGGTGGAACCGCTCCGCGGCGGGTCCTCGTGCAGGAGTCGCTGGACGCGCCCTAGGTTATCGACCTCGAGCACCCGGTAGCCGGGATCCCCCTGGAGGTACTCGTCGGCGGCGAGCTCGATGCCGTCCTTGCCGGTGCTCTCGGCCTCGAAGGTGCCGCCGTCGTCGCGGCTCAGCAGGAGCGGTTGCTCGGGCCGCCCGACGTATCCGACAACGTGGGACGCGCTGGCCCCGTAGGAGTAGCGGCGCAGGGGACGGGCGGTGATGCGGATGCCGGGGACCACCGGGTTGCGCTCCATGAGCACGGCGAGCTCCTCGAACTTGAGGTCGCCCTTGATCTGGAACGGCAGCTGCTCGCGGATCCGCTGGTGCAGCATGAGGGAGTCCCGGTCGATCTGGATGCGGGCGCCCAGGACCTCGCGATAGGGGCCGAGGCTCTCGTCGGCGATCTTGAAGATGTCATCGACGATGTCGGTCTTGCGGACGCCGGCGACGGTGTAGGTGTCGCGGACCTTGGGCAGGCCGCCGTGTATCTTGCGGTAGTGGGATTTGAGCTCGAGGAGGTAGAGGTCGATGTCGAAGTTGGCGCGGTGCTCGGCGAGGGGCACGCCCCAGCGGTCGGCGACGAGGCCGCGCGCCGGGGGCAGCAGGATGGTGCGCGTGCTCTGCGCGCCGACCTGGGCCGCGTAAGTCTCGGCCTGGCCGATCTGGAGCTCGTAGAGCCTGACCACGAGCACGCCGAGGCCGACCATGAAAAGGGCGGCGACGAGCACGATGCGGCCGACGAATCGCGGGGGGGCCTCAGTGTTCATCGGCGACCTCCCGGGGGGCGCGGCGCGCGACCCCGCACAGGTGCCTGCCGATCTCGATCAGGGCGCAGGCCACCGGCGCGACGAGCGCGTTGAAGGCGCTGATCACCAGCATCCTGTGGAAGGGTCCGGTCTGGAACACCTCGGGCGAGAAGCGCCGCTGCTGGAGGCAGAAACCGGCGTAGTCCAGGAGGAGGAACACCATGGAGCCCACGAGCACGAAGAAGGCCTGCGCGTACCAGCGGTGCCGCCATCGGCCCAGCTCTTGCGTCTGGACGAGGAGGACCGGGGCCATGAGGCAGACCGCCCCCCAGCCGAGGTGGTTCTCGGAGACGAGGTCCCGGGAGATCCCGATGGCCAGCGCGAGAAACCAGGCCCCGGCGGGATTGAGGAAAAGCGCGCCGCATATCGCCAGCAGGGGGGCGATCTCCCAGCTGGCGCCGTCCAGCCACAGGGGTCCCGGGAGGCACACCTGTGCCAGGAGGGCCAGCAGCCCGGCGACCAAAAGCAGCACGAAAAGCATGTGGGGAGATATTAGCCCGAATTCTCGTGCGTGGAAGATGAGAAATCGCGACCGCCATCCTGGGTCGCCCGCGCCTCGTTGTGCCCCATCGCACACGGGCGCCGACTTGTCGGTTTGTCGGAGGGGCCTATCGTGGGTTTGGGAGCGCATCCGATCATGAAACTCAGGGACAGCGGGATGCGCCCTGCTGTTCAATATCCTGCACGGCGAGGATCCGGTGGGA
>JADLBR010000117.1 GCA_020847615.1 Verrucomicrobiia bacterium
CAGCCTCGTCATCGTCGGGAAACAGTTCGCCGCGCGCCTGTCGGAATCCGCCGCCCTTCGGAAGATCTACGAATCCGTCCGGCCGTACGGTGGCTCCCTCTGGTTCGCCTCGCCACCCGACATCGCCAGCCTCGCCGCCAGAGTGCGCGCCGCCACACTCCCCGGCGCCCAGGCCCAAGCCGCCGGTTCCCATCTCCACATCGTCCGCGAGGGCCCGCTCCCGGGCGCCGCCGACTGGACGCACCAGTACGGCGACGCCGCAAACTCGCTGAAATCCGATGACCGCCTCCTCCGCTTGCCCCTCGGCCTCCTCTGGTTCGGCGGCAACTCCCACATGGATGTCCTCCCCCGCCACGGCCACGGCCCCTCGGAGCAGGTCGTCGGCGGCCGCCTCTTCCTCGAGGGCATGGATGGCCTGAGCGCCCGGGATGTCTACACCGGACGCCGCCTCTGGAAAACCCTCGTCCCTGGCCTCGACACGCGCGGCATCTATCACGACGACACGTACATCGCCGATCCCCTGACCACGCTCTACAGCCAACGGCACATCCCGGGCGCCAATGCCCGCGGCGCCAATTTCGTCGCGACCGCCGATACCGTCTATGTCGCCGTCAGCAACCGCTGCGTCGCGCTGGATGCCGCCACCGGCCGCATCGGAATGACGGTCACGATCCCCCCGGCCTCCGGGCAACCCGCCCCGGAATGGGGCTTCCTGGCCGTCTGCGATGACGTGCTCCTCGGCGGAACCGGTTTTGCCCACTTCAATCGCCGCTTCCCGCAACCCACCCTCGGGTCCCTGACGGGCATCGGCGATTTTGCCGCAAGCGCCGGCCTCGCCGCCTTCGACCGGCGCACCGGCCAGACCCTGTGGCGCACCGAGGCCCGCCATGCGTTCCCCCACAACGGCATCGCCGCGGGAGGCGGACGCGTCTATTGCCTCGACCGTTTGCCCAAGAGCGCCGAGGCAAAGGCCGCCCGCCTCGGCAAGGCTCCCGGCGCCTACCGCATCGTCGCGCTCGACCTTCGGTCCGGCAAAAGACTGTGGGAACAGACCGACGGGGTCTTCGGCACGTGGCTCAGCTACGCGAAAGGGCGCGACCTCTTGCTCCAGGCAGGCGCCAGCGCCACGGACCGTCTCAAGGATGAGGTCGGCCAGGGCATGGCGGTGCTCCGCGCGAAGGACGGCGCGCCCGTGTGGCGGGACATGTCGATTAAATACAATGGTCCTTGCATTTTATACAATGACCTGATCCTGACCACACCGGCCTCCTACCGGCAATCCGCCGGAGCCTATCGGCTGCTCGATGGCGGGCAGCACAGCATCACCAATCCCCTCACGGGCGAGCTCCAGACCTGGCGGGTCTACCGCACCTACGGCTGCAATACCCCCGTGGCCTCCGAACACCTCATGACATTCCGATCGGGCGCGGCCGGCTTCTACGATCTGGCACGGCACGGCGGCACGGGCAACGTCGGCGGCTTCAAATCTGGCTGCAGCGCCAACCTGATCGTCGCCAACGGCGTGCTCAACGCACCCGACTACACCCGCACCTGCAGCTGCCCGTATCAGAACCAGACATCGCTCGCCCTCGTCTCGATGCCCGATGCCGAAGTCTGGACCTACCATCTGTCCGGTCTCGATACCGCCCCGGGCCGCCGCATCATCCGCGTCGGCTTGAACCTCGGCGCGCCCGGCGACCGCCTCGATGATGCCGGCACGCTCTGGCTCAACTATCCCCCGGGTCCGGGCATCTCACCAGCCCTGCCCGTGACCATCACGCCGGCCACTGCCGCGCCCTTTCGCCGCCACGCCAGCGCCGCCTCGGGCGCGGACCCTGCCTGGGTCTTCGCGTCCGGGCTCCGCGATGTCGAATCGATCCGGATCACCCCGCAGACCCTCGCCCCCGATGACCCACAGCCACCCACGCCCGACGGCGACGACGAGGAAGGAAGCACCAAAAGCCCGAAGAAGGAACCACCCGCACGGGCCAAAGCCGCCCCCGAGAGCACCCCCGCCCCTCTCCCGCCAGCCCGGTACACGGTCCGCCTGTACTTCCTCGAGCCCGATCCCGTCACGCCGGGCCAGCGCGTCTTCGACGTGGTTATCCAGGGGCGTCCCGCCCTCACCGGATTCGACATCGTCAAGGCGACGGGCGCCCCAAGTCGCGGCATCATGAAGGAGTTCAAGGGTGTGACGGTCGCGGGCGATCTGGATCTGCGATTCCAGAGAACCCCGGCATCGGCGCTCGGGCCCGCGCTGTCCGGCATCGAAATCGCCCTCGAATAGCCCGCACGCGCCCCCTCCCGCGCTCCGGGTGCCAGGGAGAGCTCGCACCAAGCGCGGAAGCGCACCCAACAAATCCGTTTGCATTATCCCAAATCACCCCCAGGTTAACCGCACAGTTAGACATCCTAGGCATCTTCTCGACTCGGTTAATCTTCAGTTGAATTTTCATTCAGTGACGATTGAGACCCGGATAACGGGGACCGTCCAGAACCCTCAGTTCGTCTACGAATGGAAAGCAACAAGAAACATGAGTACCAAAATATACGTGGGCAACCTCGCCTTCTCCACAACCGAGAACGATCTGCAAGATCTCTTCGGCAAGCACGGACCGGTATCGGAGGTCGCCATAGTCCAAGACCGGGCAACCGGCCAGCCCAGGGGCTTCGGCTTCGTCACCATGGCGACGGCGGAAGGGGCCAAAATCGCAATCGCGGCGCTCAACGGCGCCGACTTTCAGGGCCGGGCCCTGACCGTCAACGAGGCGCGCCCGCGCGACGAGCGCTCGGGCGGCGGGTCCTTCGGCGGTGGCCGCGGCAATCGCCGCTACTGAACTAGCCCCAACCCATCGGTGGCCCGGCCCACGGTGGCGCGAGCGATATCCTCGCAGACGCCATCGGGGCCGC
>JADLBR010000118.1 GCA_020847615.1 Verrucomicrobiia bacterium
CGCGCGAGACGCCCACGCGAAAATTTCCCGTGATCAGCTTGTGCCAGAGGAACCGCTGCGCCCGATCCAGCTCCGCCCACGTCGCCCGGAGGATCTCGCGCTGCCTCCCCTCGGGGGCCCCGGCCAGCGGCAGCAGCCGCTCCTGGACCAGCCGCGCCAGCGAGAGCGAGGTGACCCGCTCGGGCGGCGGCAGCAGGAGGGCCAGGGTCTCGCCCAAATCCCCGACGACCTCATAGCACTCCTCAACCAGCCAAGGAGGCAGACCGGCGACTTCCCCGGCCCAGAGACGCAGATGCGCGAATTTCACCGCGCGCTTGAGCCGGTTCCCCAACAGAAACCAGAGCGCCCACGCCGCATCCTCCGCCGCCGCGGTGCGAAAATATCCCTCGAGCGCCTCCAATTTCTGCGACGCGCGCGTCGTCCCGTCGAGCGCGGCGAAGAGCTGTGCGAAGGCGCGCATGGCGAATCAGCCGTCTTGCGGGTTCCCGGCGCGCCCGTCCGCACCATCACGTGGCAAGTCCTCCTCCGCCACATCTCCCGCATAACGGGTCGGCAGCGCCTCCGCGCGCCAACCGTTCTCATTGAGCCATCGCACCAGCGGCCCGGTCATGCCGTGCGTGGCCAGCACGCGGCCCGCGCCCGTCGCGCGGATGGCCCCGATCAGCCCCGGCCAGTCCGCGTGATCGGACAGCACGAAACCCCTGTCCGCGCCCCTGCGACGGCGGTTGCCCCGCACGAGCATCCACCCCGAGGCGCAGCCCTCGGACACGTCACCCGCCGCATCGAGCCACGGTGCCGACGCGGCTGCCGGCGGCGCGATGATCAGCGCCCTGCCCGCCGAAGCCCGCACGCCCGCGACGGTCGCGGTCTCCACCCGCGGCAATCGGACCCCCGCGGCCGCGTATGCCGGCAAGAAGGCGGCGATCGACGCGTGCACGAGGATCGGACCGACGCCCGCATCCACCCCCGCGAGCAGGCGCTGCGCCTTGCCCAGCGAATAGCCGAAGAGCACGCTCGTGCGCCCCGCGCCCTGATTCGCCCGCCACCAACCGTTGATATCGGCGAAGACCGCATCGGGGTCCGGCCAGCGATAGATCGGCAGCCCGAAGGTGCATTCGGTCACGAACGTGTGGCACCGCACCGGCTCAAAGGGCGCGCACGTCGGATCCGCGTGCGTCTTGAAATCCCCACTGACCACCCACACCTCGCCGCGATGCTCGAGGCGGATCTGCGCCGATCCCAGCACGTGCCCCGCGGGGTGGAACGAGACCCCCACATCGCCCACGCGGATCGTCTCCCCGTGGCGCAGCCCCTCGATGCCGGCGCCATCCCCAACCCGCAGGCGCAACACCCCCACCCCCTCGTCCGCGCACAGATATGCCCGGCTGCCCGCCCGGGCATGGTCGCTGTGCGCGTGCGTGATCAGCGCCCGCCCCACCGGCCGCCACGGATCGATATGGAAATCACCCGCCGCGCAATACAGCCCGTCTTCGGTGACGCTCAGCATCCGGGTGGAATTGTGGCATCCGATGGCATGCTGCCGCAATGTTGATGCGGCGCGCGCGCGAACCGGCGGCGGGGCCAGGAGGCTGTCGGGCTTTTCGAAGCCCGACAGGCTGCTAGTGCGGTGTTTCATTTGATTCCGACACGCTCGCCGGGAGGGCACGCTGCCGATCGCCCTTGGTCCGGTTGATGTGGTAGTCAAGTCCAGGCTTGTCCCGGATCACCGCGAGCCGATCGGGAAAGCGCGCCGGAAGATCGATCAGGGCGGGCCTTCGGGGCATTGCCGGGGCTGAAAATGTAGCCGAAGCCGTGAGGCTTTGGCGTCCAAACGCTCGCGCGTTCGGCTACGTGAGGCACTGCGGCAGTTTTCGAGCAGCCCTTCCTGAGTTCGTGAGTTCCCGATGATATACGGGCCTCGACTTTCCGGAGCCATGTTTGATAATTCTCTGTAATGGTTGTCTCGCGCAACCCGATGCACGCGACCCATCGGGCGCCCGATGGGCCTGCGGCAATCCCCGGGCCATGGGGGGCCAGGCTCGCCATCGCCCTCTTCGCGATGGCCATGCCGCCCGTGGGGGGCCGGGCCGACATCTACATCTCGGAGGTGGTGGCCGATAACGAGACCGGCATCGAGGACGAGGACGAGACGCGCCAGGACTGGCTGGAGCTCTATAACTCGGGCGACGCCGCGGTCAATCTCGACGGCTGGTGGCTGACCGACAAGTCCAGCAACAAGACGCAATGGCGCATCCCTTCCGTGACCGTGCCGCCCAAGGCCATGCTCTTTATCTGGGCGTCTGGCAAGAACCGCGTCAATCCCGCGGAGCCACTGCACACCAGCTTCAGCCTATCCAAGGGTGGCGAATATCTCGGCCTCTACATGCCGCATCCGACGACCGGCCTGCCGGTCCTCGTCGATGAGCTGGCGCCCGGATTCCCCGCCCTGCCCCCCGACGTGTCCTACGGGCGCTCCTTCGGGGTCGCCGAGACAAACCTTGTCACGACCGGCGAC
>JADLBR010000119.1 GCA_020847615.1 Verrucomicrobiia bacterium
GCCAATCGCCCTTCTTGAGCCCGGCCAGCTGGCCCAACGACAGCCCGAACTCCTCCAGGCCCGCTTCCAGCAACCGCGCCGCCCGCCCCAGCCCGTGGTCGCGCACCTCCCCGCCGCGATAGCCGTCGGCCCTCCGCTTCCCGCGGTTCGCGATCCGCCCACCGGCGAGTTTCAGCATCCGCTCCCGGAAGGCCTCCGCGCCGAAACACCACCCGCGCCGCAGCACCACCCCCGGCCTCAACGATCCGCCCAGCCCGGCCTCGCCCGCCCGACCCCAGTCCACCCTCCGCTCCAATCGCCCCAAGAATTCCCTCCGCCCGCCCGCCTCGTCCGCCAGTCCCGCGGCCCGGAGCCCGCCCCCCACATCCAGCCACTCGGGCCGCTTCCGAGGCGGCCGCCCGTAGGCCGCCAGGCTCGACCAGCCGTAGCGCTCCAGCCCGTCGCCTCGCCGCACCAGCCCGGCGCGCACCGGGTTCAGGTGGATGTAATCCAGCACCGCGGAAACATAAGCCCCCACCTTGCCGTCCACCAGCACCGCCTTGTATCGGCCACCGAACACGTGCCCCCACAGCCGATGCCGCGCGTTGAACCGGCGGGTGTATGCGTTCTGCAGCCACCTCATCGCCGCCACAAGGTTGCCCTCCGGCGTCACCACCAACAGGTGGTAGTGGTTGGGCATCAGCACGTACCCCACCACCCGCATCCCCGTGCGCCCGCACGCCTCCCCCAGCGTCGACAGGAACAGCTCCCGGTCCCCGTCGCCAAGGAAAATCTCCTCCCGCCTGTCCCCGCGGGCCATCACGTGGTACCCAGCGCCCCCGTACTCTATCCGCACCTGCCGCGCCACCCCCAGAACCTGCCGCCCACCCCAGTAAATGTCAATAAACCATGACTGACCCCTTTGGTGCTGACCCCTTTGGTGCTTGATTTCATCCGGGCAACGTTTGCCGGGTGCCACCAGCCCGAACCGCAGCCCGCAGATCGCGCGACCTCCCTTGGGACCCATTGCGGGGCGTCTGGTCGATTTTGCTTCCGATTTCCCTTGATGTGGGTTTTCTGGGTAGGCGCATGGGCTTCCTGATCCGAATCGTGGCGTGCTCGCTGGCGGCGTTCCTGATCGCCGTATACATCCACCAGCAGGAGAGCCACCAGGCGTCGCTCTACGACGAGTGGATCCTGGAGGCCGCCCGCCAGTGGAATGTCGATCCGCACCTGATCAAGTCGGTGATCTGGCGTGAGAGCGAGTTCAACCCGAGAAAGGTGGGCAAGGCGAGCGAGCGCGGGCTCATGCAGGTCACGCCGGTCGCCGGCCGGGAGTACGCCGAGGCGGCGGGGCTGGCGCGCTTCAGCGAGCAGAACCTCTCCGACCCGAGGATGGGCATCATGGCGGGCACGTGGTACCTGTCGCGCGCCCTGGCGCGCTGGGAGGACCGCGACAACCCGGTGCCCTTCGCGCTGGCCGAGTACAACGCCGGCCGGTCGCGCGCGCTCCGCTGGGCGACGGATCCCGCCGGCAAGAAGACGACCTCCGGGGAGTTCATCGAATCGATCTCCTACCCCAGCACCAAGGCCTACGTGCAGACGATCCTGGAGCGGTACGAGCAATACCGCGCCGAGAATCACTTCGGCATCGCCATCCCCCGGGCCGCGACCGTGGTCCCCGCGCGTTGACCCGCGCTCACCTCGCCTCGCGGGCCATCGAATCGCAGACCCTGAGGTCGAGCTTGCCGCTGGCGAGCACGGGGATGTTCTCCACGCGGTGGACGACCTTCGGGATCCAGAGGTTCGGCACGCCCCGGTCGCGCAATCGCCGCGAGACCTCCCGCTCGCCCACGTCGAGCGTCGTGAGCACCACCAGCTCCTCGCCCTTGGCCGGGTGCGGCCTGCGGCAGACGACGAAGGCGGGCCGCTCGGCCTCGACCATGTCGAATGCCGCGTGCAGATGCTGCTCCATCGTGGCCAGCGGCACCATCTCGCCACCGATCTTCGAGAAACGCGCCAGCCGACCCTCGATGTAGATGAAGCCGTCCTCGTCCATCCGCCCGAGGTCGCCGGTCCGGAACCATCGCCCGTGCAGGACATCCGATGTCCGATCCGGTTCCCCGAGGTAGCCCTCGAAGATGTTCGCGCCCCGGAACCAGAGCACGCCGGTCTCGAAGATCGAGCGCGGGGCCCCGGTCTCCGCATCGGTGACCCGCACCGCGACGCCGGGAACCGGGCGCCCGACGCTCCCGCGGCGGTGGCTGACCTGCCCGCCGAGGCGATTCGCCTCGGGCGGCGGGTCCGTCAGGTTGACGCTGACCACCGGGGCGGTCTCCGTGAGGCCATAGCCCTCCCGCAACGGTATCCCGAACCTCGCCTCGAAGGCCTCGGCCAGGTCCACCGGCAACTTCTCCGCGCCGGTGACCGCCATGGTCAATCCCTTGAGGTCCTCCGGCGCGACGGATTTCAGGAAGGCGCGCAGGAATGTCGGCGTGCTCACCATGAGCCGGACGCCGTGCTCGCGCACGATCGAGGCGAGCTTGGCGGCATCCAGGGGGCTGATGTACGTGACCACCCTCGGCCCGCCGCACAGCGGATACCACAGGGTGACCGTCAGGCCAAACGAATGGAAGATCGGCAGGCATCCGAGGAGGCTGTCGTCCGCGGAAAACCTCAGTGTCTCGGCGACCTGGATGACGTTGCCCACGAGATTGCGGTGGCTGAGTATCACGCCCTTGGGATCGCCTGCGCTGCCGCTGGTGAACAGCAGCGCCGCCTCCGCGGCGCCGCCGCGCCTCGGCACGCCGAGCCAGGCGGCCAACGCGGGCAAGGGCAGGGCCACCGCCGCCGCCATCCGCGCCGCCAGCCCGCCCTTCCCAAATCCCGCCAGGATCTCGCGCAGGTCGTGCGTCGCATCGGGCCAGGGGAAGTTCGCCACTTTCGACCGCATCGCCGAGGCGGAGATCACCGCGCGCAGCGCGGCTTGCCGAATCGCGGATTGGTTCGCCGTGACACCCGCGGTGAAGTTCAGGTTCACGGGCACCTTGTCCGCAAGCACGGTGCCGAGGTTCGCGATCGCCGAGCCAGCGCCCGGCGGCAAAACGATCCCCACCCGCCGCTCCTCCACGTGCGCCCGCAGCCACGAGGCCAGCGCCATCGACGCGGCCAAGAGCTGCCCGCCCGTGACTTGCCTCCCGCCGTCGAAGGCGTCCGTCAGCACCACGTCAAACAGCCTCGCCTTCAGGCCTCGCAGGCACGCGTAGCCCAGATGCTCTCCCACGTCCTCGCGCTCCTCGAAACACGCAGCCCCCAGCGCATAGAGCGCCTCCCGAACCGAGGCCGTGGATAGGTCGCCCCGCGCGATCGCCGCCCCGATGCGCACCTGCGACCGCGCCCGCTGCCGCGACGCCGCCGCGCCGTACGCGTGCCCCATCATGAAGAACGGCGGCCCGTCCGCCTCGAACACCCAGGCGGGCCATACCGGCACGCCAGCCTCCAGCGCCGCCGCCAGGACCCGCTCGTCCAACCGCAGCAGGACATCGGTCCGCACCGCCTCTCCCTGCGGGCGCGCCACCAGCCACGCCCCCGACTTCAGCGCATCGACGGCCGCGGCCCCCATCACTTCACCCGCGCCCCCGCCCCACACCACGGCCCGTCCGCGCAGGATGCCCACCAGGCGTCTCAGGCCCGCCGGCGTCACCGAGTTCGTGACCACGACCCCGGCCCCCTCCCCAGGGAGATGCTCTGCCCCCACCACGCGCGCGCCTCCAAAACCAAACGTGCCAACCATCGACAGACTCTAGCAGCCTGTCGGACTTAGCCAAGTCCGACAAGGCTGCTAGAAAGCAAAACCGCCTTATTCCAAGGTGGTTATGATGGGCAAGCCCCAGATGTGGCACCGTGCCTGAGCGAGTTTAACGAATAGTGCTCTCGTTGCATAACTCCATTGCTCGCAGACAGAAGGCGGTTTTGCCTGAGGAGGCTGCCGGACAAAGTCCGACAGCCTCCTA
>JADLBR010000120.1 GCA_020847615.1 Verrucomicrobiia bacterium
AAGAACATGCTCTCGAGGGAGTATGGTCCGAAGAACAGTGTGCCGCCGAAACCGATCGTTTCGGAGCAGAGACTCGCCCCGGAGGACATCGAGGAGATCGAGAGTCGTTTCGCGATGCTGAAGCCGTATCTGACGGCCGGTGCCTGACAGTTCTCACAGGGGTCGGACCACAGGATTCGAAGCATTTCGGGCTGGGGTGTACACCACGGCGGAGAACACGGAGGCGACGCCGCTGTGCATCCACCGCGCGCCGTCGGCGGGCCAGCAGCGCCGTGAGGGTGAGGGCGAGCGTGCAGGCGGCGGAGTCGGCTTCGGGAATCCGGCCGAACGCGACGTTGTCGATGGCGTAAAGGTCCCCGGGATCCGACACTCGCGCGACGACGTAGGCGATATCGTTAATCTCGCGGTGAAAGCCCCGGAAGACAGCGCGCGAGCCGCCGATGACGAAGTTCGGGATCGCGGCCGACTCCAGAAGCTGTCCCAGGGTGTCGTAGGCCTCGAGATAGTTGGTCGCTATGTTCGGGTCAAACCAGCCGAGCCCAAACTCGTTGACTGGGGATGAGAAGTCGATCCGCGTGTCGACGTACGTGGGCGTCAGGAAGAACGGGCCGTTGGACCGGAGCACCCTGTTGGAGACCTCGGTTCCGCTGGCGCCGTAGATGGAGATGTCCTCGATGTGGAGCAGGTTGGTCGAGGAGAACGTGACGGAACCGATCGTCAGCGGGTTGCTCGCCGCCCCCGCGGGCAAGGACTCGAAGTCGATGAAAGTGTAGCCGGGCGCCAGCTGTGACGCGTTAGTCAATATCGAGCCGCGGGCGTGGGGCGCGACCGCGGCGACCACCAAGAGGGCCGGGAGGGCCCGGCGGGGAGTGGCAAACAAAAGAGCCGTTAATATCATCAATTCATACCATTAATACGTAGCAGATCCGAGTCAAGCGCAGACGGCTAGCGCGCGATCGCGTCGCCGCGGTGGACGATGTCGGTCCGCTCGCGCCAGAAGGGCGACGAGGGTGCCATGCCGCTGGATGCGTTCCTCGAACGGGCGGCGGTGGAGTTCCGCGAGCGCACCTTGACCGTGGCGGTGTAGCACCTGGCCGGACACCATGCACCGATTCGCCCGCGGCATGCTCGCTTCCTTAAAGACAAGAGATTGGCCCAAGAACCGCTCCTAACGCCCCAAGAGTGATCGGTTCTTGCTCGCAACCCTTCGTCTCCGCGGCAGCTCCCGTGGTCCGATCCCGGGCTATCCGATCGGACTGGACCCCGGACTGTCGGACTGTTCTGGCTGTTGCTCATTGGACTGATCGCTGTTTTGCTCGCCACCGCGGCAAGTTAGAGCAACGTTACGTCGCGCTATGCAAGAAATCCTCAGCCATCATTGGCATCACCTCCCGGCCGGGGAGGTGGCGCAACTCTTGGAAACCGACCTGGACAAGGGGCTGGATCTTTTCGAAATCAAGCACCGCCGGCAGCGCTTCGGCGCGAACCAGATCACGCCCCGGAAAGGACGCAGCGCATGGCTGTGGTTCCTGCTCCAGTTCCATAATCCCCTCATCTACATACTGCTCGCGGCGGGCGCCATCAAGCTGGTCATGGGCGGCTTCGTGGATGCGGGCGTGATCCTCGCGGTGGTGCTCGTCAACGCCTGGATCGGCTATCTTCAGGAAGCCAAGGCCGAACGTGCCATTGAGGCGCTGGCCCAAAGCCTGGTTACCGAAACCAACGTGGTGCGTGCGGGCAAGACGGCGCGGGTGCCGTCCACCGAACTCGTCCCCGGTGACGTGGTGCTGTTGGCCTCGGGCGATAAAGTGCCGGCCGATCTGCGCCTCGTGACCACGCGCGACTTGCAGGTGGCCGAAGCGGCGCTCACGGGGGAATCCACCTCGGTCGAGAAGGCCGCGGAGACGGAGTTGGCGCCGGAGACGCTGTTGGCCGATCGCGCCAACATGGCTTACGCCTCCACACTGGTCACGTACGGCCAGGGCCGGGCGGTGGTCATCGGCACAGGCGACCACACCGAGATCGGGCGCATTTCCGAAATGATCTCCGCCGCGCCCAACCTCGAGACTCCGCTGACGCGAAAGATGGCGGCGTTTGGCCACAAACTTCTCATCGGCATTCTCGGTCTGGTGGGGGTGGTCGTCGCGCTCGGGTTGTGGCGGCGCGAACCGCTGGACGACATCGTGTCCTCGGCGATTGCGCTGGCGGTGGGGGCAATTCCGGAGGGCTTGCCTGCGGCGGTGACGGTCACGCTGGCCATTGGCGTAGCCCGCATGGCCCGCCGACGTGCCATCATCCGCAAGTTGCCCGCCGTCGAGACACTGGGCAGCACCACGGTGATTTGCTCCGACAAAACGGGCACGCTGACGCAAAACCAGATGACCGTGCGACAGGTCGTCGTCGGGGATTCGTTGGTCGAAGCGACCGGCAATGGTTACGAACCGCAGGGGGACCTGACCATGGGCGGGACAGCGCTCGCGCGGGATGAAGCCCCGGGGGTGTCCGAGTGTCTGCTGGCCGGATTGCTCTGCAATGACAGCGCGCTCGTGCAGAGGGAGGGCCGGTGGGACGCACAGGGTGACCCAACCGAAGTGGCCTTGATCGTCGCCGCGCATAAGGCGGGTTTGGACGGCGAAGCAGAGCAAGGACGCTTGCCGCGCGTGGATGTGATTCCCTTCGAGTCGCAACACCAGTACATGGCCACGCTGCACGAGGACCGGGCGGCGGGCCGCAAGCTGGTCTATCTCAAGGGCGCCGTCGAGGTGGTGCTCGACCGATGCCATGTGGCCTTCAACTCGCGCCGCCAACCGGTTCGACTCGACCGCGAGGGGGTTCAGGCGCAAGTCGCCCGATTGGCGGCGGCCGGCTTGCGCGTGCTGGCCTTTGCGCGCGCGGAATTGTCACCCGCGACGACCCGTATCCACGCACGCGACTTGCCGCGAAGGTTCACTTTCCTGGGTTTGCAGGGCATGATTGACCCCCCGCGCCCGGAGGCCATCGACGCCGTGGCGGCGTGCCATCGGGCGGGCATTCAGGTTAAGATGATCACTGGCGACCACGCCGGCACGGCGGTCGCCGTCGCACGACAGTTGGGACTGGCAGCCCAAACCGAGGGCGCCGACCATCCGGCGGCGCTGACGGGCAAGGATCTGGCCACGTTGGACGACGAGCGCTTGATAGAGGCCGCCGCGAATGTCCCGGTCTTCGCCCGCGTCACGCCGGAGCAGAAGTTGAGATTGGTCGAGGCGCTGCAAGAGCGCGGTCACGTCGTTGCCATGACCGGGGATGGCGTGAACGATGGTCCGGCGTTGAAGCAGGCGAACATCGGGGTGGCGATGGGCATCACGGGAACGGAAGTGGCCAAGGAGGCGTCCGACATGGTACTGACCGACGACAACTTTGCGTCCATCCGGGCGGCGGTCGAGGAGGGCCGGAACGTATTCGACAATCTGGCGAAGATCATCACTTGGGCCTTGCCCAGCAACCTGGGGCAGGGGTTGGTTATCCTCGCCGCCACGATGGTGGGCGCCACGCTGCCCATCCTGCCCTTGCAGGTATTATGGATCAACATGACGACCGGGGGGTTGCTGGGTTTGTTTCTCGCCCTGGAACCGAAGGAACGGGACCTCATGCAGCGCCCGCCGCGCGCGCCCGACGCGCCCATCCTCACCGGGAGTATGCTCGCGCATGTGGTGCTCGTGGGCCTGCTCATCCTCATCGCCGCCTTCGGACTGTTCAAATGGGAGCTGGCTCAGGGAGCCGGCATCGAAGCCGCACGCACGGTCGCCCTGAACACCGTGGCCGTGATCCAAGCGCTCTATTTGATCAACTGTCGTTCGCTTCGCCATTCGATCTGGTCCATTGGCATTTTCCGGAACGGCTGGCTATGGCTGGGCATTGCCGGGGTGTTGTTGCTGCAGGCCGGCCTCACCTACCTCCCTTTCTTGAACGCCGTCTTCCAGACCGCCCCGATCGGCTGGGATGAGTGGGTGCGCATCCTTGGCGCCAGCCTGGCCGGAACGCTGCTGGTCGAGGTTCAGAAGTGGCTTGTCAATCGCATGGGACGGCAGGTCTGAGGGCACGGACGAAACTTGGACGACAGCCATCCCCGTCGTCGACCGCGCGAGAAATGAAACCGCACACCTGGGTGGGACCATCGGATTTATTGACGCGACCTTAACTGGCAGCGTGTCGGACTTTGCGGCGGGGTGAGTCGATGTGGCAGGATCGGGCGTGGCTGCCCGGCTGGTGAACGCCGATCGAGACACGCTTCAGAACTGAGCGCCGCCCGCACCCAAAATCCGCCCAAGGGCCTCGGATTCGAGCGCCCATCCCAACCAAGAGCAGCCCGTCTACAAGGCCACGGCGCCCCATGATGGCTTTTCGGCGCGATCGGCCCCGCTCTCGATCCAAAGTCCGACAGGATGCAAGGGAATGGGAGGGGGGATGATCTCGGGACCTCAGGGGCGACATTGGGGTCTGAATGTTCGCTCTAAGGATGGGTCTTTGCGGGTGATTTTTGATCTCGAAAATCTGCTCCAAAGGGCCGGATCTGCTCGCTTGTGCTCCGTAACCCCTTGCTGCGCGGAGGAAACCTGTGGTCCGACCCCGAGAGCTGGGGGTTCGTGTTTCATCGTTGAAGCCCCTTCACTGGGCGCTCGGCCGACCCAACCACGCTCTGGCGACCGTGGCCACTTCCAGAACTTTCGAGCTGGATGGGAAGCCCCGTGGGCCCTGAGTCTCGTCACACGATCAGCATGGTGTCGCCATAGCTATAGAAGCGGTATTTCTCCCGGACGGCGTCGGCGTAGATGGCGCGAAGCAAGTCGATGGCTTGGCGTGGCGGGAGGGGCTCGCGGCCGGGTCCGCGGTCACCGAGGAATGCGGCGACGAGGACGAGCAGGGTGGAGCGCGGGAGGTGGAAATTCGTCATGAGGGCGTCGGTGTGGCGGAATCGGTGGGGCGGGCGGATGAAGATGTGCGTTTGGCCGCCCGACTCGCGGAGGGTTTTGGCGGTTTCCAGGACGCGCGCGACAGTGGTGCCGACGGCGATGCGACGGGTGGCTGCGGCCGCTGCCGCGGCAGTTGACTCGGGGATCCAGAAGCGCTCGCCGTGCATGACGTGATCCTCGAGTTTTTCGGTCTTGATGGGGCGGAAGGTGCCGATGCCGACATGCAGGGTGATGAAGGCGTGGGGCAGCCGGGCGAGCAGTTCGGGGGTGAAGTGGAGGCCGGCGGTGGGGGCGGCGACCGAGCCATCGGATGCGGCGAACACCGTCTGGTAGCGCTCGCGGTCGAGCGTCTCTGGGTCGCGGGGCCCGACGCCGGCCTTGCGTCGTTTCAGAATATACGGCGGCACCGGCATGAGGCCGTAGTCGTCGAGCGAGAAGCAGCCGTGAAATCGGAGGATGCGCTCGCCGGAGGGAAGGGTCTTGAGGACCGTGGCTTGGAGGGGGGGGAGGCCGGGGTCCCGCGGCGCGAAGGCGAGCCGTGCGTCCTGCTTGGTCTTCCGCGCGGGGTTGGTCAGGCAGCGCCAGTGACTGGGGGAGGTTTCCTCCAGCAGCAGGGCCTCGACGCCCGAATCGTGGTCCAGAAGGCGCGCGGGAATCACGCGGGAATTGTTGAGGAGCCACAGGTCGCCGGGTTGCGACAGGGATGGCAGGTCGGCCACCGAGCGATGTTCCCAGGCTCCCGATGCACGATCCACGGCCAACAGGCGCGCATCGGTGCGGCGCGGCGCGGGCTCGGCGGCGATCAGTTCAGCGGGCAGATTGAAATCGAAATCGGCGGTGCGCATGGGAGGGAAAAGATGGTGCGCGGTGCAGGGTTCGAACCTGCGACCTCCTGCGTGTGAAGCAGGCGCTCTACCGCTAAGCTAACCGCGCGTTAATCTCCCATTATACGCCTGCGGCGCGGATGGCAAGCCGGAAGGGGTTTCCAAGGCAGGCGCGGCGGCGCAGCCGTGCCATCGCGGGGGCACTCACGTCTCATCGCTTCTTGGGCGCAAACCAGCCTTTGACGGTATCCCACACGGAGCGGGCCGTTGCGCGTGTCGTGGAATCGGCGACGTACTGTGTCCTCTTGTCGAGCCGGGCGATGGGGTGCTGGCCGTCGCGGACCCATTCCTCGGGGCCGGAGGCCTCGCGGCGCTCGAAGAATAGCATGACTTTCTTCGCGGTGGTGCCCCGTTGCCGATGCAGGCCCGGCGGTGGTGGGATGGTGGCGGTGGCGTTGGGGCCGACGAGGGCATGGCGCATGACGCGCCCCCAGAGAGGAACGGCGAGGCGGCTGGCATAGCCGCCGGCGATGACGGTCTGCGGCCTGTCGAGGCCGACCCACGCGGAGGCGGTCACGCTGGGGCAATAGCCCACGAACCAGGCGTCGCGGTAATCGTCGGTGGTGCCGGTTTTACCGCCGAGCTCGCCTTTGAGTTGGAATGCCTTCCGCAACTGGGCGGCGGTGCCCCGGTCCACGACGCCCTTGAGGATATCATGGATCTGGAATGCGACTTGTGGGCTGAGGACAGCCCGGCGGGTCGGCTGATGCCGATAGATCTCCTTGCCGTCGGCGTTGTGGATGCTCTGGACGAGGAAGGGTTCTGGGGCCGAGCCGAGGCACGGGAAGACGGTGAAGGCGGACGCCATTTGGAGGGGGGTGAACTCGCAGGCGCCGAGGAACGAGGAGGGGTAGGGGGGGACACTGCCGCGGGTGGCCGCGGCGACCAGCTGGGCGAAGGGATCGAGCCCCTCGGCGAGGCCGGTGCGCATCGCGGCATAGTTGTCGCTGTTCTCGAGGGCCTCGCGCGCGGAGATGTAATCGGGGTTCGCGGAACTGGGCGGTGGCCCTGGCTGAACGCGCTTGAGGTCGAACGGGCTCTTGTCGATCTCGGTGAACGCGGCCATGCCGAGGTCGCGGAAGGCCGCGGCATAGATGAAGGGCTTGAGCGAGGATCCCGCCTGACGCCTGGCGCGGGTGGCGCGATTGAAGGGGCTCTCCTCGAAGCTGCGGCCGCCGACGAGCGCGATGATGCCGCCATCGGAGTTGTCGATGGCGACGAAGGCGCCCTGGAGGTAGGGGGTCTTGAGGATGTCGGCGCCGCCGCTGGCATCGGGGTCCCACGCGGCGCGGGCGGGGTGCCTGTAGCCGGGCATGCGCTCGACCTCGGATAGCCAGCGCTCGAGTTCGGTCTCGGCGTTGCGCTGGAGCTTGAGGTCGATGGTGGTGCGGACCTTGAGGCCGCCGCGGAACACGGCGTCGCGTCCGACGATGCTCCGGAGCTCGTCCCCGACGGCATCGACGGCGTGTGATGCGGGCAGGTCGATGAGGGGGCGGAGGATGAGGGGTTCGGCGTTGGCGGCCTTGGACTCTGCCGGAGTGATGTAGCCCTGATCGGCCATGCGCTCGAGGGCACGGGCGCGGGACTCCCGGGCCTTTTCGGGACTGCGCCACGGAGAGAAGGCGTTCGGGGCCGAGATGATCCCCGCCAGCAGGGCGCACTCTTGCAGGTTGAGGTCGGCGGGGCGCTTCCCGAAATAGGCGTCCGAAGCGGCGCCCACGCCATAGACATGGCGACCGAGGAAGATGCGGTTCAGGTAGAAGGTGAGGATCTCGTCTTTGGAGAAGGCGAGTTCGATGCGGATGGCGAGGGCGAGTTCCTTCGCCTTCCGGTCGAGGGTGCGCTCGAACATGTCGGCGGAGTTCCGGGCGAGCTGCTGGGTGATGGTGCTGGCGCCGGAGGTGGCGGCGCGTCCCGTGAGGTTATTGATGCTCGCGCGCGCGGTCGCCACGGGGTCGAAGCCCAAATGCCGGTAGAAGCGCTTGTCCTCGGTGGCGACCACGGCCTGCTTGAGTCGCTTGGGGATGAACTTTGAGCCGACCAGGAGGCGATGCTCCTCGTAGAAGCGCTGGAGGACGAGGCCATTGCGGTCGAGGATGACCGACGTGGCGGGCATGTGGGAGACCCGTCCCATGTCAAAGGCGAGGGCCCAGGCCCCATAGTAAGCGACCGGGGCGAGCGCGACGGCGAGGAGCAGGGCGAGGATGGGGTGCTGGAAAATCCAGCGCCGGATGCCGCTTCGTCCCGATGCCATGCGGTGATTCTAACCGGATTCGCCGACAAACCGAGTGAAAAGGAGGGTGATAGATCCGATGCCCCGCGCGGAGTGGCTTTCTGGCAGCCCGGCGGACTTGGCGAAGTCCGACAGGCTGCTAGCGCGACGGCGAGTCGCTGGCTGCGGCGCGAAGCATGGCGGGGAGGGTTGTCATCCCATCGTAGAGGGCCTTGCCGACGATGGCGCCGGCGAGGCGGGGGATCGTGCGGAGGGCGGCGATGTCGGCGGGGGTTGAGACACCGCCGGAGGCGATGACCCCAGCCCCGACGGCGGATGACATCGCCCGCATGGCCCCGACATTCGGCCCGGCGAGCATCCCGTCGGTGGCGATATCGGTGTAGATGATGGTCCGGGCGCCGGCGGCGTCGGCCTCGCGGGCGAGGTCGAGGGCCGCGATGTTGGATGTCTCCGTCCATCCCCGGACCGCGACCCTGCCGTCGCGCGCGTCGATGCCGACGGCGATGCGTTCGCCCCCGAATCGCGCGACGAGCCGCGCCACGAAGTCCATCGATCCGGCCGCCCTGGAACCGATGATGGCGCGGGCGACTCCCGCATCGAGCGCCGCGGCGACCGCATCCTCGTCGCGCATGCCACCGCCCAGCTCGCAAGGGATTCCGGCGGCTTCGACGATGCGGCGCACGGCGCCGAGGTTGCGGGGCACGCCATCGAAGGCCCCGTCGAGATCGACGATGTGGAGCCAGGCGGCCCCCTGCTCGCGCCAGCGGCTGGCAAATGCGGCGGGGTCGTCACCGTAGACGGTGACGTCCTCGCGGCGGCCCTGGCGGAGGCGGACGACCCGGCCGCCCAAGATATCGATGGCTGGCAGCAGGATCATAGCGCGACGAAGTTGGCGAGCATCTGGATCCCGGCCCGCTGGCTTTTTTCGGGGTGGAACTGCACCGCGAAGCAGCGGTCGCGCCAGACGACGCTGGCGAAGCGCTCGCCGTAATCCGTGACGCCGGCGACCGCGTCGGCCTCGGCGGGTTTTGCCCGGAACGAGTGGTCGAAGTAGAAATGCGTGCCGTCCGGGATGCCCTCGAACAGCGGGCATTCGGGTCGCGCGTAGCGCACCTGATTCCATCCGATCTGGGGGATCTTGAGGCCCGGGGCATCGAGCCGGTCGACCGTTCCCCGGAAGAAGCCGAGGCCCCGGTGCACGCCATTCTCGAAGCTCGTCTCAAAGAGCGCCTGCTGGCCGAGGCAGATGCCGAGGAACGGGCGATCGGAACGCAGCCATGCCAGGATGCCGTCGCGGAGGCCGCTGGCTTCGAGGTGGGCGACGAAGTCCCGGAAGGCGCCCTGGCCTGGCACGACGAGGCGGTCGATGCCCGAGAGGCCGGCGGCGTCCGTCACGCGCGTGACGCGGGCGCCGGCCTTCTCGAGGGCCTTCTCCACACTGCGGAGATTGCCCATCCCATAGTCTATCATGCCGATCATCGACGGCGGATGCTGCCGTGGGCCCACGGCAAAATCCAGCCGGGAGTGAGACGATTATTTGGGCTGGCGCGGGTTGCGGCTGTAAGGTTAAGATCAATTGATGGTTCGAGTGGCGATGTTGACGCGAGGGCGCCCGGTCGCGAGGGCAGCCACCCGGGACGGTCGGCCCGGAATCCGCTCGTGGACCCTCGTGTTGGCCGTCGGCCTGATGGCCATGGCGCCGGGGGCGGGGCGGGCCCAGATGGACGCAAAAGTCTTCGAGAGCGCGGCATCGCCGCGGCCCGAGACGGAGCTCGACAGGATCGTATACAGCAAGCTGTCGGGGTTGAATTTCCAGCCGTCGCTGTGTTCCGATGCGGTGTTCGTCCGCCGGGCGTACCTGGATGTGATCGGGACGCTGCCGACCGCCCAGGAGGCCAGAGAGTTCATCCAGAGCCAAGACAAGAACAAGCGCAGCGCGCTGATCGATCGTCTGCTGGAAAGGGATGAGTTCGCGGAGTACTGGTCGATGAAGTGGGGCGATATCCTTCGGATCAAGGCGGAGTTTCCCGTGAATCTCTGGCCCAATGCCGCGCAGGCCTACCACCGGTGGGTGATGGAGTCCATCGCCGAGAACAAGCCATATGACCGGTTTGTTCGCGAGATGCTGACCTCGAGCGGCAGCAATTTCCGGGTCGGGCCGGTGAATTTCTACCGGGCGATCCAGAATCGCACGCCGGAAGGGATCGCGATGGCGGTGGCCCTGACTTTCATGGGGACGCGCGCCGACAAGTGGCCCAAGGAGAAGCTTGAGGGCATGTCGGCGTTTTTCGCCCAGGTGGGCTACAAGCCGAGCCGGGAGTGGAAGGAAGAGATCGTCTTCTGGGATCCGCTGGGGCTCGGGATCGCGGGCACCAACAGCCCGCCGGCCACGGCGACGAATAGCGCGCCCGCGTCGACCAAAGTGTCATTTTCGGTGGGTCCGAACGTGGCGCCGCTCCTCGCGGCACCGCCGGCGAACGCGGGTGGCGGTACCAACAAGCCGGCACCTGCGGCCAAGGCGCCTCCCGCTCCCTCGCCCGCGGTGGGCGCCACCAACAAGGCGACGGCGGCGGCCAAAGCGCCCGCGCCCGTCCCCCCTAAACCCGCCCCGGCCGCCAAGGCGCCTCCACCGCCTCTGGTGGTTCCGCTGACGCCGGTCCCGGTGATCACGCCGCCGCCGACGGTCGGGGTCTTTCCGGATGGGACCAAGGCACAGCTGAGCGCGACCCGGGATCCGCGGGAGGTCTTCGCCGATTGGCTGATCAGCCCGAAGAACCCGTGGTTCACGCGCAACATCGTCAACCGGCTGTGGGCTTGGCTGTTGGGCAGGGGGATCATCCATGAGCCGGACGATATCCGGGACAACAATCCCCCGAGCAACCCCCAGCTGCTGGCCTATCTCGAGAGGGAGATGATTGCGGGCAAGTATGACATGAGGCGGATTTACAGGCTGATCCTGAACTCCAAGGCATATCAGTTCTCGTCGCTGCCGCGTCCGAACGTGCCGCAGGCCGAGGCGCGCTTTGGGGTGTACGGGATGCGCCGGTTGGATGCGGAGGTGCTGATCGACGCGATCAACAAGATCACGGGCACGTCGGACCTGTACACGAGCGCGATCCCCGAGCCGTTCACCTATATCCCGCAGGACAAGCCCGCGATCGCGCTGGCCGACGGGAGCATCACCAGCCCCTTCCTGACCCTGTTTGGCCGTTCGGCGCGGGCCACGGGCACCGAGGATGAGCGCGAGAACAAGCCCGTGTCGGCGCAGTGGCTGCACATGCTCAATTCGAGCCACATCCAGCGGAAGCTGGAGCAGGGGTCCAAGCTCAGGGCCATCGTCGATACGAAGCGGCGGCAGCCGGAGATCATCGAGGATCTCTATCTGACGATCCTGTCGCGATTTCCGACAGAGGAAGAACTCAAGACGGCCCAGGCCTACGGAAGGGGTGGGGGGCAAAAGGGACGCGAGGATTGGCTGGATCTCACCTGGGCTTTGATCAACAGCAAGGAATTCCTGTATCGGCACTGACATTTTACAAAACCGCGATAAATTAGGTCAGACGGCCCACGGGGCCAAAGCGAAAGAGAAGTGGAGGCACGAGCATGAACCGATTGGAAAGCAACGAGTTAGGCATATCGAGGCGCGAGGCAATCCGGCGGGGAGTCTACGGTGCGGCGGGACTGGTGCTGGCCGATGGGATGGGGTCCGGCGCGCTGGCGGCGGCGCAACCGGCGAAGGGCGCGGAGGTGGCCAGGGCCAAGTCCGTCATTCAGATTTTTCTTTGGGGTGGGATGTCGCACTCCGACACCTGGGATCCGAAACCCGATGCGGGGTACGATTACACGGGTGAGTTCAACAAGGTGATCCCGACCAACGTCGACGGCATCCAGCTGGGCTCGCTGTTCCCCGAGCTGGCCAAGCAGGCGGACAAGTACTCGTTGATCCGCAGCATGACGCACCGGAATAACGGGCACGAGACCGCGGCCTACCTCATGCAGACGGGGCACACGCCCGGGGAGCGCCTGGCCTATCCGAGCATCGGGGCGGTGTTCGCGCTGTTCAAGAGCCCGGGATACAAGGGGATGATACCACCCTACGTGGTGCTGACGCAGCCGCAGGGGCGGTTTTCGGAAGAGGGTTTTCTGGGGCCGAAGTTCAAGCCCTTTGCGACGGGGGGCGACCCCAACGCGAGCCGTTTCGAGGTCGAGGGCGTAGTCGCCAGGGGCATCAGTGACGAGCGGCAGAAGGCGCGGCGGGAGTTGCTCACGAAGATGGATACGCTGGGCGCGACCGCGGCGTCGAGCCCCGCGCTGATCGCGGCGGAAGAGGCCAAGAAGCAGGCCTATGAGCTCATATTGGGCCCGGGCAAAGAGGTGTTCGACCTCTCCAAAGAGAAGCCGGAATTGAGGGATCGGTATGGGCGGCACACGTTTGGGCAGGGATGCCTCGTGGCGCGGCGGATGGTCGAGACTGGGGTGCCCTACGTCGTGATCAACTATCCGGGCGGCTGGGACACCCACAAGGATCACTTCGCGACGATGCGCCGGCAGTGCCCCCAATTGGACCAGGGGCTGGCGATGCTGTTGCAGGACCTGAGCGACCGCGGCCTGTTGGAGAGCACGGTCGTGTGGTGCTGCGGCGAGTTTGGCCGGGGCCCGAAGGTGGACTGGCAGCCCCCGTGGAATGGCGGTCGCAACCACTACGGCAATGTGTTTTCCGTCCTGGTGGCCGGCGGCGGGTTCAAGGGAGGCCGGATCGTGGGTTCGTCTGACGCGAAGGGCGAAGAGGTCAAGGATCGGCCCGTGTATCCGGTGGATTTGCTGGGCAGCATCTACAAGCTGGCCGGCATTGATGCGAACGCGAAACTGCCGCACCCGGAGGGCCTGGCGGCCCATGTGCTGCCCGCACCCTCCGAGGGCGTGAAATCGGCGGGCCTGCTGACGGAGATCATGTAGCGGGGCCGGGGCGGCATTAGGAAATTGAGGGGCTTCTTATGAAGACGATGCGGTGGCTTGCGGGCCTGGGGATAGCGGGGGCGCTCGTGCTCCCGCTTTCGACGTGGGCGCAGAGGCCGTATATCGGCTACGGCTATCCTGCGGGCGGCCAGCAGGGCAAGACCTTCCTCGTGAAGCTGGGCGGGCAGAACCTGGCCGATGTGGAGGGGGCCGTGGTCTCGGGCGTCGGGGTGACGGCGCGGATCATCGCGTACAACCAGAAACTCGGGCCACAGGAGATCACGCTGCTGAGGGAGCAGTTGACCGAACTCAAGAAGAGACCCCAGGCCGTGGCCGCGGCGAACCCGAAGGCGGCCGCCAAAGCGGGCGCGGACATGATGTCCTCCGAGATGGCGCCGATGATGGGTTCGGAGATGAACATGATGATGGGCGGGGGCGGTGCACCGCCGGCGAGCAATGATTTTGCGATCATCCCGGACGGGACGATCCCGAACCTGATCGCCAGGATAGAGAAGCGCATTGCCGAATACGTCCAGCAACCCGCCAGCCAATCGATAGCGAACATTGCCATCGTGGAGGTCAAGGTCGCCCCGAACGCGGAGCCCGGCGAGCGGGAACTGCGCCTGGTGACACCGCGCGGCGTGTCGAATCCCCTGGTGTTCCATGTGGGTCAGGTGCCCGAGACGTGCAGGAAACCGATGGTCACTTCGGCCTATCAGGTCCTGGGCAAGGAGTACCTCGCGCAGCGCAAGCGGCCGGACGGCGAGGTGGAGGTGCGCGTGGCCGTGCCTTGCACCATGAATGGCCAGATCGCCTCGGGCGAGGTAAACAAGTACCGGTTCCAGGCGCGCAAGGGCCAGCGGCTGGTCATATCCTCGCAGGCCCGGCAGCTGATCCCGTACATCGCCGATGCGGTGCCCGGGTGGTTCCAGCCGGTGCTGCTGCTGCGGGATGCGGACGGGAATGAGGTGGCGTATGACGACGACTACCGATTCAAGCCCGATCCGCTGATCCTCTTCGAGGTCCCGAAGGACGGGGAGTACGTCCTGGACGTGTTCGACAGCATCTATCGCGGCCGAGAGGATTTCGTGTACCGGGTGACCATCGGCGAGACGCCGCTCGTGACAAGCATCTTCCCGCTGGGCGGGCCCTCGGGCGCGCCTCCCGCGATCGCGATGAAGGGCTGGAATCTGGACAGGGCCGCCATCGCGCCCCCCGCGAAGGGGACCCCGCCGGGGATACATGGGGTGGCGGCCGTCAAGGGGGGCCTGGTGTCAAATCGTCTGCCATTCGCGGTGGACACGCTGCCGGAGTGCCTCGACAAAGAGGACAACAACACCCCCGCAAAGGCCCAGAAGGTGCAGTTGCCCATCATTGTCAACGGGCGGATAGACCGGAAGGATGACTGGGACGTGTTCCAGTTCGCGGGCAAGGCGGGCGACATGGTCGTGGCGGAGGTGATGGCGAGGCGCCTGGATTCGCCGCTCGATTCGCAGATCAGGCTCGCCGACGCATCGGGGAAGCTGCTGGCGTTCAGCGATGATGTCGAGGACTTGGGCGCCGGCGTCAACACGCACCACGCGGACTCGTACATCATCACGAAGCTCCCGGCGGATGGAACCTACCATCTCTTTCTGGCCGATACGGCGCGGGACGGCGGGGAGGAATTTGGCTACCGGTTGCGCATCAGCGCGCCGCGGCCTGATTTTGCGCTGAGGGTGGTTCCGTCGAGCATCAGCATGCGGAGCAAGTCGGGCGAGAACGTGAGCGTGTACGCGATTCGGCAGGACGGGTTCACCAACGCGATCCGGGTCGCGCTCAAGGATGCTCCCGCGGGATTTTCGGCATCGCCCGTCTCGTTGGTGGGGACGCAACTGGTGACGCGCGTGACGATCAAGACGGACCTGAAGGACACGAAGGAGCCGGTGAATCTGACGCTCGAGGGGCGCGCCACTGTGGGGACGACGGAACTGGCGCGCGTCGCGGTGCCATCGGAGGACAGGATGCAGGCTTTCTTGTGGCGGCATCTGGTGCCGGCGAAGGATTTGAAGGCGCTGGTAGTCGACCCGAATTATCAGCCGCCGTCCAGACGGTCCAGCAGGGTGGCGACGGCTGGCAAGCCGTAGGCAAGGGAACCTATTCCGCGGCCTCGCACTCCTTGACCCGGGCCTCGTAGAACTCTTCGGTGAGGAGGCCCTCCTCATAGAGGAGTTTGAGCTGGCGCAGGCGACCGGCGACCTGCTGTTTCGTGAATTTGGGTTTGCCGGGCGCGGGGTCGATGGCGAGCACCATGGCCTTGATCTCTTCGGGAGACAGGGCGCGGCCAAAGACCATGATCTCGTCGATGACGCCGTCGATGGAGCCCCCTCCCTGCTGGGGTGGGGCGCCGGGCTTGGCGGCACCGATCGTCAGGTCGCCCTTGCCGGGGACGTCTGCGGGGCCACACGGGGCGACCTGTTTCTGGGCCTGGCCATCGACATAGAGGCGGACCTCTTTGCCATCAAAGGTGGCCACTCCGTTGTGCCAGAGGCCATCGGCGACCGAATTATCGCTAAGGCAGAGCGTTCGGTTGTTGAGCCACACCGCGAGTTTGCCCTGGGCGCCGGGGTCCTTCGGATCGCCGCCGATGGCGAGCGAGAAGGCGCCGTCGGTGCCGCGATTGAGGATGCGGCGGGGATTGGGGTCGGACTTGGCGATCTTGAACCAGGCGGAAATAGTCGTCTGCTTCAGGGTCAGCGAGGGGCTGCCGGGAACACGGATCGTGCTGGTGGCCGGGGACAACTCGAAACCGCCACCCTTTTTCCCGGTTGCGGTCCATTTGGCCCCGGAGGCTTTGCCCGCATTGTTCTGGCCACTGCCGTCGGGGATGGCCCCGGCGGTGTCGGCTTTGTCGAAGTTAAAGTGCAGCACCAGGCCCTTGGGCGGGTCCGCGGCGATGGCCCCGGTCCCGGTGGTCATGGCGAGGCAGAGGCCGAGCGAGGCCAAAGTGCTGGTTCGACGGAAGGTGGTGAGGTGCATCATCGTCCCTTTGTTTAAAGCCTATCGTTCTTGAAGGATTCGTCTAGCAGCCTGTCGGACTTTACCAAGTCCGACAGGCTGCTAGAAAGCAAAACCGCCTAATTTCTAGATAGTTACAATGGAGGGATTGTGGGTGTAGAACCACTCTTGATCCAATGTTTGGCACCGGGATGCTCTTCCGTAAGTTCCTTGTTATTAGACAGAAGGCGGTTTTGCCAGAGGAATCTGTCGGACAAAGTCCGACAGATTCCTAGTTCAAGCGGGTGGGGGGGAGGGCAACTGGAGGATCCAGATGCCCGTGTTGCCGTAGCGCCTCTCGCGGGTGAGGGCGAAAGGAGCGGGATCGGGCGGCCGATTTGGGGCGAAGAATTCTAGGACGAATAGGCCTCCGGGCGCCAGGCGGCGAGCGACCGCGGGAAGCAGGGGGGCTGGCCCCGTGTCGCCCGACGGACATTTCTGGTAGGGGGGATCCGCGAGGACGATGTCGAATGTGTCACGGCTGTCGCGGAGGAACGCGAGCGCATCGCGGGGGACGAGGGTGGCCTGCTGGGCGAGGCCCGTGTGCCGGAGGTTCTCGCGGATCGCGTCGAGGCAGGCGCGGTGGGTCTCCACGAGCACGGCGCGGGCTGCGCCGCGGCTGAGTGCCTCGATGGCGAATGCGCCGGTGCCCGAGTACAGATCCAGGACCCTGGCGTCGGGCAGGTGGGGCGCGAGCATCCCGAACAGGGATTCGCGCACGCGATCCTGGGTGGGCCGGAGCCCGGGATGGCGAGGGACCTTCAGAAGAAGGCGGGCGGCCGCACCGCCCGTCACGCGCATGTTTCACCTCCCTGGCGGGTGTTGGCAAAGTTTGAATTTTCTGGCATCAGGACTCTCGGTGGACGAGGCGATATGTGTCATCTTTAACCCGGCCGCGAAGGGTAGCAAGGCCAAGCGACTGCTGGACCGGGTGGTGCGACTTCCTGGGCGGTTTGCCGTGAAGGAGACGTCTGCGCCCGGGGACGCCGCGGCGCTGGCGGGGCGAGCCGTCGAGCAGGGATTCGGGACCGTGGTGGCGGCGGGGGGCGATGGCACCGTCAATGAGGTGGTCAACGGTATCGCCGGAAGCGGGGTCAGCCTGGGCGTGCTGCCGGTGGGGACCATCAATGTCTTCGCGCAAGAGCTGGGGATCCCGATGGACCTGCGCAAGGCGTGGGACGTGATACGGGCCGGCCACTCACGCCGCGTGGATCTCGCCAGGGCGAATGACCACTGGTGGGTTCAGATGGCGGGGGTCGGGTTCGACGCGCAGATCGTGGAGGAGACCGATCGGGAGGTCAGGAAGAACCTCGGGCCGCTGAGCTATCTGCTGACGGCGGCGTTGATCGCCGGGCGAAAGCCGCCCCGCCTCCTTGTGACCGCCGCCCGCCAGAGGCCGATCGAGGGGTGTTTTGTTCTCGTGGGCAATGGACGATTCTACGGCGGACCGTATGAGATTTTCAAAGGGGGGCGCCTCGATGATGGGATGCTCGACGTGTATGTATTTCAGCGGATGAGCCACTTCGACGTCATCCGCTACATCCAGGGGATGATGTTCCTCGCCCATGACCGGATGCCCGATGTGAAGACCCTTCGGGCGAGGCGCGTGAAGGTGGAGTCGTCCGATCGCGTCCCGGTGGAGGTGGACGGGGAACTTCTCGGATATACGCCCGTGACTTTCAGCGTGCGGGAGGAAGGGCTCAAGGTCTTGGCGCCGGAACCTCACTAACCCGGACATTTCACAGCCTTGCGGGCTGTGAAGTGTCCGGGCTCTGGGAAAACCGCGCGATAGCAACAGGTTGGGATGGTGACGCGCGCTCCCAAACACCATTTTTCGAAATCACAAACTGTTGGCCGTGTTTCCAGTGCCGGAAACCGATCGGGGACCCGTATTTCAGAGCGCGGTTTTCCATTGAGCCTGCATATTTCGCGCATGCGCGTGAAATATGCGGGCAAAAGGAGGTTCCGGGTCAGCCATCAGTCCCGCGGCGGCGGGGCACCACCACGGCAGAGAATGTGGCCGAAGCCGTGAGGCTTTGGCCAAACGCTCACGCGTTCGGCTACGGGGATCGCGTTCGGCTCGGGAGATTTCGGGTCAGGGGTCGGCCACAATGGACACTGGGCCGAGGAGGCCGGAGGGGAGTAGCGGGTCATCCTTGCGCCAATGTTTGAAGGTGGCGAAAGTGATGCGGCGGGGTTCGGGGCGAGGCATGCGATCCAGCAGCCAGGGCGGCCATTCGGGGAGAGGGCCCGTGCGCCATGTGCCGTTGGTCGTGCAGTCATCCGGGAACCGCTCATCGCCGATGAGCCGATTGGGCCACAGGTTGGCGACGGTGATCTCCAGGCGATTGTCGGCGGGCTTAAGCGCGCTGGAGATATCGACACGCCACGGCGGGCACCAGGCGGTGCCGATGTCGCTGCCATTGAGCCTGACCGAGGCGATGACCTCGACCCGCCCGAGGTCCAGAAAGACGGGGCGATGAGGATCCCCGATCGCCGGACCGTTGAAATCAAAGGCGGTGCTGTAGGTCGCGGGTCCGGAATAGAAGCGGATGCGGTCGTCGGGGTGCTGCGACCAGTCTGCGAGTCTCTCGAAGGTGGCCGAGGCCGGGCCGCCGAGGGCGGCGTCAAAGGTGACTCCCCATGGGCCATCCAGGGTCAGGAGCGTGACAGGGCCCTCAAAGTCTCGCCTCTTTGGGGCTGGTGGGGTGGCGGTGCCGAAGACGACGAAGAGGCTCTGGTGGGGCTCGAAGCGAAGACGGATCCGGGTGCGCCCGGACGCGCCGGCGTGCTGTGGCAGCGGGAGAATGGCGCCGGAAACGGGGTCCCAGATCTGGGGTGATTTTCCGTCGACGCGAAAGATGCAATCGGCGTCGACGCGCTGGTCCTCTCGATTCGCGACGAAGTAAATGTCGGATGCCCCATCGCGGCGATGCGTGAAACGGATGGGTCCGGTGGATTCGAAGTCGGGCGGCACGCCCATGGCGGCCAACGCCTCCGAGACGTGCCTGAAATCGCCGTACTGCTCGGGCTCGGGGGGGGCGGGCCTGGGATCGAGTTTCCACGGGGGCATGTGCGGTGGTCCGAGTTCGGAGGCCGGGGCACGCGTGCCGACGGCGTCGGCGGCGCTGAGCCACTCGCGGTTGGTCGGGACCGACAGCAGGCGACCATCCCGGAACCGGATGACGACGGAACCGATCAGGCCAGCGGGGTTGGGCGCATCACCGCCATTCTCGGCCACGACATCGAGCGAGTTCGTGCCAGGCCGCAAGAGCCGGGCGATATCGATGGTGTCAAGCCTGTGGAAGTTCTCCCCGCTGCCCGCGCGTCGGCCGTTGACGGACAGGGCGTACGCGTTGTCGGCCGTCATGAAGGCCTTGGCCGAATCGATCTGGGCTCCGCGATCGATCACGATCTCGCGGTGAAAGAACCGCTTGCCGACCGGCGCGGGGGGTCCCCCAGCCTGATGCCAGATCCATCGGGCGGCGGCGAGCGGGTTGTCCGGTGGCGCGGTGTCCCCTGGTGGTCTTTCGCGATGCCAGATGACACGACCCTGTCCGATGTTGCGCCGGGTGGACCCGAGGCCATCGAGATTGGCCCACATCTCGCGGGCGATGGCCCGCACCTCGGCATCGCAGTCGGGATAGCCGGTGAGGCTCGGGGATCTGGCGGGGGGTGGGCCGATGACGGTGGCGCCCTGCCGGGCGAGATCCCTGACCTTGCGCAGCAGCGTCGGCGTCATGGTCTCGCGCTCGGGGAGAACGAGCACGCGGTAGGCCACGCCGTCGGGAAACACGAGATTGCCGCCCTGGACGGAGGCGCGCTCGAGGAAGGTCTCGGGCGCGCAGCCATCAAAGCGATAGCCGAGGTGGTCGGGGGGATTGCCCGATGTGGCGGACGAGGGCGGCCGGAAGACATGGGGCGCGCCTTCCGCGCAAAGGAACAGGACGTCGGCGACTGGAAGGCCACGGCGCAGGAGGAGCTGGCACCTTGCGAGGTAGTCATGGTACGCGCGGGACATGTCCCACCAGGTCTGGGCGCGCTCCCAGTGGACACCGTACGGACCCATGGTCATGCCCGGGCGATGACCGGGCCAGGGCTGGTGCTGATAGCGGTGGAAGGCGATGCGGTTGACACCGGCGCAGAACGCCCAGTCACCCAGGGCCTTCATGGAGGCGGGGTGCGCCTGCCACGCCTCCGCATGGCTCGAGGTGAAGGCTTCTGCGGCGACGATGGGTCGGCCACATGTGTGCGCGATCGAAGCCGCCTCGATCACGCTGAAGGACGAATTGAAGCCATAGAGCCAGAACTCGCACATCGGGACATCGGCCACGGCGCCGAGCGTCATGTCGGCGCAGGGATTCATGTCATAGGGCTCAATGGACAGGCCGAGGCCGTGCCGCCGGCCCAGTGCCTTAAGGTGGCTCGCGTGATTCTCGACCACGAGTTCTTGAGCGGTCTGGCGCAGGTCCCAGAGAAAGCGCTCGGAGATCTCGATGCCCTGGATCGCTCGTCCCGTCAGTGTGGGCAGGAACGGAGTCGGGTCGTAGCCCCGACGTTTTCGGAACTCCCCCACAAAAGCGGCGGACCCGTTCTGGGCGCCCATCTCCCAACTGTCGATGTGGAGCATGTTCCAGCCGGAATCGGGGGCCGCCTTCCTTGGGCCGAGCTCGCGGAGCAGCGCCCCGAGATACGCATCGAAGTGGGCATCGAGCGCGGATTTGTCGAACTTGTCGCACTCGAGGCCGAGACCTGGGATGGGTGCGGGGCGGGTGTTGGCGCCGGTGCTGGTCCGGCCAAAGCGCAGCACGGTCCATTCGCCCGGTGGCACGTCCCAGTTCAGGGTGCCGTCTGCGGCCATGTGGGACGTGAGATCCACGATGGCGTTTGTCGGTATCGATGGCGAAGGGGGCGCGGGTGCGTCAGGGGAGGGATCCGGGATGAAGGGTTTTGTTCCGGGCCTTGAGGTGTATGGGTGGCGAACGTACAGCGCCTTCTCGTCGATGTCGGTGATCTGGTTCGTTGTGGCGAGGGAGGGGAAAGCGAGGACGGCAACGTCGCGATAGAAGTCGTCCTTGGCCTGTTGGAGGGCGGCGGGGAGTGCCGAACCGGCGAAATAGGGAACTCGGGGTGCGGGTCGGGGGAGGGCCTGGGCGATTCGGGAGGGTCCCGCGAAGTGCGCCTCGCTGGCGACGAGATGCTGCATGGATTGCTCTGGCCGGACCCAGGGCCCGCCGCTGCCGGTCCAACCCGGCCCGGCGTTGAGAGTGACCTGGATGCCGAGGCGCTCGGCTTCCGAGACGGCGTGCTTGAAATGCGCGCGCCATTCGGCCCCCATGAACGCGACCGGGCCGCGCGGGATGCCGACATTGACCTCCATCATGATGACACCCCCGATGCCTGCCTTGGCCATGGCCTCGAGATCGGCCGTGATCCCTTCGCGGGTCATATTGCCATCCATGAAAAACCAATAGACCCAGGGGCGGGCGGAGCGCGGGGGCGAGGCGAAGGCCGCGGGCACGTCGGGCGCTTGGGCGAGCAATCCCGCTGGCGGCAGAGACGTCAATGGGGCCGCCAAAGTGCACATGGCGTGCAGGATCAGGCGCATCGTGGTTGATCGCATATCGCGGCGCCAGTATCCGGCCCCGGGCATGGTGGCGACAAGCACAACGCGCCCTCGTTTTGCGGCGGTTTCGTTGGCCCCGCGAACGTGCTAGCCTCAAGGGGATATGATTTTGCGGGCCATTCTGATTTGCCTCGCGGTGGCCGCACAGGCAGATCCAGCGGGAACGCGTGGGTCGGGCGAACTCGGTCGGGCGATCGCGGAGTGCGACAGGGAGATTTCGGAGAGACCCGGGGACGCGGGCGCGTGGCGGCGCCGCGGCGAGCTGAATTTCAGGATGGCGCGCATCGCGCAGTCGGTTGCCGATTTTGATCGCGAGGTGGCCCTGCGTCCGGAAATCGACCCATATCACTGGCAGCGTGGCATCAGCTACTATTATGCGGGTGAATTTGACAGGGGACGCGCGCAATTCGAGAGGCATCGGGCGGTGAACGCAAATGACGTCGAGAATGCGGCGTGGCACTTTTTCTGTGTCGCCCGAGGGCGCGGGATTGCCGAAGCCCGGAAAGCGCTGATCGTCATCGATGTCACGAAAGATGCGCGTATTCCTATGGCTGAGATCTATCGGTTGCTGCGCGGTGATGGGATGGAGGATGCGCCGCTCGTTGCGGCGGGGCGGGCAGTTGGGCCGGGGCGGCGTCAGGCCTTCCAATTTGCGCATCTCTACCTTGGGCTCTGGCACGAGGTGAACGGAGATCCGGTGCGATCTTTGGCTCACATCCGTCTTTCGGCCGACGAGTACGGCATGGGGCACTACATGGGCGCGGTGGCGCGCACGCACCTGATGTTGCGCGAGAGCACTCGGCGGTGATGCCGCCGGGCGTGAGCCGGAGGGGCATCGTCCGAGTCAGCGCCGCCGCCGCGCCGGATTGTTCACGAGGGAACTCCTGGTGGGTCGCGGAGTGCCTGAAGGCACCACTACGAGCATTCCCGCAGCTTTGGGCTCGTAGTGCCGC
>JADLBR010000121.1 GCA_020847615.1 Verrucomicrobiia bacterium
CACCAGGGGCCCGACGTCGCCCCCCAGCCCCGCCGCACAGGACATCTCCGCCACCCCCATCCGGTCGAGCCGGATCGCCAGATGATTCGCCATCTGCGCCGCGCTCGATGCCCCGGAGCACGAGTACACCAAGGGCACGCCGGACCGCCCCGACCCGCCCTGCCCGGCCCCATGCTGTCCGATAGCCGCTTTCATTTATTCTTTATATGGTTATCTTCTTTTCCTGGATTATGCGCCCATCCGCCGCGAGGTCAAGGGCGCGCCCGACGCCATGGCCACGAGAGCGACAGAGCAGATCGCCCCCGACCCGGTCGCGCCACCGCCGCGCAGGGGCCGGTCGACCCGGTTGCCGCCCGGAGCGACCGTGGCGGTGGTCGGGGGCGGCCCTGCCGGCGCCTTCTTTGCCATCCACCTGCTCCGCGGCGCCGCATCGAGGGGCCGCGCCATCCGCGTGGTCATCATCGAGCGCCACCACCAGCCCCTGGCCGTTGCCGGAGAATCCGGCCCGGCATGCTGGCGCGGATGCAACCACTGCGCGGGTGGCATCTCGCCACGGTTGAACGATGTCCTGCGCTCCCTCAACGTCCCGATTCCCGAGTCGCTGGTCCAGCGGCGCATCCGCGCGGTCACCATCCAGGGTCACTGGAAGAACATCACGCTGGATGTGCCCCGCGGTCGCGAGATGTTTTCCGTCTATCGGGGTTCCCGACCCGCGGGCCGCCCGGATCCGCAGCAGACCTTCGACGGGTTCCTGCTCGACGCCGCGCGCCAGGCCGGGGCCGAAGTCCTCGGCGGCGAGATGCTCCGGGCCGAGCGGGCCGACGATGGGCGACCCCGCCTCATCTGCGACACCGCGGGGCTTCAGCGCACCATCGCTGCGGACTTCGTTGTCTTCGCCTGCGGCGTCAACGGGAGGCTTGGCTCCGCGACCGGCGAACCGCCGGAACTCCGGGCGATACGGACCCTGATCCCCGGGTTTCGCCCCCCCGCCACCCGACGCGCGCTGATTTTCGAACTGGGCATCGAGAGCGGCGCCCCGTCGCTGCTCGACGACGAGATCTGTTTCGTCGAGTACGGCTCTGGCAATCTCCCGATCGAGATGTGCTCCCTCGTCCCCAAACGCGACTTCCTGACCGCCGTCATCGTCGGCAGTGCAGTCGATCGGGCCGTGGGAGCCGCGGCCATCCGCGCCGTCGTCGGGCGTTTCTTAGACCTCCCCCACATCCGCAAGCTCGCCCCTCCGGACACGCGCCTTCGCCTGGCCTGCACCTGCAGCCCCCGCATGGTCGTGCGCTCCGCCAGAAACCCCTACGGGGACCGGGTCGCCGCGATCGGGGACATGGTCACCACCAGGCTATACAAGGACGGGATTCTCTCCGCCGAGCGCACCGCCCGCGCGCTCGCGGACACCGTGCTGGACCTGGGCGTGGATGCCGGGGCCATCCGGCGCGGCTACGGGCCCGCGGTGCACGCGTTCACCCGCGACAACCGCTTCGCCGCGATCGTGTTCCTGCTCCACCGCATCGTCTTTGGTTCCTCGGTGCTCAGCCGCGTCCTGTATCAGGCCGTCCTCACGGAGCGCAAGGGCACCCCGGCCCCTCGGCGCAGGCTGGAACAGATCCTCTGGAAGATCGCCAGCGGCGACGATCGATACGAGCAGATACTCAGGGAGATGATGCGCCCGTCGGCGTGGTGGTCCATCCTCATCGGCGGCGCCTTGGTCACCCTCCGCAATTTCGCCGCCGAGACGTTTTTCGGCCTCCGCTGGAAGGGCTTCGGTCGCTTCACCACCGGGGTCGCCTGGGAACGCATGGAGACAAAGCGCCTCGCCTTCAGCCGTTGGCTGGCGGAATTCCGGCTGCCCTCGCGGTCGCACTTCGAGTTCGAGCGCATGTACACCATCCGGATACGCGCCCCGCGCGCTCGCGTATTCGAGGAACTGGGGCGCTTCGGGGAACCCGATCGCCCCTACCTCCATCCCCGCTGGGTCCAGATTCGCCGCGTCGAGGGCGCTCCCAACCAGCCCGGCTGCATCATCCAGTATTCCGTCGTCATACCCCATTTATCCTTCCGGCTCGCCCTGGAACACGTTGTGCCCGCCCAGCTGGCCGTCTATCGAGTCCAAAATGGCTTCGCCCGCGGCGGCGTCCTCATCTTCGAGATCGAATCGGCCGATCTCGACGCGTGTGACCTCTCCATCTACGTCGCGTTCAACTTCCGACGCGGCCGACGACGACGCTCCCGGCCAATCTGGTGGCTGCTCCACCATTTCTTTCCCGCATTCGTCCACGATGTCATCTGGAACCACTCCCTCTGCCAGCTCAAGGATCACGTCGAGGCCCGCCACCACTCCGACGGCATCCGGCTGGACGCGGGACCGGAATCACCCGCCACCAACGTCCACACGCGATCAAGCACCGGTAGCACGCCCAGGGATCTGAGTTAACATGGTCACGCGAAAGTCTGGACTCTTTGCGATTCGCGAAAAGTCGCACACTTCACACGAAAGCCATGGCGGAATGCGTTTCCATTGCCGATTCCCGACGGGCACGGCTGGAATGCCATGTCGCGCATACATGGCACGGCTGCGGGGATTGCTCTCGATCGCGATGTAGTTGGCATGGCGACCGTGATTTGGGAACACGTGGGCGAACAAGATGCGCTGCTTGATGCCGGGCGGGCCTCCGGCTCCCCGCTCCGCGAAGAATGCCTCTTGCGGCCGCCATCCTGTCATCTCATGGATCCGTTCCAAGGTCGGCTCCCGCCATCGGCTAGGACGTGCGGTCATGAGGATGACGTGATGGGGCCGGACGAGTTCAACGAGCCACTGGCGGTAGCGTTCCGTGCGCAGCCGTACTGCCATCGCCGGCGGCGTGGTTCCCCGTTTGGGAGAGTTGGCGACCAGCGTGTAGTTCAAGTCGAGGAGGATGATCATGCCGACAGCCTCGCGAGGTCCACGGCGCTCTCCAAGTCCGCCAGCGCGGCCCGGACGCAGCCACCGCTGCCCACCGCGATCCGCGCCGCCGTGGCAGAGTCAATGTCCCATCGCGAGGCCAACAGCCCCGCGATCTCCTCGGTGTCCGGGGGCAGGAGCTTGATCGCCTGGAAGCGGGTCTGGAACCGCTCGGTGAGCAGATCCAGTTGCAGGTTGCTGGTGCCGATCACCGCGCGACCGGGCGGAAGCCCGTCGAGGTACGACAGGAGCAGGTCCTGGGCGTCGCGGCTGCAGCGGTCCATCTCGTTGATGATCCGCACCGACCAGGGGGAGAACAGGTTCCCGAGGCCCAGCGAGCCCATCCAGCCCTTCACCGCCTCGATCGTGACCAGCTTGCCGTTAACCTCGTCCACCGCCAGCGGGCTCCCCGCCAGTTCGGCGGCCACCATGGCGGCCACCGTCGTCTTGCCCACGCCGGGCGGGCCGTAGAGCAGCACCTTCATCGTGCCACGCTCCCCGGCCCGCAGCCGGCGGGCCTTGGCCAAGAGCGCCTCCGCCGCGCGGCGGGCGGGGCCGATCAAGTCATCGACCGACCCCGGCCGCCAGTTGAGCGGGGAAACCGCCGCAGCGATCACCAGCCCTCCCTCCGGACCCGCGCCTTGATCGTGTTGACCGAGACGCAGAACCGTTCGGCGGTCTTCTTCGGGCTGCGGCACTCCCGGTAGAAGCGCCGGATCTCCGCCCAGCGGACATCGCCATTGGCGGGGGTCTCGGGCTTCTCGAAGGCGTCGAACCGCACGACCTTCGCCTCGGGCGTGGGCTGCGGCATTGGCGCGGCGGGCGACGCCGCCGTCGGGGCCGCCACCGGCTCCCCCCTCATGATCGCCTCCACGATCTCCCGGATGAGCGGCACCGGGATCTCGGTGACCGTGAACACGACCCCCGCGAGGCTCTGCCGGCCGATCTGGGCTTTCAGGAACTTGATCGCCGCCCCGCGCGTGCGGCCCTGGAACTTCCCCTCGAAGAGGGTCGCCCCCTTCTCCTCGCAGACGATGTAGTAGAGCTTGTCCATGCGACTACTTCGCCTCCAGGGTGAGGGTGACGTTCTGCGCGTCGCCGATGAACCACTTCTGGATGTAGATGGTCCCGATGACCGGCGGCTTGCCGGGCGGGGTGTCCTCCTCGAAGCGGACGGTGTTCTTGGTCTCCCGGAGCCGCTTGAAGCTCAGGGTCGTGGTGGTCTTCTCAGGCATGTGTCTTGTCCTCCGATGCTGGCTGGGTTGTGGATGTCGGGCGGGCGGCCAGCGCGCCCTTCCCGTCGAAGTTGTTCAGGAAATCCCTCATCCCCGCCCACGCCGCGTAGTCGGTCTGCAGGCTCACCAGCACCGCCTTGATGGCGTCGCCGTGCTGGGAGTAGCCGAAGCTCGTCACGGTGTCCCGGCCCTCGGTGATCGCGGCCATGCGGCGGGCGTAGTGCTCGCTCTCCATGTACTCGGCGGGGCCGGTGATCGCGCCGGTCGCGGGGTCGTAGCTGAACCGCCCGCAGGTCTGCGGACCGGCGGCGAGTATCGCGTCCCTCGCCCTCTCAGCCTCCTGGCGCCTGGCCTCTGCGATGATGGCCTCGGCGCTTATCTCGTATCCGATCGGTGTATCGCTCATGGCAGAGTAGCAACAGGTTCCGTGCCACCCGCCGCCCTTGGGTGGAATAGATGGCAAGGCTTTGGATCGCAGGGCGGTGACGGCGCGGGCCAATGAGGCCGAGGCCAATCGTCCGCATCACCTGTCGCTCGACGGGACAGACCTGTTCAGCGGGGGGACAGATCCGTTCAGCGGCGCGACGGTCTGCCCCGTGAGAAAGTCCCGTGCCACCTCGGCGTCATTCTCCGCGCCATCAAGTCCCTCGCGTCGAGGGCACTGCCATCAATCGTTCCCGCCTCCCCACCTTGGCACGTCACCTGTTGCCATCACCCCATGAAGCTCCACGAGATGCCCAACGAACAGCGGCCCCGCACCCGTCTCTTCGAGCGCGGCCCCGGTGCCCGGCGCGACGCGGAACTCCTCGCCGTCCTCCTCCCCACCGGCCCCAAGGGCGCGTGCGCCCTCCAGGTCGCCGAGGAACTCATGGCCCGGTTCCGCGACCTCCCCTCAATCGCCCGCGCCCCGGTCGAGGAACTGGCCAAGGTCCCCGGCGTCGGCGAGGTCAAGGCCGCGCAGATCCACGCCGCCATCGAGATCGGCGTCCGGCTCGCCCGTCGCCGCGCCGCCGCCAACAAGTTCGACGACGCCTCCCGGATCGCGGAACTGGTCGGCCCCGAGATGCGGCTCCTGCCCGCCGAGAACGCCCGCGTGGTCCTCCTGAACGCCAAGCTCCACCTCATCGCCGTCGAGGATGTCTCCCGCGGGCTGCTGGATCAGGCCCTGGTGCACGCGAGGGAAGTCTTTGCGCCGGCCATCGCCCGCCGGGCCTACGCCGTGGTGCTGGCGCACAATCACCCGTCAGGGGACCCGACGCCCTCAGAGGCCGACATCCGCATCACCCGCGCGCTCCGGGAATCCTCCAAGGTCCTCGACATCCCCCTCCTCGACCACGTCATCATCGGGGCGCCATCGACGGCATATCCCGAGGGCTGGTTCAGCTTCAAGGCGGCGGGGTACTTGTGAACAACTTTCGTCCGCGCTAAGCTTTTTGCGGAACAGTTCAGCTGGACATCAGACCAGCGCAGGACGAAGGACGCCCCATGAAAATCCGCGACAGTGGGATGCCCGACGAGGTGACTTGGGAGCACTTCTTCGATTCGAGACAGATCCTTGCGCGGCTCGCTTTTACCGATCCCGACTGCCACGTCGTCGAATTCGGCTGTGGTTACGGTACGTTCACTGTGACTGCGGCGACACTCACCAAGGGAACCATCTACGCCTTGGATATCGAGCCGGCGATGTTGGAGTCGACCGCAGCCAAGGCGGCGTCCCTCGGACTTTCAAACATCCGAACAGCCCAACGTGATTTCGTCCAAGACGGCACGGGTTTACCCGATGGCTTCGTCGGTTATGCAATGCTGTTCAATATCCTCCATGCAGAAGAACCGTTGCACTTACTTCGAGAGGCGCATCGCGTGCTACGGCCCGGCGGCAGAGTCGGCATCATCCACTGGAATTACGACGCCGGAACCCCACGTGGTCCAGATCTCGGAATCCGCCCTCGCCCAGAAGACTGCCAAGCGTGGGCGCAGGAGGCTGGCTTCGATCTGTTGATCCCCTTCGTCTCTTTGCCTCCCTATCACTACGGCATTGTAGGACGAAGACCGGCTTAATCCTTACGCCTCGGGCTGTCGTCCCGTCGCGTTTTCTGGCAAGTCGAACTTGCCACTTCGCATGGGTTTTCAGGGGGGTGGTGGGCTTCCCCCGCCGTCTCTTGGGCTTTAGAAGACTCCCTACCCAGGGGTGGTCCGCGGGCCGCTCCCGACCACGACGCGGCCGCGCAAACCGGGGCGCGGGTAATTGTGTGGGATTTCGTGGGATTGTGTGGGAGGGGTCGTTTCGAATGCCAAGACCCGCGGGATCGCGGCCGATGGGCATCGCGGGCCAGTGGTGCCTCGTACCCCATGAAAACGTCGGTGGAGCCCTGTGGACGCCGGTGGATCTCCGCGGATTCTCGCATCCTGCGGCTGGGGTCGCCGGGGTCGGTCCACTGGAGCTTCGCGGATAATTGTGTGGGATTTTGGAGATTTTGAAACGGGGTACATCCCGATTCTGAGGAGAGCGGTCTGATATATATATTTAGAGATTGAACGTACTATTTACTGTGTAGTGACCGCGATGGGGCGACAGCCCCGAGGTTCACCCTCCGGCGAGTCCCCCCGGGGATCGGTTGTGCCGAGATCCGCAACGCGCCCGCCTCCAAAATCCCACGAAATCCCACACAATTGGGATGGGCGCGGTCAGGGGCCCTCGAATCGCCTGGCAATGGCATCTCCAAAATCCCACACAATTCACGGCGAAGGCGCCGGCGTCGCGAAAATCTCAGGATGCCGGGTCCAAAATCTCCGAAATCCCACGAAATTCGGGGTCCTGCGGTGCCGGTCCCCGGAAACGGGCACGGGGGCGATTTTAAAATCTCCAAAATCCCACACAATTCGGCATCTCGGGCCCCCGGAGTCAAAACCGGGGAGGATGCCTCCACCGAAATCTCCGAAATCCCACACAATTCCGAATTCGCGGGGCACTGCCCGCGGAGGCCGCAGAGCACCCCCGCCAAAATCTCCGAAATCCCACACAATTCGGTTTCGCGGGAGGTCTCAGGATTCACCGGGTGCGGCGACCAGGATGCAGATCTCGGCGGGGCGACCCGCGCCCGCGCCCTTCTGGCGGCTGACCGAGAAGCGGTTGGGGAACGCGCTGGCGAGCATCCG
>JADLBR010000122.1 GCA_020847615.1 Verrucomicrobiia bacterium
CGCGGCGCGGCCTCCTTGCTGCGCCGGATGGCCTCGCGCGTGATCCACACCTGGCCGCCATGCGTGGCAAAGTACCCGAAAGGGATGCCCGTCTTCTCAAAGAGCCGCGCCCGCTCGACGATTTGGTCGGTCGTCATCTTCTGGCCGCGCTCGTGGCCGAGCAGGTCGCTCGCCTCGTACATCACCAGATACTCGAGGGCCGGCGTCTCCACTTTCTTCAACGCCGCCGCGTACTCCCGCAGAGTCGCCTCCGGCACGCGGGCAAACTCGCCCTGCGCCATGAACACCTTGATGCGCTCGGAGGATCGCGCCGGCAACGCGGCCCGGGCCTTCACCGCCGCGTGCATCTCCTCCAGATGCTTCTCCTGATCGGGCACCTTGAACGCCTTGAACTCGTCCGCCTTGACGCACTCGAGACGGTAGTAGGCGGGATGCCGGAAGCGCGACGATGATAGGAAGAGCTGCGGCACCGGTCCTGCCCAACAGGCGATATCCGGGCTGTTGATGCCATCCGGCGCCCACATCTCCCAATATGCCCCGTCGCGACCGTCGCGGCTCTGGTACCCCACCACGCCGGTGGCGTTGACGACCGTGACAACATGCAGCCCCACCACCACCGTCTCTTTCCCCGCCCGCTTCGCGTTGAAGTCCCCGCACGCGATGTGCGCGCTCGCGCCCGTGCCGGAGCTGCGGAGCGAGACTGTCACCGGGGTATCCCAGAGTTCCCTGGTCCCGTTGTGGCATACGAGACCGTATCCCGCGCCACCCTGGTAGAGCGCGACAACGTCGGGCGCGCCGTCGCCATCGATGTCCGCCACGTCAAACTGCTCCAGCAGCGCACCCTTCGCCGAAAACCGCTTCAGTTCGTCCCCTGCCCGGCCATAGAGCGTAAACTGGGTGTCAGGGCCGCCGACGACCAACTCCTGCCCCCCGCCGCGCACCCAATCGCCAAAGGCGAAGTGCCGCAGCGTCCGCTCCTTCACCCAGAGTTTTCGTCCCGCGCGATCGTACACCGCCACGCCAGCCGCGATCCCTGACCCCGCGCGCTGGTTTTCGACGCTCACCGCGATTTCCGGACGGCCATCGCCGTCAAGGTCACCGGCCGCCACCCGCTCGGGGCCGCGAGTATCCCCGAAGGTGCACACGGCCTCGCCGCGCAGGTTGATCGCGCGCAGCGGCAACTTCGGGTCCAAGGAGCTCATGAGAATCTCTTTGGTGCCGTCGCCATCGAGATCGGCCGACGCAAACTGATACACCAGGGCGCCGGCATCATGGCTCACGAGAGTGGGAGCGCCCTCGCGCCGCAGCGTTACGACGCCATCCACATCGCAGGCGACTATCTCCGGTTTGCCGTCGCCATCGAGGTCATCACAGAACAACTCCCAGAACGGGCGCTCGACCGGCAGGACCCGGACGGAGAAGCCCTCTTGGGGAGGATCTTCCGGCGCCGCCTTGGCCGCGCTGGCCGCGCCCCTCGACCCCGAACGCGCCTTCCAGGCGGCTTTGGCTGTTTCATTGCTTTTGCGCAATTCCAACCTCGCAAAGGTGCAGTCGCCGTCCAGGACTGAGAGCACCGTGCGCAGCGTCGCAGTGCCCGGCGGCACCCGCAAGGTTCCCGAGAAAGAACCCCACTTGTTATTAACTTTTGTGGGCGTCTCGATGGCCAAGGTCTCGCCACGGGCATCCAGAGAAACAAACCCCAGCGAGGCGCGCATCATGCCCCCGCCCTTGATTCGCGCCGACCAGGCAAAGGCAGCCTCGCCCCCGGTGGCGACATCCTGGTGGAGCGAGGCGTCGAGATCAATCGCCGGATTATGGATCAGCACACCTTGCTCCTTGGGCACCAAGGTTGTCCGGCCGTTTTTCTGCAGATGATCATTCGCCTTCCATGGCTCCAGGCGTTCGAAGTTCCCCGAGGCAAGCAAATTGCACTCTTGCGCCTCCGCCAGACTCAAGCTGGCGCAAGCAATGGAGAATGCCAGAGTGGTTATAACGGATTTCATGGCCTCTTTTGGGGCAGACGGGTGATCATTCCAGTTCGAGATCGAGGATCCTGAATATGCCAGCCGAAATCACAATCGACAGCTTGTTTTCGTTGGGTTTCAGGGTTTCACCGCTAAGGATATCAATACACGTTCCTGGCCTTATATGCTGGAAGTGGATTTCCACGGCCCGTTCCGCTGGATCAAGGTATCCCGGATCGATGAGGGTCAGTCGGATGTGCTTCGCATCCAGTCGTACGGCCGACCAGTGGGCCTTGCCCGCAACGGTTATGGGAAGCCTGGCCGCAGCCGTCTTCAGGGCCTTTTCCACCTCCGGCTTGAATTCAGTGGCGTCGTGCTTCTTTCCGTTGCCATCAGAGAACCTCTCCCCGTCGGTGGTTATGGTCTGACGGAACTTTCCGCTCTTTGCCGCGTGCGCCGGGATGATGGGGACGAGGCCGTAGGGAAGTTCGGGAAGAAAATTACAGGCGCGCTGCCGGACATTCATGGAATAGGCCGAGAAGTCATAGTTTGGCAATACGCTGCCTCCCCAGTAGGTGTCCATGCGGCTGAAGACCATTTCCGGATCCTGGTCCTGCGGGAACGAGAACCGGTGGCCATTGATGCCATGTTTGAGGTAGGCATCTGAAGGCGGAGATTCCATCACCAAGGCAAAGTCGGAGCAGGAGAGAAGTTGGTCCGGATGCGGAATCTGGAGAATCCCCTTCTCGAGCATCTGGTAGAACGGCACCAGTTGGTCGTACAGATCTCCGGCGGGTCCGGGGCTTCCCCCCGCGGTTCGCCGGCCAGCTTGAGGATCTTCCCCGTCCATCACGTGCCCCTGGACGCCGCGCACGCCAGCGTGGATATCGCTCAGGTAGATGTCGGCTCCCATCGCCGCGGTGGAGACGAGGGTCCTGAGGTGATGCGTCAGGATCTGCTGCCCGCCCCACTCGAACATACGGCTGAAGTTGGCATCGTCGGTCACGGTGCGGCAGGCCCAGTGCGAAAAACAACGGGCCTGCCAGAGTCCGATGCGCCCTGCCAGGCTGAGTTCCTGCGTGCGGCAGTTGGTCTCCTCTAGGCCGGGGACAAAGACGTCCTTGAACCTCTCGTTTAAGAGCACCTTGCTCCAGAAGGGCACGTAACACGTGCCGTTCCAGAAGATGTTCTTGTTGCGGAAGAAGACGATCTTGGCGTGCTGCCGGCACAGCTCTGCCATGGGGAAGATGATCTTCTCCACGACCTCCTGGGTGTGTTCGCTCGTCCCCTCCATCTCGGCGAAGACAAAACCCTTGAGGTGCCTCGGCCCCGCCTGCATCAATCTCTCAAAGGTGGATAGAGGAAAGTAGATGGCATCTCCATGTCCGGCCCATACCAAGGTATTCTCGCCCTTGGCCTCTGTATCTTTGATGATCTGAACCAGCTCATCCGCCGTGTTCTTGTAGGCCATGCGCCGGTCCCTCTCGCGGCACCACAGCTCGGCGGGATTCTCCGCTTTTTGGCTCAGCGTGATGCTCCGGGCGAACTCGACGTGTCGAAAGCCGCTCGAGTCCTTAATCTGGGTTATCGCGAGGGTCTTGCGCGGCGCGGGCTGGTAGGCGGGGGCCTTGAACTCGCGGACCTGCCGGTTGAGGGCGGCCATGTTGTCTTCGATTTCCTTGAGTCGGCCTTGGGCCTGCTGGGTGGCAAAAGCCTTACTCCATCCAGATTGATCGAGGCGGTAGGCGTAGATTTCTGTCCCGCCGGACACCGCGCTGCCCATGAACAAGGTCTTCAGCTCCGGATCGAAATGGGAGTCGGCGAAGGAGTACGGCCCGACGATGATCTCCCGGAGGGTGCCGTCGGTTTCGTAGAGGATAAGGAGGTTGCCGAAATGACCGAGAATGCACTCGTCGCCCGGGAGCGTGATCTTTCTAAGCAGGCTCATCCGGTAGGGGATATTGGGGATCCTCCGGTCGGATTTAGAAAAGAGGAGTTTCCCCTTATCGTCATAGGCATGGATGACCCCGTTTTCGCGCCAGCCTCCGCCTAGCACCACTTCATCCTTGCCGTCTCTATTCAAGTCGGTGAGGAGCAGGCTGAAGAAGCGTTTGCCGGGGTTCATTCCGGGAATACTCAGATTGGCGTGCTGCCACTGGACCGACAGGTCCCGGGGGTTCAGGAGAAACAGCTTCAGGATCCCGGTCAGGCCGCTGGAGGTCGTGGCCATGGCGAGGAAGTCGTCGCCGTTGCCGAGCACATTCCCCGCCCGAAGGTGCCGGATGCAATGCTCTGTCTTCAAGCTGTTGAGAATGGCCCCCTGCGGTGACAGGACATAGAGCACCTGTTCAACCCCGCCGGTGAGGATGACGGCCTTGCCGTTCCGGTCGCGAGCCACGCAGACCTGGTAGAGCGGGGCGGTACGGGCGAACTTCCATAGGGGCGCACCGTCCTGGTCGTAGGCGTAGAGCGCGCCGTCGCCCGAGGCCACCAGCACTTCGTCGAGGCCATCCCCGTCGATATCTGACACGGCCATGTCAAACGGGAAACCGCCCGTGGCCAGTGAGCTCCAGAGCGGCTTGCCCTCGGGACTGAAACAGGCCGTGGTGCCATCGATGCTCGCGGTAACCACGGCTCTTCCGCCGGCTTGCTGCCGCATGGTCCTGAGGTGATAGACGGGACTGTGGCCCGCCGGAAAGCCCCACGCCGTGGGCCTATCCTGGGTTACGCCCCGGGCCTCTAGGCAACCAAGGAAGATATAAGAAAGACAGACCACGACATTGGCTAGGTGTTTCATTCGATTGGCATTCCGGCACGTGGTCTGCCATGCGGTTCAGAGGCGTGGCGCGTTGTCCTGTTTCATCTCGTTGGCAAGGTTCACGGCGTCGAGCACGGCGTCGAGCGGCATCTTGTCGAGAAAGGGTTTGTTGCCGTTGGGGCAGGTGTCGGGCTGGAGCAGCACGTAATGTCCCGTGAACCTCTTCTTTGCGCGTTGCGACTTTCGCGCCGCGGGTCCGCCCTACTGAAGCTGGCGGCCGCCCAGCTTGCGATAGCTCTCCATCGGATAGACGGCATAGACGCAACAGCGCAGTTTCGTTTTCGGATCCTCGGCGAAGCGGAGGATCGACGAGGGGGAGAGGGTGCCGGTCGTGCTGTGGAAGTAGAAGTGCGTCTTCCATTCCTTGGGGATGCGGTAATCGTCGATGCGGATGGTGGTCCCGTCCTGGAAGCGCATGGTGATCGTGTACGCGGCGTCGAGGTCCACGACAAAATCGGCGCTCCTGTGGTTCGCGCCCTTGCCGCCGGCGCGGGAGAAGGGCTCGGTCTTCTTCTCGGTGACGGTGCCGTCTGCCGCGGTCAACGTGACGGTGGCGCCCTCGGCGACAGAAGGGTCCACCCTGTAATCCGCCGGGTCCTCGTTCACCCGCATGCCCGTGACGACGATCACCGCCCGGTCCTCCCTGTAGGCCGCATCGCGGGGTTTCTTCGCAGGGGCGGAGTGGACGGGGGCTGCGGCGATCGAGAGCATCACCGCGAGGTGGGTCGCATGGCGCATCATCGTGGGCTCCCTCATTCGAAGACGATCTCCTTGCCGGCGGTGGCGCCCTTCAGGAAATCGAAATAGTCGTTGCAGTTTTGGTTGGTGACCCGGGTGCCGTTGATGCTCAGGTTGCGAAACGTCACGCGGCCGATGGGTGCGCTGGCGCCGCCCTCGAGCCCGAAGGAGGACTTCCTGGCGATGTGGGGGGTGGTCACGGTGATGTTCTCGAAAACGACGTTCTGGTATGCCGGGCCGCCGCCTTCGGCGCGGATGGGCATCAGGAACAGGAGGGGGACGAACGGCGCCTCGATGAGGAAGTTTTTGAAGACGGAGTTTTTCACGCTCCCGCGCGAGATGTTCACGGTCTGCCTGGCGATTGGGTTATTGTACGCGATAACCTGAAGTCCATCGACGACGCAGCCATCGGGCTCGCGGATCCAGAGGGGTTCGGCGTTGTTCAGCTGCCAGACGGTATAGTTGCGGACTCGGGCTGGGCCGCCGACCTTGAGGTTCGTGTCGGCGGCCATGACGAAGCAGTCGTCGAGGTGCCATCCGTCGTACGGCTCGGACTTTGGCACCTCGCGCGTGAAACCATCCGTGTTGCCGTGCCAGGCGCCGACCACGGCCACGTCCTTCACGGGCGCGATCGAGTGGCTGACGTGGTTGTGCGGGTCCGTGATCTGGATGCCATCCAGCCGGACGCCCTTCTCCAGCGTGGTGAAGTAGGGCTCGTCCCCCCAGCGCTGCTTCGCGCCCGACATCGTCCCGCGCCCGCGCAGGAGGGCCATCTCTGCGATCGGCGGGCGTCGCGTGTCGGCGCTGAAGACGCCGTAGACGTAGGATCCGCCGGCCAGGTAGGCGGTCTGCCCGCCCTTGAGCACGATGTAGTGGTCTGGGTCCGCGGGGTTGTATCGCGAGTAGTCGTGCACCCCGGGCTCGAAATAGATGACCTTGGCCTTCGCGAAATCCTCGACGCCGCGGGGCTGGCCCGGTTTGAGCACGAGCGTGCCGGGCGCGCGCTTGTCGGGAACATCGGTCTCGGGCGCGCGGGCGAACAGGAACAGCGGATTGCGGTAGCCCTCGAACGCCTGCTTGGGATCGGCGGCCTTGAGTTTCTCCAGCGCCTGCAGGTGGTTTGGGACGATCGCGATCTTGGCGGGTTTGGATAGGGTGAACCGTATCGTGTCGCCTCCGGCCAACTGGCCCCTGATCCCCAGGCCCGAAGGGAAGATCCCGCAGCTCTTCAGCGGCAGCGCCAGGCCATCGAGGGGCCGCTTGACCTTCACCTCGACCTCGACGGGTCCTCCGGCGAAGTCGAAGTGCGCCCACGAGTGCGCGTAGGTGTCGCGGTCTTCCTCGGGGCGCGTGTACTCGTTCGAGTGCAGGCCCAAGAACGCGAGCTTGATGTACTTCCCCTCGGTATCCAGCAGCTTATCCACCGAGCGGTTATAGGAATAGTACGTGAACGGTCTCCACGTCTTGCCGCCGGCCCGCAGGCTCACCTCGTAATCGGGAGATGGGGCGATGTCGCCGCCCGGGCCGTCCCAGGACACGACTCTTGCCGCGGGACCGGGCGCGGCTTGGCCCGGGGCCACAGCCATGGCAAGCGCCACCGCGATCGGGGCTGACATCGGCCAAGAAAACAAATCCGCCATGTGTTGGTCTCCAACGATCTCCGGGATCATCGCAGGAGTGATCCGTCTTGGCCATGAGGTTTCGCGCGTTTCGCTTGAGATCTTTCACCCGGTCGCGAAGCAGGGCGACTCGATGCCGCCGTCCCCTTGCACCCGGAGGCATGCGGTATTGGGTTTCTGGCACCGCCGTGATCCCTGGCGGCCTGTTGAAGAACGACATCGGACGCCGAGGCCGGCGTCCCTCCCGGGTAGCGTCGGAAGGGCCCGCGGCCTCGCGGGCCGGGTTGATTTTGGACAGGGATGAACAATTCAACGGGCCGCTAACGGCCCCGCGTGAAACGGCGGTGGGCATTTGGACACGGGGTGGGGCGCGGACGGTGTGCGGAAACGGGCGCTTTTTGATCACTGGACAAAGTAGTTTAATGGCTATATTACCAACACCAATCGGCGCTCCGGAGGGCCAGCCGGATCTGGGCGACGAGCGCGCTGGGGTGTAGGTGAATGAGACGTATCGATGACAGACTGAGGCGAGGGGCGATCGTGGCGTCGCTCGCGTGCTTGATCGCGGGCCCGGCCCCGGCGCAGGTGACGAATGTCTATAACCTCACGACGCAGACCGTGACAAACAACGTGGGCGTCACCCCGTACACGGTGCCCGTGACGAC
>JADLBR010000123.1 GCA_020847615.1 Verrucomicrobiia bacterium
GCCTCGAAATTGAGCGCGCCCAGCTTGGCGAAATCGAGGGGCTCCAGCGTGTTCGGCAGCCTGTCGGGGTAGGTGACCGCGTATTGGATGGGGAAGCACATGTCGGAGTGGCTGAGCTGGGCCAGGACCGAGCCATCGATGAACTCGACCATCGAGTGGACGATGCTCTGCGGGTGAACGACGACGTGCACGCGATCGATGGCCATCCCGAAGAGCCACTTGGCCTCGATCATCTCGAGGCCCTTGTTGAACAGAGTGGCGGAGTCGATGGTGATCTTCTTGCCCATGTCCCAGGTGGGGTGCTTGAGTGCCTGCGCGGGCGTGACGGCCCGGAGGTCGGCCATGGCGGTGCGGCGGAATGGGCCGCCCGAGGCCGTCAGGATCAGCCGCTTGACGTGGTCGTGCGGGTGGCCCTCGAGGCACTGGAAGATAGCGTTGTGCTCGGAATCCACGGGCAGGACGCGGATGCCGCGCCTGGCGGCCTCGCGCATGACGATCTCCCCGGCCATGACGAGGATCTCCTTGCTCGCCACGGCGATGTCCTTTCCGGACGCGATCGCGGCGAGGGCGGGCTGCAAGCCCCCGGTGCCGACGATGGAGACGAGCACGAGGTCGGCGCCGTCCATGGAGGCGACATCGACGAGGCCCCCGGTCCCCGAGACCACGCGGGTGCCGGGGGGAACGTTGCCCCGCAGCCATTCGGCATCGGCGTCGGAGGCGATGCACACCATGGGGGGCCTGAATTCGCTCGCCTGCCGGGCGAGGAGTTCGCGGTTGCGTCCGGCGGCGAGCGCGACGACCCGCATCCGGTCGGGGATGTCGCGCGCGACCTTGAGGGCGCTTGTGCCGATCGAGCCGGTGGAGCCGAGGATCGCGACGCGCTTGGGCTGTCCGTCGTGGGGCATGCTAGCGCACGACGGGTCGCAGGACCATGTTGCGGAAATCGACGGCCTCGTGATCCCCCTGGAGGTATATGGGCCCCGGGCGGGTCACGTCCGACGAGAGCGCCCCGCCCGTGCAGCCGGGGACCGGCTCATTGTCGATGATCTTCTGGCCATTGAGGATGACCGTGGCGTGCCGGTCGACGAGGGTGATCTCCAGGGACTGCCACTCCCCGGGCTTCTTGCACGGGTTGGCGGTGGGGGTGATGCGGCTATAGACCGCGCCCATGCCGTGCGAATCCACGGGCTTGTCGAACCAGTCGGCCACCTGCACCTCGTAGATCCCGCGCAGGTAGATGCCGCTGTTGCCGTGCTCGGGCACCTTCACCTCGGTCGAGATGCGGAAGTCTTCGAACTCGCGGTCCGTGCGGAGGTTGCCGTAGCGCTTCTTGGGCTTGCCCTCTTCTTGGGCGGGCCGGTTGATCAGGACGCCGTTCTCGGCGCGCCAGCCATTCGGCGCATCGGCCACGAGGCGCCAGCCCGAGAGGTCCTTGCCGTTGAACAGCTGGATGGGTTCGCCGAACTTGACCTTGGACAAGTCGGGTCGCTTCGGCATGGGTGGCTGTCGTTTTCCCGAAAATTCCGACTTCTGGATGGCGCCCTTCGGGCCGGGGCTCTCGAGCACCAACGAAAGATCGTCGCCGTTGGCCTTCGCGGTGATGGTGTCCGTGACCTTTTCGGTCTTCATCGCCCCGGAGGCATCCTTCTTCTTCACCTCGCGGACGCGGGTGACCGTCAGCTTATCCCCGTCCACGCTGACGCTGGCCAGCGGCAGGACGCTGCCGCCACCCCAGAGGATCCTGCCCGAATGCCCGCCGCCGTCCTTCATGATCTCGAGGCATCCCGCGGCGCCGCCGGGAATGGTCAGCGCCCAAGCGCCCTCGAACCCCTCGCCCGCCAAGGCGCCCGCGGGAAGGGCCAGTGCGCACGCGACGATCCGGATGGTGGGGAGCGGGGCCAGGTGGTTTCTCATGGGTTGGCTTTTTGAACCGCCCGCGGGCAGTCGCAAGCCAAAAGCGGCGCGGCGGCCCGCGGGGCCCTTGGGCGACGGTTCTTTTCTTGCCAAACTCTTGCTGTTTTTGTCCCCGGGTGCGATAAACTTAAGGGATGTCTGACGACGGTCCCGGACTGAACCTCTTCGCCCGCTGTCCCTATTGCCAGCAGAACTGGCTGCAGCCCGAGGCGTCCTGGGGGCCCGGGATGGCCTGCCCGTCGTGCGGGTTGCCCGTGGCGCCCGGCGCGCTGCTGGGGCGGTTTCAGCTGGTGCGAGAGATTTCTTCCGGGGGGCTTGGCAGCGTCCACGAGGCCGTGGACTCCAACACGGGGCGCCTGGTGGCCATCAAGATGCTGCGGCCCGGGGTGCTCGGCGATCCTTCCGCGGTGGCGCGCTTCGCCCAAGAGGCCCAGATCGCGGGCAGCATCAGTCATCCCAACATCGCGGGGGTGTACGAGTTTGGGCAGGAGGGAGGGAGCTGCTTCCTCGTGATGGAGTTGCTGGACCACGGCAGTCTCGCGGCGAAGATCCAGGCCGGGCGGCTTCCCGAGCGAGATGTGTTGCGGGTGGGGCTCGACGTGGCGCGCGGCCTGCAGGCGGCGAGCGCGAAGGGTCTCCTGCACCGTGATGTCAAACCGGGCAACATTGTCTTCGACCCGCACGGGCGCGCCAAGCTCGTGGATTTCGGGCTCGCGATGCCGCTGGAGGAGGTCAGGCGCGGAGAGGGTGGCGCATGGGGTTCTCCGTACTATGTGCCGCCCGAGCGACTCGAGGGCGTGGCCGAGGATTTCCGCAGCGACATCTACAGTCTCGGGGCGTCGCTCTTTCACGCGGCGGCGGGCCGTCCGCCCTTCAAGGCCACGAGCGCCTCGGTGGCCGCATGGAAGCACCTCAAGGCCCAGCGGGTATCGGTCAAGGCGTTCGCGCCGCATCTCTCGGAGGAGACGGCCTCGGTGATCAACCGCTGCATCGAGCGGCGGCCCGAGGACCGCTACGGCAACTACTTCGAGTTGATCGAGGCCCTCGAGTCTGCCCTGAAGCACGCGATGCTATCGCCGGAGACGGCGGCCGCGCCGGCGGATCGCGTCGTGGGACCCGGGGCGCATTCCGAGTGGGGCCTCCGGTGGATCGCGGCGGGGGCGCTGCTCGTGGCGGTCATGGCCGCGGCCACCTTTTTCACCCTGTCGCGGCGCGGGCGCGGCGTCCTGGATGAAAGCGCCGCCGGCGGGGCCGCGACCGCGGAGGCCAAGGACGACGTGTCCCTGAGGCCGGCGGGTCCAGACGCGGCGGATCCGTCCGTCCACTTCACCGTCGCGGAGGGATACGCGGAGGGGGAACTCGTCACCCATCCGCTGTGGCTTCCGGACAAGCGGCCCACCTGGGAGGTCCCGGCCGAGGGTGGCGCGGTGCGCTATCCCGGCGGCGCGTCCGGGGAACGGCGGACCTACTTCGCCAGGGCGGCCACCCTCCCTCCGGAGAACGCGCTCCGGGGCAGCGTGCGGTTCAGCCACGGGGGCCTGGGCGCGGATCCGTCCGACAAACCGTGGAGGATCATCCTCAGCGTCAGGGTCGTCGATCGCCAGAAGAGCGGCAATCGCGGCTTCGAGATCAACTGGGTCAAGATGGCCAGCAGCGTGGATCGCTACGAGTCCCACATCAAGCTGTTGGACGGCGCATCCGAGACCGGCGAGATGCGGGTCCTCGGCCACATCCTGGCGCCCAACGCCGACGTCGGCGACGACACCGTGGCGCCCGGCGACCCCACCGACCTGCTGGAGCTCGGCTACGCGATCACCAAGGGGCACAACGAGGCCACCTGGTCCATCGACGTCCAGTTGACGAATGTCACAAAGAACAAGGTCATCGGCACTTTCGCACAGAGGGACATTGTCACGACGGCCGAGTTTTTCGAGTCGGTGAAATATTTTGGTGGCCTGGGGGGCGACGGGTGTGGCCAGCCGCTGCAGGTCTCGGAGTGGCGCTTCGCGGGGCTGGAGGCGCCGGTCGCGGCGGAGGTGGATTTCAGCCCGGCGCAGGGCTACGCCGCGGGCGACCTGGGGAGGCATCCGCAATGGCTGATCGCGGGGTCCCCGGCGTGGGTCGTGCCGGATGGCGGGGGTTTTGTGCGGTACGCGCACCCCGCGGAGGGGGCGCCGGCGGCGGTCTACCAGTCCGTCGTGGTCGCGCCGCCCGGGGGAGTGATCCGCGGTTCCGTGCGATTCGAGTTCGATGGGTTTGGAAAGACGGTGGACCCGAACTATCGGGATATCCTGAAGCTGTGCGTGTGCGCGCGCCCCGACAAGCCGGGAAGCGGCGTGGAGATGGTGTTTCACCGAAGCAAAGACCGCGACGAGAACTACACCTGGCACGTGCGCACCACCGCGGACGTATCGGGCATCGGGGAACTGGGCAGCATCGGCTCCATCGAAATGTCGAGCGCCGATGCCGGGGACACCGCGGATGCCGCGGGCGATCCGTCGGATACCCTCCAATTGGATTTTGAGATCAAGAAGGGACCCGGGGAAGATTTCTGGTCATTCTCGGGGAAAATGACCAACACGGCGAGCGGCAAAGAGATTGCGAAGATGGGGAAGGACGCATTTCCCACGGTGCCGGAGTTCTACGCCTCCCAAGGGTATGTCCTGAGCCTTCGCGGGGCGGGCCGGACCTCGCGGCTCGAGATCAAGGCCGTGCGATTCGGCGCGGCGGAACGCTAGCTCGAAAATTGCCCATCGCATCCCGTAGCCGAACGCGCAAGCGTTTGGGCGCCAATCGCCCGAGGCGATCGGCTACATTTTCTGCACCGGGGGTCCGGCGGTTGCCGGATGGGATCCGGGTGCCCAAACGCTCACGCGTTCGGCCACGCCCCGGCTTTCGACATCTCATCCTGCACCGAACTGGACCGCTGTGCTTGCGCGCGGATGGCCGGATCCTATAACGGGAGGCGTGCCCAACGCGTTTGTCCACCTGCACGTGCATTCCGACTACACGGTGTTGCAGGGGGCATGCCGCATCGCGCTTTCCGACGACCTGCAGAAGCAACCCGATCCGCCCGAGACGTTGCCGCAGCGCGCCGCGGCGATGGGGTTCTCGGCCGTCGCGCTGACGGACCGAAATGCGCTCTACGGGGCGCTGGCATTCTACAAGGCCTGCCGCGAGGCGGACATCAAGCCGATCCTGGGGTGCGAGTTTGTCGTTGCCGCCGGCGACCGAAAGGACCGCCGGGCTTTTGCCACGGAACCGGAGGGCTTTCACCTCACTGTGTTGGCGGAGAGCCGCGCGGGATATCTCAACCTGGTGAAACTAGTCAGCGCGGCGCACCTCGAGGCCGGGGGTCGGCTGCCGAGGATCGACCGCGACTTGCTCCGGGAGCACAGCGCGGGTCTCGTGGTCCTCAGCGGGGATTCGGGGGGCGAGGCGGCTTTCCGATTCGCGCGCGGGGACGAGGTGGGGGCGCGACGCGCGCTGGAGTCGCTGGTTGATATTTTCGGGCCGGCCCAGTTCTACGTGGAGTTGCTCGACCATGGGCTGGACGCGCAAAAGCACCTCAACCGGTTCCTGGTCGCGGAGGCGCGTCGGCTCGGCGCGCGGGTCGTCGCCACGAACGATGTCCACTACCTGCGGCGGGAGGATGCGGAGGTCCAGGACATCCTGGTGTGCCTCGGGCAGGGGGCCTTCTTTGCCGACGAGAGCCGGGAGCGATACGGCTCCGACGAGCGCTACCTCAAGAGCCCGGATGAGATGGCCGAGCGCTTCTCGGGGTTGCCCGAGGCGCTGGCCTCGACGCTCGAGATCGCGGAGAGGTGCAATGTCGAGATCGAGCTGGGGAAGAATCGCTATCCGGCGTATCCGGCCCCGGAGGGCGAGACCCGGGAGCAGATGCTGCGGAGGCTCTGTGCCGAGGGGCTGGCCTCCCGCTACCCGGGCGCATTCGAGCCGGGACACGAGGCCGAGCGCGGCGAGCTCGAGGCGCGCCTCGAGTACGAGGTGGGCGTCCTGGAGCGGATGGGGTTCACCAGCTATTTCCTCATCGTCTGGGATTTCATACATTTCGCGCGGCAGCACGGGATACCCGTGGGCCCGGGCCGCGGCAGCGCGGCCGGCAGCCTCGTCGCCTATGCCCTGCGCATCACCGACGTCGATCCGGTGCGCTTCGGCCTCATCTTCGAGCGCTTCCTGAATCCCGAGCGCATCTCCCCGCCGGACATCGACGTGGACTTCTGTTACAACCGCCGACCCGAGGTCATCGAGTATGTCCGCGGCAAGTACGGCGCGGACCGCGTCGCCCAGATCATCACGTTTGGCACGCTGGGGGCCAAGGCGGCGGTGCGGGACGTGTCCCGCGTGCTGGGGTTCGCCTATTTGGAGGGAGACCGGCTGGCGAAGATGATCCCGAACGCGCCCGACATGACCCTGCAGCGGGCCATCGACGAGAGCCCGGACCTGCGGAACGCGTGCGAGTCGGAGCCCAACGCGCGGCGGATCATCGACGCGGCGCGATCGATCGAGGGCATGGTCCGGCAGGTCGGCGTGCACGCGGCGGGCGTGGTGATCGCGGATCACCCCTTGAGCGAGGACGTGCCGCTGGCCGTGGATGCCAACGGGGGCGTCGTCACCCAGTACGACATGAACATGCTCACGGAGGTGGGGATGCTCAAGATGGACTTCCTGGGCCTGCGGAACCTCACCGTGATACGCGACGCCCTGGACCTCATCGGACGGCACAGGGGCGTTGCCCTGACGGAAGACCAGATCCCCTTCGATGACCCGAAGACGTTCGCGTTGCTCGACCGGGGCCAGGGCACGGGAATATTCCAGCTCGAGTCGCCGGGGATGCGCAACCTCTGCCGTCAGTTCGGGGTGCGCACCATCGACGACCTGGTCGCGCTCATCGCCCTGTATCGTCCGGGCTCGATGTCGCTCGTGCCGGAGTTCGTCAGCCGCCGCCAGGGCCAGGTGCAGATCGAGTACGAGCACCCGCTGCTGGAGCAGTGCTGCGCGGACACGCTGGGGATCATGATCTATCAGGAGCAGGTCATGAAGGCCGCATCGGTGCTGGCCGGTTACTCCCCGGGGGCGGCGGACCTGCTGCGGCGCGCGATGGGCAAGAAGGACAAGGCCAAGATGGCCAAGGAGCGCGAGCGCTTCATCGAGGGCTGCGCCGCGACAAACGCCATCCCGCGCGCCAAGGCGGGGGCGATCTTTGACCTGATCGAGAAATTTGCCGGGTACGGTTTCAACAAGTCGCACAGCGCGGCGTACGGGGTGGTCGCCTACTGGACCGCGTGGCTGAAGGCCAACCACCCCGTCGAGTTCATGGCGGCGCTGATGTCCAATGACCTGAACGACATCGACAAGATCGCGGAGTTCCGCGCCGAGTGCCGCACGATGGGCATCCCCGTGCGGCCGCCCTCCGTGAACCTGAGCGGGGCGCGCTTCACGGTGGAGGGCGACGCGATCCGCTACGGGCTCGCGGCGATCAAGGGCGTTGGGGAGTCGGCCGTCGAGTTGCTGGTGCGGCAGCGGGAGTCAGGCGGGCCTTTCGGCAGCGTCGAGGACATCTGCCATCGCTGCGACACGCACCTGCTGAACAAGCGGGTGATCGAGGCGCTGGCGAAGGCCGGCGCGCTCGACGAGATCGAGCCCAGCCGCCGCGTCGCGTTCGAGCGCGCCGACGCGGCCATCGCCAGCGCGGCGGGGATACACCGGGACGCGCAGCGGGGGCAGACCTCGCTCTTCGGCAACCTCGCGGAGATCGCGCCCGCGCCGCGGAACGATGGGACGGGGGAAGACTGGCCGGCGGAACAGAGGCTCGCCTTCGAGAAGGAGGTGCTGGGTGGCTACCTCTCGGGCCACCCGATCCAGCAGTTCTCGGCGAAACTCGCGGCGTTCGAACTTCCCCCGATCGCGTCGCTGCGCGGGTGCCGCGATGGCGCGATGGTCCGCGCCGGCGGCTTCATGCGAAACATCGAGATGCGCCTGAACAAGGAGAAGCGCCCGTTCCTGCGGTGCATCTTCGAGGATGCGGCGGACGCGGCCGAGATCCTCGTGACCGCGGGGGATTTCGACCGCCTGCGGCCCGAGGTGGTCGACGGGCGGGTCGCGCTGGTCGCGGGCCAGCTGGATCTCCGTGGCGACCGGCCCGTGATCCGGGCCCAGGAGATCGTGGAGATCGGCGCGGCGGCCCGGCGGTTTGCCGAGGCGGTGGAGATCCGCGTGCCGCGGGGCGTGAATTGGGAGGCCTTGGACGCCCTCGTCCGCCGATCGAGCGGGGCCTGCCGCTTGCTCTTGTGCATTCCGGCCCGCGACAGCAGCGAGGCGGTCCTGGAGGCCGATGGCCACTTCGCGGTGCAGCCCTCCGACTCGTTCGAGGCCGAGGTCGCGCGGCTGGCGGGCCCCGGGGCCATCACGTGGATTCCCGCGCGGCGCCCACCCTTGCCGAAGTCGCGCTCGCAAGAGCGACCGGGGGGGCGGTTCAATGGCCGGGGCGGTTTCAACGGGGGCGGCCCGAGGCAGGGGGGCGGCTAGGAACCTGTCGGATTTGGCAAAGCCCGACAGGCTGCTGACCTGAAACTTCAAAATTGGGGATACTTCGATGTGTGTCACAAGAGACACGTCATCAGCAGGTTATGCGAATGCCGCCTGAAGGCGGCACTACGAACGCAACGCCGCGGAAGTGTTCGTGGTGGTGCCTTTAGGCACTCCGCGACCCACCAGATGTTTCCACATGAATGATGCGGCGCGATCTCACTTGTCGGGCGCCTTGGGCGGCGACTCGGTGAAAGCCGGGACGTCCTGTATCCCGGCGTTCTTGAAGGCATCGAGGACCTTGACCACGACCCCGAAATCGGCGGCGCGGTCGGCGTTTAGCGCGAACTTGGCATCGGGCTTGGAGGCGAGCGAGGCCTTGAGGCCCGCGGCCAACTCCTCGATCTTGATGGGCTTGGCGTCGAGGAAAAGGGCGTTGTCTTTCGATACGTGGACCATGACGGGCTCGTTGGCGTCGGCCGGCGCCGCGTGCTCCGACTCCGAGAGGTCGATCTTCACGGCGGGCTGCTGCCGCTTGAAGGTCGTGGTGATCAGGAAGAAGATCAGCAGGATGGTGAGGATGTCGATCAGCGGGACGATGTTGATCCCGGGAAGGCGGCGTCGCTTTGCGGGCAGGAACTTCATGCGGGATCACACGCCCGTGAACTTGTACAGCTTGCCGATCAGTTCGCCCATGAGCGCCTCCATCTCGGCGGCGAGGCTCTCGATCTTGCGGGAGAAGTAGCTCCAGAAGATGAGCGAGGGGATGGCGATGACGAGGCCGGCGACCGTCGTGTTGAGGGCCTCGGAGATGCCCCTGGCGAGGCCCATGCCCTGGTCGCCGAGGCCGGCGGTGCCGATGTCCTCGAAGATGTGCACGAGGCCCGAGACGGTGCCCAGCAGGCCCAGCAGCGGCGCGATGCCGGTGATGATCTCGAGCACCACGAGCCCGCGCTCCAGGACGACCACCTCGTGCCGCGCCTGCATCTGCACGGCCTCGACGTTGGCCGGGCGCGGCTCGTCGAGGTGCTGCAGGGCGGTGCCGGCCAGGCGCGACAGGCTCGAGGGATCCTTGGCGACGAGGCCGGCCAGCGCCTGCGGCTGGGCGCCGATGGCCAGCGCCTCGATCGCCGTGGCCACCTCGGGATTGATGACCCGGTTGCGCCGGAGCGACACGCCGCGCTCGATGATGATCATGAGCGACACGATCGAGCAGGCCACCAGCGGGATCATGAAGATCCCGCCCTGGATGAAGAAGTCTAGCGCGTTCCAGTTCATCGGCAGCTAAGGTTGAGCGACTTCCGGGAAAAACCAACCCGATTTGTCAGTAGATGGTGAACTTCACATCGAAGGGCAACTCGTCGCCCACCTGCTCGCGGACGCTGCCCGGGAATGGCGGGAATGGGGCGACGAGGCGGATGGCGTTCTCGGAGATGGTCTGGAGCATGGCGCTGCTGGAGGTGTTGAAATCCACGCGGAGGTCGGCGAGCGTGCCGTCGCGGCGCACGATGAAGTCGATGGATACGGTGCCGAGGTCGAGGAGGCCCTTCTGCTGCCGGACCATGTAGCGCCACTGCGAGCCGATGGCCCGGTAGACCTTGGCCTGGTACTCGCCCAGGGGGGTTGCCTGCGAATCGACGCTGGCATCGCCGGGCGCGGCCATGCCACCCTCGATGGCGGTGCGATCCTGCTTGAACTCGAAAGGCGCGGGTGCCGCCGACGGGTTTCTTTGTTGCTCTTCGGGGCGCGCATCCTCGCGCTTCTTCTTCTCCCGATCGGGCCGGTCCTCGCCTTCCATGGGCCTGGGCAGTATGCCCGTGATCGCCTCGGGGAGTTTCTGTTCCTGGCGCATCGCCTGACGGGGCTCTTCTTGCGGCTCGGGCGGCGCGGGTTTTTCGGGGGGTGTCTGCGGCGCAGGGGGCTGGGGCTGGTCGGGCCTCATCGGGAGAGACTCCGGCGTTTCCACCAGGGTCAGGCCCGGCTTATCGACGCCGTCTTGGGTCGGCATGGGGATGTCCGAGGTGCCGGGTTTCGGGCTGCGCAGGGCGGTGTCCTGGGCCGAGATGTTGGGCGTGGGCGACTGGGGTTTCTCCTGCCTGAGGCCGGTGGTATCGATGAAGTTCGGGCCCTGCGGCTGGGGTTGTGGGGGCGGTTGAGGGGGAGGAATCAGGCGCATGCGCGGGGGGTCCGGGCGCACCGGCCGTGGGATGACGCGCGACAGGTCGGGCATCAGCTCCATCACGAGCATCCCGCACAACAGCAGGTGCGCGCCGAAGGACGCCATCCCGGCGATCATGAACCCGCGCATGTTGCGGCGTTTCTTCACGGCAACCCCATCAACAAAGTAAGCCCCGCCCCACCCGGGCGGCAAATGCGACCCGCCTGGCAGACGCCGGATCATCGCAAGGGGATCGTGGCCCATCTGGTGACGGGTGGGATCGCACGACCGCGGGAAATTGCGCGACGGCGGGCTTCACGCCCCCGCTGGAGGCGGGGTGCTCACCCCCGTCATCTGGATCGCGGCGGGGGCGTCCCGCATGACCCCCTTGAGGGGATCCTCGCGGCTTGCGGCGAGATGCCGGAAAACGAAGAACAGCGCCACCAGCACCAGCAGCACCACCAGGGTGCCCACGAAGAACCAGATGGTGGTGGAGAGTTCCTTGGTCGCGCCGGTGACATCGAGCTCCTCGGGCTTGCGCACCCGCGGGGAGGCGATGGCCGTCTTGCGGGCGGCGGCCAGGCCGTCGAGCAGCTCGTGGTAGCTCTGGTACCGGCGTTCGGGGTCCCGCTCCAGGCAGCGGTTGATCACGAAGGCGGTCTCGTTGGCCACGAAGGGGGCGAAAGCCTTGAGGGAGACCTTCTCGGACTTGAGGTGTTTCCAGGCGACGAGCGAGGCCGTGGCGGCCTCGAAGGGCGGGCGTCCGGCGATCGCGTGGAACAGCGTGCCGCCGAGGCTGTAGATGTCGCTGCGGAGATCCTCGCCCTTCTGGTCCAATTTCTCCGGGGCTACGTAGTAGGGCGTGCCCCAGACCTCGCCCCGCAGGGCCTTCGCCTCGTCGACGGGCAGCGAGAGGCCGAAATCGACGATCTTCACGGTGCCGTCGCCGGTGAAGAGGATGTTGCCCGGCTTGACGTCGCGGTGCAGCAGGCCGCGCGCGTGAGCCTCCTGGAGTCCCCTGGAGGCCTGGATGCCGATGTCGAGGGCGTCGATTTCCCCCACGGGTCCCTGCATCATGCGGTCGTCGAGGCTCCCGAAGGGCATCAGCTCCATCACGAGGTAATAGACGTCCCCCTCGCTGCCGAAGTGGTACACCTGGACGACGTTGGGGTGGTTGATGCTGGCGGTGATCTCGGCCTCGCGGGCAAAATCGCGGAGGAAGTCCTCGTTGGCGGCGATCTCGGCCTTGAGCACCTTGACCGCGACGATGCGGTTGAGGTTGGTGTCGAGGGCCTCGTAGATCGTGCCCATGCCCCCGATGCCGACTACGCGCCTGAGGTGGTAGGGACCCAATTGCGTATCGACTCCCACTTGGCTGGGATCCAGCATAAGATTTAGATGTAGCAAGGCGCCGGACCTTGCGCAACCGATATTAGCTGGCCCGCGTTGCGCGCGAACGGGGGAAGAGCGTGGCGCGCCTGAAGCGCGGCCTGCCCGCCGGTGGCCTGTTGGAGTTGTGATGGATGGAGTGGTGAGCGTGGTGCGGCCGCGGAAAGCGGGGCGAGCGGGGTCACGGGCATGGGCGCGGTGACGGAACGCAGGGCGTTCGTTGTCGACGCCGGCGCCGGCCGGCTCGACGCGTGGCTGGCCATCCGCTGTCCCGACCTAAGCCGGGCGCGCCTGCAGAAGTTGATCAAGGAGGGTCGGGTTCGGATCGGTGGTGCGGCGGCGAAGCCGGCGTCGCGGGTCCGGGCGGGGGAGGCCATCGAGGTCGAGATCCCGCCCCCTGAGCCCGCCGATGTCCTGCCCGAAGAGATTCCCCTCGATGTGATATTTGAGGATGAGGAACTGCTGGCGATCAACAAGCCGCCGGGGCTGGTGGCGCATCCCGCGCCGGGCCATCCCTCGGGGACTCTCGTGAACGCGGTGCTGCACCATTGCCGTGGGCGGCTTTCGGGCATCGGGGGCGTGGAGCGGCCGGGCATCGTGCACCGGCTCGACAAGGATACCAGCGGGATCATCCTCGTGGCGAAGACGGACGCCGCGCACCAGTCACTGGCGCGGCAGCTGGCGAGGCGGGAGATGCGCAAGACGTACCTCGCGCTGGTCGCGGGGGCGCCGGCGGCGGAGGGTGGCCGCATCGAGCAACCCATCGCGCGCCATCCGGTGGATCGCCAGCGGATGGCGGTGGTGGCGGGCGGGCGGAACGCGATCACGCTCTATCGCGTGGTGGAACGTTTCGGGGCGGCCGCGCTGCTGGAGTGCGACATACTGACGGGCCGCACTCACCAGATCCGCGTCCACCTCCAGTGGCTCCGGTGCCCCATCCTCGGCGATCCGGTATATGGCGGGGCCGGGCGCGCCGCGCCCCGCCAGATGCTCCACGCCTGGCGGCTGGGTTTCGAGCACCCGGCTTCGGGCCGGGCGATTGCTCTCACGGCGCCCTTGACGCAGGATTTCCAAACGCTGCTAAATCAGCTCCGAGATGAACGAGTCCTCCGATAGCCCCAGGATCCTCCTCGCCCGCGCCCTGCGCCAGAAGCATGCCCACGGCGAGACCCGTGTCCGCCTCTCCACCGAGGAGCGGGCCGCGCTCAAGCGGTTCCTGAAGGCGGGAGGACTGTTGGCACAACGCCGCGCGCCGCGGGACGAGGCGCGAAAGCCGGGACCGGAAACCCGAAGCCCGAAAACCGATCCCGGGACCGGGCACCAGGAAACGAAGACCCCGGACCAGCCGCCACCCCCCGAAACGCTGATATTGGCCGGTGCGGACAAGGCGGCGCAGATGGAGCACCTGCGGCGCGTGGCGATGGCCTGCGCGCAGTGCCCGCATCTCGCGGCGACCCGGACGCAGGTGGTGGTTGGCGTGGGCAACATCGACGCGCAACTGATGTTCGTCGGCGAGGCGCCCGGCGCGGATGAGGACCTTCAGGGGGAACCTTTCGTCGGCCGGGCGGGGCAGTTGCTGACGAAGATGATAGAGACGATGGGGCTGACCCGCGCGGATGTGTACATTGGCAACGTGCTGAAGTGTCGGCCGGACATGCCCAAGGGGAGCACGGGCAACCGCCAACCGACCGAGAAGGAGATGGCCACCTGCCTGCCGTATCTCAAGGCGCAGATCGCGATCATCCGCCCGAGGGTCATCGTCACACTTGGCAACACCGCGATCCAGGGTCTCCTAGGGCTCTCCGGCGCGGTGGGGGGACACCGGGGTCGCTGGCAGCAGTATGGCGACATCCCTGTCATGCCCACGTATCACCCGGCATATCTCTTGCGCAACGCCTCGCTTCAGACGAAGCGCAGGGTCTGGGAGGATCTCCTCGCCGTCATGGAGTTCCTCGGGATGCCGATTTCGGAGAAGCAGCGGGGCTATTTCCTGGCTGGTCGGGGCGGGGGCCCGTGAGGGTGGCTAGCTCGAAAATGGCCGCATCGCTTCCCGCAGCCGAACGCGTGAGCGTTTGGCCGCCAATCGCCCGAGGCGATCGGCTACACTTTCACCCCCGCCGGTCCGGCGGCTGCCGGATGGGATCTGACCTGAGACTTCAAAGTTGGGGACACTTTGCTGCACGGTGCAACCATCCCCGAATCCACCAGTTGTGCGGATGCCGCCTAAAGGCGGCACTACGAGCCCAAGACCGCGGGGACGGTCCGCACCCCACAGGCCTTCGGCCGAAATGCGGCGACATCCTGAGACAGTGTCAACGCGCCCTGACGGCGACCCATTTCGCGCGCGGCGCTTTGGAGTGCGGTGCGTCCTCGCACCGCTTTGCACCGGGGGAGGAGGCCGGGATGATCAAGCCCGGTGGTCCGGCGGCACCCGCCGTGAGGGCATGATGCTTGAGCATCGCGTCAACCGATCGGACGCCGGGCGCCTGGCGGCGAGCTTTCGCGCGGCGCGGGACATCACCCGGCATCACGCCAAGAGTTTCTATTTCTCCTCGTTCCCGCTCCCGCCCGATCGTCGGCGTGCGGCCTATGCGGTGTACGCCTTCTGCCGTCACGCCGACGATGCCGTGGATCGGGCCGCGGACGGCGCGCGGCTCGACGGGGCCGTCGCGGGGTTGCGCGACCTCGTGTCGCGGCTCTTTGGCGACGGGGATATCGGGGGCCTGTCCTGGGCCGACGCCTTCCGTCACACCGTCCGGGAATACGGCATCCCTCGGTCCCTATGCGATGACCTGATCCACGGGGTGGCGCTCGACACGAGGGCGCCCGTCCGCATCCGCGATTGGGCCGAGTTGAGGGAATACTGCTATTACGTCGCCTCGGTCGTCGGTCTCATGATGGCGCGCGTCTTCGGGATCCGCGACGCCTCGGCGGAGCCGCGCGCCATCGACCTCGGCATCGCCATGCAGCTGACCAATATCTTGCGCGACGTGGCCGAGGACGCCGCGCGCGACCGCGTCTATCTTCCCGCGGAGGAACTGGCGGCGTTCGGGATCGGGCAGGAATCGGTGAGGCAGAGATGCGCGTCTGGCGCGGTTTGCCCCGGGCCGCCGGCGCAGGCAAGAATGCCTGCGCCACGGGATTTGTCCCCCCTCTTCCAGTCTGACCCCTGGCGGGAATACGCGGGCTTCTTCGCCGCGCGCGCCCGGGACCACTACCTCGCCGCCGAGGCGGGCATCCCATTCCTGGCCCCCGGCGCGCCGCAGTTCGCCGTCTGGTGCATGCGCGAGATCTACGCCGCGATCTTGGATGAAATAGAGGCCGCCGATTTCGACGTGTCGGTGCGCCGCCACGTCACCACGGCGAAGAAACTCGCGCTCGCCGCTGGCGCGTTCCGGCACTGGAGGCAGTCGGGAAGGAGGCACCACGAATGAACACGAATGGGCACGAATGCCCGCGCGGGAATTGGTTTTTCTTCACTCGCGGTTAAACGCCCACCGCCGCCCGATACGCGGCGAGGGTGCCCTCGTCGAAGCACACGACCACCACGTCCTCGACGCTCCCGCCCGCGTCGAGCGCGGCGCGGATCTCCCGGACCGCGATCCGCGATGCGCGGTCCACCGGAAACCGGTACACGCCGGTACTGATGGAGGGGAAAGCCAGGCTTTTCAAACCGCGCTCATTCGCGATGGCGAAGACGCTGCGATAGCAATTGGCCAATCTCTCCTCCTCGCCGCGACCGCCGCCGCCCCAGACGGGGCCGACGGTGTGGATGACCCACTTTGCGGGCAACCGATGGCCTCGCGTGATCCGCGCCTCGCCGGTCGGGCAACCGCCGATCCCGCGGCATTCCTCCAGCAGCCCCGGCCCCGCCGCGCGATGGATCGCGCCGTCGACACCGCCGCCCCCGAGCAGCGTCTCGTTCGCCGCGTTCACGATCGCGTCCACCGCCTGTTTCGTGATGTCGCCCAGGGCCAGCCTCGGCATTGGTTCGGCCATGCCGATAGCATGCCAAGCCCGAAAAACGCTGGCGATCCCTTTCGCGCGAGACGCGCGGGTCAACCCATTGATGTTTTCGGGTAACGCGGATCTTCTTGATCCATGGCGTGGTGCCACCGAGGGAGAAGACGTAGGCCGCGCCTTGGCGCGCGCGGAGGGGCGATGAGGCAGCGTGCGCCAAGGCGCGGCCTACGACGTGAATTATTTTTGAGCCAGACTCCATCCGGCAGCCGCCGGACCGGCGGGGGTGAAAGTGTAGCCGATCGCCTCGGGCGATTGGCGGCCAAACGCTTACGCGTTCGGCTACGGGATTTTTCAGCGCATCCGCCGCCGCAGCCCGAACAGCAGGCCGCAGGCGAGGGCGAGGCCCGCGAGCGCGGCGGGTTCGGGCACCCCGATGAATCCGATATCACCCAGGGCGGTCCACTGGAGCGTGGGGTTGAATCCCCTGTACAAGCCGGAAGAGTTCGTCAGCAGTGAGTTGCCGTAGGTGTAGCGGAACTCCGCGATGGCATTGGCGCCAAAGTTCAGATTCGCCGTGCCCCGCTCGAACCCGTTCGTCGGGGACTGCGGGGCGTTGTAGGTCGTCGTGTCCCCATAGGGCGCCGACTTCCCGGTGATGGTCGTGGTGGCGTTGGTGTCGTTGATCACGAACGTCGCGGCCGTCGTGTTGGTGGCGTAGCTCGAGCGCGGTAGGATGTTGAACGACCCGGTGTTCGTCGCGCTCGAGCCGCCCCAGTTGCGCAGCTCATCTCGGTATTTGTCAGAGGTGCCTGTTGAATTATGGGTGTCCACATCGAAGACCGAAAGGCTCGTCAGCAGGATGTTCGTCGGGGTCGTCGTCCCGGTGCGAAAGAACTGCACGGTGACCGTGACGGCCTCGTTCGCGTTGGTCTCCCAGGAGTCGATGCGGAGCCAGAGCGCGCGCCGGTTGTCGGGCAAAGGCGAGTTGGTCATCCGGTCATCGGGAAAATTCGCGGCCATGTCGCCCGTGGTGTCGCCCGTGATGGTGATCCGCACATCGACACCGGAATTCTGGACGTTCGCGAAGGTCTGCGTCAGGTTGCCGGCGGTCCACTCGTTCGATGCCCAGAATAGCGTGTAGGCACCAGCCTCTGGGGCGACCCCAAGGCTGGAGATTAAGGCGAGACACACGCCCGCTCTCCTCCACCAAGACATTAACACACCAACTAATCGAATTAAGCCAGTTTATCAACACCATTTCGACACATTTTTTTAGATCTGGGGTGACCCGGCGGGTTTCCGGCTACTGCGGGTGGGATGCCTCGAGCCACAGCGCCCACTCTTCCGGAAGGAAGTCGTTTTCCTTTAGGCCACTGGCGATGTCGGTGGCCGCCTGGCGGTTTCCGGCTGCAGCGAGGAGGATGGCCTGATAGAGGCGGGCTTCGGGGGAGGTTGGGGCGGGCATCGCGATGGCCTGGATGACGGGGAGGACCTTGGCTGTTTGTCCGGATCGCCAGAGGTAAAAGGCGTAGGTCGTGGCGATGGCAGGAATCTCCGGTCGTTTCTGGAAGTTGTCGGTGGCGAGGCGACCGGCGAGGGCGATGTCGCCGCGGAGCAGAAGCTCGAGGTGGGCGAGGTTGTTGCTGGCGATCCAATCATCAGGATCGAGTTCGTGGACGCGGCGCATGACGCGTCGCATGCCCTGCGCATCGCGCTGAGAACGATGGCGGGCGAACAGGTGGCGGAGGGTGGGGCGGGGGTTGCGCTGGATCGATGCGATCTCCCAGAGCAGGGCGTCCACCGCGGTGTGCCAGCCCCAGTCTTCGGCAAGGTCCAGCAGCACCTGCAATCCGCCGAGGGAGCGCTTGGACTCTGCGATGGAGCGATCCCATGCCTCTCCGCCGACCTTCGTGCCCCGCCCCTCGAGCATGGCGCGGAGAAAGTCGCGGAGCGGTTCCATGTCTTTCCAGTCGGCTACGTCGAGCCAGGCTTCGAGCGCTTCCCAGCGGGCGAGTCGGGCGAGCGCCTCGGCGACGGCGAAGGCGAATGGCACCGAGGTGGCGGAGGTTTTTCCGGCCCCCTTGGCCCAGGCCAGGGTCCGTTCTTCGCGCCGGTGGGCGTTGAGCCAGCGCAGCAGGCCAAAGGTTTCTGGCGCGTTGTGTTCCGTCGCGACGAGCAAGTCGTCAATCGCGGTCGCGAGCGCGTCTTCCGCCCCGGCGGACAGCAGGTTGTCCAGGGCATCGAGCTTCGTTTGGCGGCCCGCGGTCGGGTGCCTGAGGATCTCCTCTGCCCAGTGGGCGGTGCTCGTTTTGTCGCCGCGCGCGCGGGCGGCATCGAGCAGCGCCATGCGGGCGGCGAGTCCCGCGCGATCGGCTCGTCCCGCATGCCGGGCGAGTTCGGCGACCGCCGACGCGCTCGTGGACGCGTCGCCCATGGCGAGGGACACCACCAGCCCATTGATGCGATAGACTGGCGGTTCGGGCCGCGCCTCGTCCGCGCGATAGAAAGCGTCTCGGGCATCCGCCAGTCTTCGGTCCGCGAGTGCGACCGCCGCCTCCAGCGCGCACGCCTTCGCCTTGTCGCCGCCCGCCGCACTCACCGCTTTGGCCAGTGCCTTGACCTCCGAGCGCTTGCCGCGCGCCAGCAAGCCCGCGGCCAACGCCAGCGTCTCGTCGGGCGAGATCTCGATGACCTTGCCATCACCCAGATCGACCCGGACGTTCTCCGGGGGCATCTTGGCGAGGAACTCCCTGAGCCATGGCGGACGATCCGCATCGGCGGGATCGGCTGCCGTCATGGGCACCGTGAGGGACTCGACCATCTGGGCGCCGAGGGAGTCCGTGGCTGCCGCCTTCCCGATGGGTTGCGATCCTGGGGTGCTCGCGGGCGCCTGGTTCGTGGGCGTGCCGGTTGCGCCCTCGCGCGCGCCCGCGTCCTCGATCATCTCCTCGGTCCAGGGAAGCGGCGCTGCTTGGGCGGTCCCCACCAGGGCGCAGGCTAACGCCGCCCCCAAGCGGCATGCGCGGAAAGTCATTTTGGGGTAATTTCCGATGTCGCGCCGGTGCGGTCAAGCCGCAGCGGCAGCCACCCGGCGCCGCTTGGCAGGGTCGCCGCACGGGCCGCTCATCCGCCGGAGGCGGCGGGGCGTTTTTCCGCTTCGCCGCTGCTTCTCGCGAAATATTCGTAGAACACCCTGGCGAAACCGGCGCCGAATTCTTCCCAGTCGGCGCCGAGTGGCATCTTCTTTTTGCCCTCGATCCAATTTGCGTTGAGCTCCAGCACGGCGGCGGGGATGCCGAAGCGCTCGAACCAGCCGTCGCCGAGGGTGCCGGGGTTGCGGAAACTGCTTCCCGTGCTGCCCTCGGTGAACCAAGTGTGCTGGCGCAGCAAGCCCTCGAACCGCGCCATGTCCGCCAGGTACTTTTCGAGGGTGGGCACATCGGGGCGGCTGATGTGGAGCTTCCCATATCCATCGTTGTGCAGGTCGAGGCCCAGGTCGGGCCGTTGCCCGCGCGCGGTCATGGTGGCAAGCCATTGCTCCAGGGCGTGATTCTCCGGCGCGAGATCGGCGGGCGCGGGCTGATCCCACGCGCGATTCAGATCCCAGCCCCCGGAATTGAATCGGGTCTTGCCACGGGCGACGCCGTCCTTGTTGGCCATCGGCATGACGTACAGGCAGTAGCGCTGGCGGAAGGCGCGCGCGTCCGCGTCATCCTTCAGGAGGCGCTCCACGAGGCCATGCACGACCCAGTTGCCGCCGGACTCCCAGGGGTGGGCGCGCGCGCGGATGAAGACGCGGTGGGGAGCGGCGGGATCGCCGACGCGGACGATCTCGAGCTCGCGGCCCTCGACGGTCCTGCCGATCGCCTCGATCCGGACCAAGGGGCTGGGCCGAATCTCGGAGAGGAAGCGATCCAGGTCACTGATCCTGTAGGGTTCCAGCCGCGCCACGAACAGCCGTGGCCCGGGCATCTCGACATCCACCTGGATGCGGTTCTCCGGCAACTGCCGCGTCGCGACCGACTGCCACTCTCGGCCATTGGCGGAGACCACCACGGCCTTCAGTTCCTTCGCCACAGATCCCGGGCGGCCATTCCAGACGTTGTCGAGGTTGCGGAGTTCGAGAGTGAGTCTCGACCCGGGCCGGGCCTGCAGCTGAAAATGGAAATGCCCGGCGGCGCGATTCGGCGACGAGCGCTGGTGGTCGTACATCAGGAACACGTGGATGACGCCATTCGTGCCGATCTCCCAAGAGACCGGCGATGCGTTCTCGAAGCTGGTGTCGATGAACTCGAGGCCGGTCTCCGGCGGCGCCGGCGGGTTCTCGGCGGCGGGCGCGAGTATCGGAAAGAGGCAGAAGGCGAGGGCGAGGGGCGTCTTCATAGGCTGAGGGGCCCCAGGATAGCCGCCGTCGCTGCCAAATCGAATCGAAAAGCGGCGGACGGCGCTTGACACGCGTGGAACCGGTTGCCGACGATCTCGGCCGCAATGACGCGCGCACGCCTTTGTGTTGCCTTCCTGGTGCTTCCCCTGCTTTTCCCGGGATTCGCGCGCCCGGGTCCATTGGCTGTCTCCACCGACTTCCCCGGCGGCTCGGCCGAGGTGCGGGCGATCGACGAAGGGGAGGGCCGCATCGAGATCGCGCCGTCCCACCACGAGAATGCCGGCTGGCCCTGCTGGTGGTATTTCCGCGTCGATGGCGCGCGCCCGGGGCGGCGCCTCACGCTGCGCGTCGGTGCGAGCGACAAACCCTATCGGGGGGACACGAAGTTGGCCGCGGGCTGGTCGCTGCCCCAGAGGGCGGTCATCAGCGCCGACGATGTGGCTTGGGCGCATACCGCCCCGGGGGTCGTGACCAATGGCGGCGCCACCTACGAGATCACCGCGCCAGCCGGGCGCTTCTGGGTGGCGTGGGGACCGCCGTTTCTACCGTCGCACGCGGAGGCGTTGCTCCGTTCCGTGGCCGAGGAGTCACCCGGCTCGGAGCGATTTGAGCTGGCGAAGACGCGGGAGGGCCGCCCCGTGAACGGGATCCGCATCGGCACGCCAAATGCGCCGGGCGCCGTCTGGGTCCAGGCGCGCCAGCACGCATGGGAGACCGGGTCCAGCTGGGTCGGGAGCGGCCTGGTCGAATGGATCGCCGGGGATGATCCCGCGGCGGTCGCGCTGCGCGAGATGGCGGAGATCTGGTTCGTGCCGATCATGGATGTGGATCGCGTGACGATCGGCGCGGGCGGCAAGGAATCGGTGCCGCGCGACCACAATCGCGACTGGGACGAGGCGCCGATCTATCCCGAGGTCGCCGCCGCGCAGCGACGGTTGCTCGGGCTGGCGGAGGGCGGGCGCTTGCGGTTGTTCCTCGACCTGCACAATCCCGGTCCCGGCGACAAACGCCCGTATTTCTATGGGCCGCTGGATTACGAGCAGATGCCCGCCCCACAGCGCGGCAACTACGACCGTTTCCTTCGATGCGCGGTTGAGGCGATGCGAGGGCCCTTGGCCATCGACCCAAAGTACCGCTTCGCGACCTACGTGAAGACCGACGAGGAACGCCGGCGGGTGAGCGGGGCCTGGGTGCGCCGGCATGGCGGCGAGAACGCGGTGGCCGTGTGCCTGGAGACGGCCTGGAACACCCCCGACAGCACGGCCGAGGGATATCGGCGGGTGGGAAGAGAGTTCGCGCAGGCCGTCGCGAGATACCTTGGCGCATGCGGGAGCGGCGGCCCCGTCGCGGAAGGGACCGCTTTCTAGCAGCCTGATCGGACGTGGCGAAGTCCGACAGGCTGCTGGGCGACGCGATGCCGATATGATCCGGGTCGCGGGGTGGCGCTTGCGTCCCGGCATCCCGCGGGATAGCTTTGTGCGCGCGGGCGGTTTCCGTCCGGGGCAAGTGATCGCGAAAGGAAGTGGAGCATGAGCCGCCAGACGTGTAGCGCCGAAAGCAGCATTCGCCGATGCGGCCGACGCCGTTTCATCAGCGCGGCCCTGGCTGGCGCCGGCGCCCTGTTCACCGGTGCCCAGGCAGCGCTTTCGGCGGGCGGGCCCGCGCCCGGAAGCACGGCGGCCTCGGATCTCGTGACGCTGGGCAACACGGGCATCAGGACTTCGCGCCTGGCCCAGGGCACGGGCTGGAATGGTGGCGCGAGGTCATCCGCCCACACCCGGCTCGGCGAGAAGGCCTTCGACGAACTGATCCGCCACGGGCTGGACAGCGGCATCCGCCTGATGGATCTGGCGGACCTTTATGGGTCGCACCCCTATGCCCGGCACGCGCTGGCCGGCATATCCCGCGACAGATACGAGATACTGACCAAGATCTGGCCCCGGACCGAGTTCTGGAACTCGGCGTCCGGCGGTGCCAAGGCCGAGGTGGATCGGTTCCGAAAGGAGCTGAAGTCGGATGTCCTGGACATCTGCCTGATCCACTGCATGACCAACGCGGATTGGCCGAATGAATGCGCGCGCATCCGCGACGAGCTCTCGGAGTTGAAACAGCAGGGCGCCGTGCGCGCGGTGGGCGTGTCCTGCCATGATTTTGGGGCGCTGAAGGTGGCCTCGGAGCACCCGTGGGTGGACGTGCTGCTCGCGAGGATCAACAATGTCGGCAAGTCCGCGGCGATGGATGCCTCGGTCGAGGAGGTCGCCGCGGTCCTCGGGCGGGCCAAGGCCAACGGCAAGACCATCATCGGCATGAAGATCTTCGGCGCGGGGAAACTGACTGCGCCAGAGCAGAAGAATGCCTCGCTGAAGTTCGTGTTTGAGAACCGGCTCGTGGACGCCATCACCATCGGCATGATGAGGCCGGAAGAGGTGGATGACACGGTCCGGCGCATGAGCGAGCCCCTGGGCGGCTGAGCCCGCTTCAGGGCCTCGCGAATTTCCTCGGATCCCGCCGCTGGCGCGCGGGGGCGGAAGGACCCCGACGGCCATCCCGACTCGCTGGCGGCCGCGGCGCGCCCATTCCCAATCGTGCGGCATCTCGGGCGCGCAAAGCGGTGCGGGGACGCACCGCGCCCCACAGACCTGTGGTCGGCCACCGGGAACGCCTGAAGGCTTCACTACGAGCCTTTCGCCCCCCGCTCGTAGTGCCGCGTTTACGCGGCCGCCCACGAAGGCCATGGAACGGCGCGCCGGAGCGCCATTTTGGGGTGCCACGCACGGCCCGGCGTGCGCTCGCTGCCTCCTTCGCCGGGCGACGCAGGATCAACCCTTGCGAGAGGAATTGGGCGCGCAACCGACCCTTGACCGGAGCCCCACCGAACGGTAACGGGGATGCTGCAACGTTCCATTTGGGGCCGCGTTTTCGGGGCCCGGGCTGGCTACAGGAGATGACACAATGAGAGTGGCGCTTAACGAATGGCTGATTCCTTTATTCGCCGCGGCAACCGTCGGCGCGCTGGTGGTTGGGTGCGGTCCCGGCGCCGGGGCCGGGTGTCCGGTCGATCTGACGTGCGAGTA
>JADLBR010000124.1 GCA_020847615.1 Verrucomicrobiia bacterium
CACAGTTTGTGATTTCGAAAAATGGCGTTTGGGAGCGCGCGTTCCCATCCCAACCTGTTGCTATCGCGCGGTTTTCCCAGAGCCCGGACACTTCACAGCCCGCAAGGCTGTGAAATGTCCGGGCTAGATCCAACGCCCAAACGTAGCCGAAGCCGTGAGGCTTTGGCGGCCAAACGCTCGCGCGTTCGGCTACGAGAGGCGATGCGGCAATTTTCGAGTCAGCGCAACGGGAGGCCGATCTCGGCGGCGGTCGGCGGTTGGCCGTCGGCGGTGTGGAGGACGCGGAAGCGCAGGAATCTGGCGTTGGCCGCCGGTTCCACGCGGGCCTCTTGCACGATAGGGTTGGCGAGCATGTTGGCGAACTCGCCCGAGGCGACGGGCTCGCCCCAGTCCTTGCCATCGGGGCTGACGAATACCTGGAACTTATCCACAAGGCCCGCGGATTTCCCGTCGGTGCGTGGCACGTAGATGATGCCCCGGATGCGAGTGGCCTTGCCGAGATCCAGGGTGAGGTCTTGCGGGGGCGCGCCATCGCCGCCGGCCGCTGCCTGCCACAGGGTCTTGGGGTCGCCGTCGATGGCGCGGGCGGCCTCGTGGCCGGGGCACTGGCTTGTGGCGGCGATCGCGCGCCAGCCCGTCTTCGGCATGCCCTCGGTGGCGGCCTGCTGCGTGGCGGCGGTGCGGACCTCGGCGGGTTCGCGATGGAGCGCGATCTCAGAGATCGCGGGGCAGGCGGCCGCCGCCGTGATGCGGAGCCGCACGCGATCGGTTGTGACATCGGCGCCCCGCCAGAGGCGGCGGTTGCCTATGGCGGCGCCCTTGCCAAACTCCTCCCAGCGGCCATCGGCCCACCGGTCGAGCGCCCACGTGTCGACGCGTTGGCCCAGGGGCAAGAACTCGCGAAGGCTGACGACGTTGAACGTCGTGGGCTTGGCCAGGTCGAGGACGAGTTCGGGCGTGAGGGTCCGGTCGTCGCTGCACCAGTAGGTGTCCCGGCTACCATCGGTGGCATTGCCGGCGGCGAATCTCGGGTCGTCGCCGCGTACGCTGGAGGCGCTGGCCCGTGATCCGCCTGCGAGATCCGTGCCGAATATCGAGTCGATGATTTTCCTGAACCCCCGCAGGGAGGCGATGTCGTTCTCGTGGATGCGGCCGCGCCTATCGGGTGGGAGATTCAAGAGGAGGCTGGCGCCTCGGCCGACGGACTTGAAATAGAGATCGACGAGATTCTCCGGGCTGCGCACGCGATTGTCCTCGGCGGCGTGGTAGAACCAGCCTGGCCGGATCGAGACGTCGCACTCGGCGGGCCACCACTCGGTTCCGGGGCGGTCGCCGCGGTTGAGGCGGTCGCGATAGGCGGCCTCGGCCTGCGACGCGTCGCGGTTGAAGGTGGACCAGCACGGGTCGCCGGCGATGCCGGCCTCGTTGCCGACCCAGCGGATGTCGGGTCCCGAGAACATGGTGGCGAGGGGCTGGAGCTCGCGCACGATCCGATAGTTCTCCTCCCACCCGTAGTAGTCCGCGGCGATCTGGCGGCGCTCCCGGGCGCCGCCGTAATAGCCATCCCCACCGTTGGCGCCATCAAACCACACCTCGAACAGCGTGCCGTACTGCGTCAGCAGCTCGCGCAACTGATTGCGGTAGTACTCGACGTACGCGGGTCGGGCGTACTCGGGATGGTTGCGATCCCAGGGCGAGAGGTAGGTGCCGAACAGCAGGCCGTGCCTCTTGCAGGCATCGGACACCTCGCGGACGACGTCGCCCTTGCCGCCGCGCCAAGGGCTCTTCTTTATCGAGTGATCGGTGAACTTCGACGGCCACAGGCAGAAGCCGTCGTGGTGCTTGCAGGTGAGGATGAGCCCGCGCATGCCCGCATCCCTGGCGACGCGAGCGATCGCATCGGCATCGAAGTCCGTGGGGTTGAAAATCTCCGGGCTCTCGTCGCCGTAGCCCCACTCCTTGTCGGTGAACGTGTTCACGGTGAAGTGGAGGAATCCGTAGAACTCCAGCGCGTGCCATTCCACCTGGCGCCGCGACGGCGCGGGGCCGTGGGGCGCGGGGGGAGGGGCGGCTGCGGCCAGGGCGGAAATCCAGAGCCCGGCGAGCATCGCGCCGGGCGGAATGATGGATCTGGGCATCGGGGGGCGCATATCGCGGGCATCCTACGGGGAGGCAGGTTTGATGGCGAGCGCAAGCTGGGCGTGGCGACCGCGCTGCGCCAGGCTTTTGGTTGTCGCGCGGGCGCGCGATGATGGGGTAAGCTGGAATCCCGCGGACGGACGCCGTGGATGGAGAACGGAGACATGCGCCTAAGAATGAAGTGGGTATCAGTCGTCGTATCGCTCGGGTTGATGGTGGTGACTGGAGAAGCCGCGGAGCCGCCGCCGGTATCGGGCGACACGGCCCCCGCGGGCAAGGATATTCTGACGAATGGTGGTTTTGAGGAGGGTGTGGCGGGATGGCAATTGGCCGAGGGCCAGGCGCTGGTCAAAGAGGCCAGGCACGTGCGCTCGGGCGACGCAAGCCTGATGGGCGGGGTCACGGAGCAGGGCAGGGCGCTGCACTTGCGCCGCAAGGTGAAGGTGACCGCCGGTCGGCTCTACCAGCTCCGCATCTGGGCGAAGGCCACGAATTTCACCAAGCTTGTGGTGTTTGGTGTTCCCCCGGGCGGGACCCAGAAGGAGCGGGAGCGCATCGCGGATTTCGACAAACTGCCGGGCAAGTGGGCGGCGTACGATGCGGTGTTCACCGCGGAGAAAGACGGCGAGATGGAATTGCAGATCATCGCGCCATCCTCGTTCGGGGCCGAGGGTCGTCCCGGCAAGGTCTGGTTGGATGACATCGCCCTGTACGAGGCTGTGCCGCCGTCGGCGTTGACGATCTCGGAGGGGGACGGCTTTGCCGACGAGCCGGCGATGGCGCTGGCGTCGGATGGAAGCCTGTACGCGGCGTGGAATCAGTACCGGCGGGGCTCGGACTCGTTGCGCGCGGCCCGATGCCGCGCCAAAGAGGATGGTTCGGTCGAGCGGCTTGGCGAGTGGGAGATCGTCCCGCCCGGCAAAGGGACCTACCTGCTATATCCAAGCGTGGCCGCATCCGGGGATGGGGCGGAGCTAGTCTATGCATCCGAGACCGGCGAGGATGACTGGGACATCTTTGCCGCCAGGTTGGGACCCGATGGCGCGGGGGTCCCGGAGCGCCTGACGCGCGGCGAAGGCATCGACATCAAGCCCGCGGCCGCCTGCGACGGGAGCGCCGTCCATGTCGTGTGGGAAAACAACGGGGAAGGGATACGCCGCATCCGGCACATGGTGCGGCGGGCGGGCAAGGCGGGGGCGATCGAGGATGTCAGCGCGGGAGGTTCGAACTATGGGCCATCGGTCGCGGCGCTTGGCGGCGGCGCGATCGCTGTGGCGTGGCACTCGTTTCGCGATGGGAATTACGACATCTACCTGCGGCGGCGGGGCACCGATGGGGCATGGGGCGATGAGGTGCGCGTCACGCGCTCGCCGGGAATCGACCGTCACGCGCGACTGGCCGCCAAGGGCGGCGAGCTCTGGCTTTCCTACGAGACCGTGCAGCTGGCCGCCGGCTATCGCATCGGGGGAGAGGCGGCGCGGCGCATCCACCTGGTGCGCGTGGAGCCCGACGGGCGGCTCATGGCGCCCGCCGGGATCGATGCCTCGCCGCTGGCCGGGCGCTGCGAGGGGGCGAGCCTGGCATTCGATGGGGCGGGTCGGCTGTGGGTCGCCCACCTTCGCCCCCAGGGCCGGCGCGATGGCTGGGGTCCCTTTGCCGTGGCTTATTGCGGCGACCGCTGGTCGCCGCTGCTGCGGTTATCCACACGGCTCGGCCTCGACCGTCCCCCGGGGCTCGCTGTCGCGGGCGAGCGCGTTTTCGCGACGCATGCGTGGAACACGGCGATGAAACAGTTTGACGATGAGAAGCAGGCCGCCCTGGCCGACTCTGGCAAGGTGGACCTGTGCGCCGTCAACATCGCGGATGCGCCCCCCGCCTCGTCGATGAAACTGGTGCCGCACGCCGAGTCCGACGGGGCGTTCGAACCCGCCGCGCTGAGGACCGCATATGGTGATACCGCGCGCCAGCCGCACTCCATCGAATACGGGGGCAAGAGGCTCTATCTTGTTTTTGGCGACCTGCACGAGCACACCGACGTCTCGCAATGCAATCGGATGGGGGACCAGACCATCGACGAGAGCTATCAGCACATGCGCGATATCGCGAGCCTCGACTTCGCCGCGGCGACCGACCACGGATATAACATCACGCCGTATCTATGGAATTACACCGCCAAGATGGCGCGAGTGAACTACGACCGGGGACGTTTCCTCACCTTCTTGGGCGAGGAGTGGACTTCCACCTTCGAGGAGTACAGCGACAAGCACCCCTACGGGTTCTACGGGCACCGAAACCTGATCCTCGCGGACGCGTATTTCCCCCGCTGGTGGAACGCGCGCAGCCGTCAGACGCCCGCGGATGTCTGGGCGGACCTGCGCAAGATGAAGGCGGATTTCATCCACATCCCGCACCAGCTCGCCGACACCGGCAATGTGCCCACCGACTGGGACTACGTCGACGAGGGCGCGCAGCCCGTCGCGGAGATCTTTCAGGTGAGGGGTTCCTACGAGTACAAGGGGTCACCCCGCGAGGCGGCGCGGACCGTGCCAAAGCCCGGGTACTTCCTGCAGGACGCGTGGGCGCGCGGGGCGGTGATCGGGGTGATCGCCAGCCCCGACCACGGCGGCGGGCTGGGCAAGGCCTGCGTCTTTACGCCGGAGCTATCCAGGCCCGCGGTGCTCGAGGCGCTGCGGCAGAGGCACTGTTTCGGCACCACCGCGGCGCGCATCATGCTCGACGTGCGGGTCAATGGGCGCCTCATGGGAGAGAAGATCGACGCGCCCGACGGGCCCGTCGACGTGGCCGTTCGGGCCATTTGCCCCGGCGAGATCGATCGGATCGAGGTCTGCCGCAACAACGAATACATCTACTCCAGGCCCGGGGGCGGAAAGAGGGAGATGGATTTCACATTCCGCGACGAGAAGCCGCTGGCCGGGAAGTCGTACTATTACGTGCGGGTGATGCAGTCCGACGAGGAGATCGCGTGGAGCAGCCCGGTGTGGCTGGGGTATCCGTGAGGCTTTGGCGGCCAAACGCTTACGCGTTGGGCTACGGGAAGCGAGGCGGCAGTTTTCGAATCAGCGGCGCCGCTCGATCAGGTGACCGTCCCGATCGAACCCGAAGGCATACCTTTGCCCCCCAAAGAACGGGACGTACCAGATTTCCCGGGTGACGAGATGGTTTTCTTCGCGGAGCCAATGGTCGGATGGGGCCGTCGTGTCATCCGAGATGATCGTCGGAGGGCCCATCTCCCGGATGACGTCCTCCATCGAAGCGTTGTCTTGGACCTGCCGAAACCTGCGGCACCATCGCTCTTCATTGCCCCGCACCCTGATGGTGAATACTGCCGCGGAGGCCAGAACCAGCGCGCCCGGGACGCGGAACCTCGCAGTCAGCGCACACGCAGAGCCCAGGATGATGGCGATCACGAGAGCGACGATCCCCGGCACGTTCATGCTTTTTGATTTTGGTGCGATGCGCGCGCGGTCACTTTGCGGGAGGCTCGGCGGTGGGTTTCGAGGTGAGGAACAGCGCGTCGAGCTTGGTGCCCTTTTCGCGGCCGCGTACCTCTAGCCGCAGGGTGCCGGGCGCGAGGTCGAAGGGGTGGGGTTGGCCTTTCTTGGCGTCGGGTGGTCCGATCCGCGACCAGGCCCATTGCGTGTGGATGCCGGTGTGCCAATCCACGGTTGTGGCCGGTCGACCGGAGCGCGGTTGCTCCAGGAACACGAAGAAGGAGTCGTCGGTGGAGGTGGGGGCCTGGACGCGACCCCAGAGGAAATAGCGCCCGGCTTTCGGGATGTGGATGAGGAAGTTGGCGCGTCCGCCGCCGCTCTCGTCGGCGCCCTTGGCCTCGGGCACCCAGATGAAACGTTTGCCGGAGGCCGCGGGGTCCTCGTCGGCGCGAATCTCGCCGACGAGCAAGTGGGCGGCCTCGGCCTCGAATGGGGTCTCGGGTTGGAGGGCGGTGCTTCCTCCGCGCTCGGCGTCCTCCAGCAGTTTCCGGTAGCGGGCGACGGGCGCCGCCGCGCCGACGAGCTCGCGGCCCAAGTCGCGCCCATCGATGGCCAAGAGGGCGCCCTCTGCGCCGGCCTCGGCCCCTTCGATGGCCACGCGTTCTTCTTTGGCGAGGTCGACGGCCACGCGCATGGGGGCCTGCAGCCCCGGGACGCGGATGTCCCATCGGTCGCCATCGCGCCGGATCTCTGGCCGGGCGGAAGAGAACGCTGCGCGGAACTTGGCGAACGCCGCGTCGTCCAAACCTTCCGCGGCGCGAATCCACATGCCGATGGTGCCGCGCGCGGTGGGTCGCGAGGTGGTGTGTTCCACGGTCAGGCGCGCCGCTCCCAATTTCTCGCCATCGGCGATGAGAACGAGCGGGGCGGGCTTGCCATCGGGAGAGGCGCGAACGACAAACCGGATGCCGGCGGCGACATCGCCCGAGCGGAGGAACACCGGCGCGTCACCGGGGAGATCGCGGCGCCCGCCGAGGGGCAGCGGCGCGGGCGATGACGCGTCCCAGACGCCGGCGTTGGTGGGAAAGAAGAAGTGCGAGAAAAGACCGGCCATGTCCTCGTGGTGCATGAAGTGCTTTGGGTTCGCGGGATCGGCCGAGGCCACGAGCAAGACCTCGGGGCCGCGCTGCACGCTGGCGAGAAACGGGTTGAGGTGGAGCGACTTCTTGTGGCCGCTCGCGCCCTCGGGGATGCGGGCCTTCCCGTAGGGGTCGTTGCGGGCGTCCATGTGGAAACTGGCGACGGGGGTATTGAGGTCGCCGGGGAGGTTGAGGACGAGGGGTTTGTCCATATTCCAGTAGGTGGCGCCGGCAGACCCGAGGCTGAAGTGCCGCCCGACGTGGTGGGCGGCCATCTCCCAGGGTTGCGTGCCCCAGCGCTGGCGTACAAATCGGGGCACCCTGTCCGCGATCGCGCGGATCTCCGGGGGCGGCGGCCAGGACGCGAGATCATCGTAGGGGTCAAAGTCGACCGGTTTCCCATCGTTGAGCCAGCCCTGGCGACGAAGGGCGATGTCCAGGTGCCCGCGACCCGTGACGTAATCGTAATCGCGGCTGTGCGCGCCGCCGAGCCGCTGGGACGGGGCGAACCAGTTGGCGGCGATGTCGGTCCAGAAGAGGCGCAGCGCGGTCTCCGCCAACCTCTTGCCCTCTTCCCGTCCCGCGAACCGGGCGATGAGGCCGAGGCAGTGGACGTCGACGCCGTAGTAGGTGGGGCTGAGGTATTCGTGGATGCCGGATTCCCAGACGTGCATGAACCATCGATCCAGCATCTGGTAGCCCTCGGCGGCCAGATCCGCTCGGCCCATGGCCTCGCCGATCGCGATGCAGTTCCACGTCTTCATGAGGAAGATGTTGGTGTACGATTCCGCCACGCGGTGGCGCCGGATGCCCTCGACCGAAAGGCCGATCAGTCGCTCGAGCCGTTCCTTGGCCTTGGGGGTCAGGCGTTCGCGGTACAGTTTCCAGATGAGGATGGCGCGCTCCATGCTGAACTCGACCGCGTTGCGGTCCCCGGGCTTCTCATTGAACCAGTACCAGCGGAAGTTCCCATAGGTGGTGCTCGCGGGGTCGCGGTCCTGCATCTGCTCGGCGAGATCGAACGCGCGCTCGATCGCGTCGGGGCGATAGCCGACGGCGACCGCGTCGAGCGCGAAATCGAACAGCTCGCGGATGCCGGTCTGATCGCGCGGGGGGTCGAAGCGTTTCAGCGCGGCCTCGAGGCGTTTTTCCAGGTCGGGGTTGATCTTGTATGCCGGGGGCTCGGTGGCCGCTGTGGCCGCGGACGCGAAAGCCCAGCACGCAAACACGGTCAGGGGTATTCTCATATTGCAGAAGGACGGTTATTCGGTGGCAATCTCGTAGAGCATGACGGCGCCGTGCGCGGACGCGAGCGCCGCGACATCCGCGGTGAAAGCGAGGCTGTTGCCGGTGCGGGTGGCGGGAATCTCAGCGAGGCGCCTGCCGCCGTTGGACAGCGCCCAGACCTTGAGCGTTTCTGGCGCGGCATGTTGCAGCGCGAGGGAGGCCTTGCCATTGCGGACCAGATGGGGCAGCTGTCCCCAGGCGAGGAGGGTCTGGCGGGCCTTCTCGCCGTAGCGGATTCCGGAGTTCTGCAGGTCGGTCAGATGGGTCATGAGGAGGCGGGAGCTTTCGGCGATGGGTTTGCCGTCGAGGGAGCTGAGCCATGCGGTGGCGTCGGTGCCTTCGATGGCGAGTTGGAGTTGGCCGCCCAGGGCGGTGATCGCTTTGCCGGCGGGCGCATAGCCGCCCGCGGTGCGCGGGGTGTCGAGGGTCATCACATCGTTCTCCCCATCGAGGGTGATCTCGCCTGTTGGGCAACGGAATTGGCGTTTGGCGGGATCGGCGACGCCGCGTTCGCCGAGCAGGTTCCCGGATCTGACGATGTCGGCGATGCCGGGCTCATCGAGCGCGTAGGCGGGTGTCTCACATGCGGCCCTGGGGCCGAGCCATTGGAGAGAGTCTTTGCCGATGGGGAGGCATGCGCCGGAAGTCGGGATGGCCTGTGCGTCCCGGGCCGCGAGGGTGCCGACGCGCGCGATCCAGGCGAGCCACGACCATGCGGGCGCGATGCGCTTCTGCGGGCGCGTGGCGAGGGCTTCGGCCTCGGTGGCCACGGGCATGAGCTGTGCGGGCGCCGGCATCATGTCGCCGCGCAGAAAGAGGCAGAGCGACGCGCGTTCGGCGGCCTGCCCAAGCGGGTCGCTGGCCATGTCGAAGAAACCAAGGGCGGCGGGCTGGACAGCAGCTTCCCGCGTGTGGCTGTAACAGAAGCGCCAGATGCCGTCCCAGTCCTGGATTGCCCCGAGCGCGCCGGTCAGGATGCCGCCCATGCCGCGGAAGCGGCCGGGTGCGGCGTAGTTGAATTCGGTGATCGTGAAGGGCTTGCCCGGCACACGCGTGAACGCATTCTCCCTGCCGCCCGCGCCGCCGGCCAGGATGGGGCTGCGGTTGCCGCAGCGACTGGGGAGTTGCCAGGGGCGCTCGATGAATTCGGGATGATCGACGTAGAAGTGATCGTCCACGTAATCGAAGGCGTTCCGGGCGGCCTGCATGGCGATGGGGTTGGACCACGCGTTCGCGTTCGTCAGGAGGGCCTTGCAGCCCAGTTCGTCGCGGAGGAACGCGCGCATGCGGGCCAGCGTGTCGCGCTCGAGTTC
>JADLBR010000125.1 GCA_020847615.1 Verrucomicrobiia bacterium
AACCGCCGTGCGCCCGCTTCCCGCCGAAGCGCCCGCCGCACCGGACAACCCCACTACACCCGGCCGGGTCGCGCTGGGCCGGCGGTTGTTCTTCGAGCCCCGCCTGTCCGGCGACAACACCATGAGTTGCGCCACCTGTCACGACCCCGCAAAAGCGTTTGGGGACGGGTTGCCCGTGGGGAAGGGAGCGAACGGCAAACCGCTCTCCCGCAATACCCAATCGCTGCTGAATGTCGCGTTTTACAGTTCGTACTTCTGGGACGGTCGCGCCTCCACCTTGGAGGAACAGGCGCTGGGGCCGATCCGCGCTCCGGACGAGATGAACCAGGACCTCGCGCGAAGGAGTGGCTGAAATGAGGTTTGGCAAGTGCGTCTTCGTCCAACTAGGGCTTCGCGACGGTCTCGACACACTTCTGGCGGTAATAGGACAGTTGTTTGCAGGCGGCGTCGCGGACGGCTGGCACCTCCGTAGCGGCGAGGTGTTGGAGTTTCTCGAAGTCTAAGAGGTGGGCTTCCGGCACGGAGGGACCCGTCACATTGCATTTCGACGGAAATGGGGCGAGGTGGTTTCCGGATGCTCGATGGGCACGCGGGGGGGAGACCGAGGGGGGCAGGGAGGGTTTTCGGGCGCTATTGAGGCGAGAAATGTTGTCGTTGTCGGCATTCTCGATCAGGAGTGGCCGCATTCTGGCCAAGTGCCACCACACGGAAGGGCGCGGACGCCGGCTTCAGTGCCATATCCCAAACTGCATAGAGCTATTGCGGTGAGACGGTGCCCGTCCCGCGGAATCCTGATCCCGCGGGCATATTCAGCGGACAATTCGCGATACTCGGAGCCCAGCACCGGGGATTAGAAAGCCTGACGCACGCGCCGAGTACGCGAGGCGATCATTTCCGAGGAAGGCGACCTTCACCCAGGACCGCCGCGAGAAGTACTTCCTGAACACCTCCTCACCGGTCCCCGCGTTCAGAACACAGGCGGCGGACTCAATGGAACTGCCCGCGAAACCTCCGTCTGTACCAATCGCGATCAGGCTCCCATCCGAGCTAACGTCAACCGAATTTATCTGGGTTCCCGAGGGAACTCGGTATAACCTTTCAACACCACGGAGCGACCATTGCACGACGGTCGGCTTCGGTCGCCCATACCAGACAACTCATCCGTCACCCCGGCGCAGGACTCGTTCGATAACACTTTCCTTCCAGTCGCGGTCGCCGAACTCAATTGGTCCCCACATGGGATAACCGTCCGAACTCCGGATTGCCCAAGCTTGCTCGTAATTCTGGCGTGCGACCAGGACTTCGGACCGCTGGGCATCGTAACCCATCAGCCGCAACCGGTCGGAAGCGAAGAGGTTGGAGGAGATTGTTAGCGTCTCGGACGTTTCTACATTCTGCAAGACGACCTGCTGCTTATCGGGGTTCGTGGGCGCCACCCAAGCCACCCACCGACCGTCATCTGAAAGTACGGGCCATGGGTCGTCAGTGTTGCTCGGCCGGGTGATCGGCACTGGCTCAGCTCGAGGCCCCTTAGAGAACCACCACTGTTCCGGATCGCCTCGCTGGTTCGACTTCACGAAAATTGAGCGGCCCTCAACCGTCGCGTAGAACCTCGAAATCAGAAAATCGTCCTCAGTCAATTTCGTCTCCTCAATGCGACAATCAGGCCGTCGCATGAATCCGATCCGCTTGGTGCGGCGGTTGCGAACCCAAAGCTGGCCGCGCGTGCCGAGAATGCCGCTCGGTGGGGTAACGACAAACTGTTCGATTTCGTAATCCGTGTCGCCGCATTCCGCCGGCCAACTGGTCTTCTCTGGGAGCGGGCGCCGTACGCGCACAATCAGGGGCTCCATCACGCGGAAGGCCACTGGAAGCAGGGTGTCGCAGGCAGCCGCAATCAGGAGGACAAACCCGAATGCTGAGGCGCCGATGGCGGCCACCCTGAAAACCATCCGACGGAGACGAAGCAGGCGCAAGAGCACCAGGAACAACCCGATTTGCCCCAGAATGGAAATCCCGATCGCGACAGCCGGGAGGAGGAATTCAAGCCCGCCGGGCACTTCAATGAGGAGACGGAAACGAGATTCGCCCCATGGGTCGCGGCCAGCTAAGTCCAGCAATCCGGCGATCAGAGCCGGTTTTCCGCGAACGAACGGTGGCGAAGCATAGGGGAGAAACGACAAGATAGCCACAATCAGCACGTGCCGGATTTTTGTTCGAGTCATTTTCGGACCCGTTCCCCGCCAGCACCCTGGTGCGTATCGTAAAGAATCACCAGATGACCGAGCACCGGGATAGCCTTCGCATCCTGGGTGAACGGCTTAAACCGCCATGTCCGGACGGCAGACATGGCGGAGGCAATCGCGATCGGGTGCCCACTAATCGCCAACGCACAGGCCACGTTACCACGGGAGTCGATCAGAACATCGAGATTGACGACGCCGTGCAGACGGCCACGGTCCAGCATCGGGAAAGCCAAGTCCGTCCTGTGGACAGCACGTCGGAAAACATCCTCCGAGTCCAACCAGATCAAGGCGCCGTGTTCATCTCTCGCTGCCGAAGACTTCTGCGTGCACGCCCAGGCTCCGAACGAAGCATCGGAGCGTTCGGGATCCGGCTGAAAATCGAAAGTCAAACTCAGGACCGCATATTGCGGGTGAGGCCCGCTTCCAGAAAACGAGAACCCAAAATCCGTCTGAAATTGCCACTTTGATACGGCTTCCTCGGCCGCCGTCGCCAGAACAGGCTCGCCGGTCGCACAGGTTTTTACGACATCGCCCGCCCGGTTCACAAGAACACTGACAACCACGCGTCCTGCGATGCCCCTCTGCTGCGCCTCTTGAGGATAGTTTGGAGACACTTTCTTGATAGCGAGCTGGTCATGGCCGCCGCGGATCGGGGTGCCAACCCTGAGAGGGCGGTGCGCATCGAAACTGCATTTGGCACTAATCTTCTGATCATCCGCCCATCCCAGGGTGGCGGCGTTGAACACCGCGACGAAGCCGATCAGCC
>JADLBR010000126.1 GCA_020847615.1 Verrucomicrobiia bacterium
AAATACTTGCGCGCCCACCTGCCCCCGTGTAGCATCCCAGACAGGTAGCCGACGCATGGGCACGTTGCCGATCAGCCTAATGCGTTGAATATCAAGCTTGCGCGCCTGTAGCTCAATTGGATAGAGCGTTGGCCTCCGGAGCCAAAGGTTGTGAGTTCGACCCTCGCCAGGCGCACCCTATGACCGATCTCACCAGGGCCAGATCTCTGGAATCATGAGGCACGCCCCGGCGCCCATCATGATGTGCAGGGGCATCCCGAACCTCACGAAATCCATGAAGCGGTAGCCGCCGGGGCCGTACACCATCATGTGGGTCTGGTACCCGGTCGGGCACGCGAATGCCAGGGACGCCGAGAGGGCGACCGCGATGATGAATCCTCGCGGCTCGACCCCCAGTTTGGCCGCGGTGCTGATCGCGATGGGCGCCATGATCAGGGCGGTCGCATTGTTCGACAGGATCTCGGTCATGACTAGGGACAGGCCGTAAACCACGGCCAGCATGACATATGGGAGGACGGCCCTGGGCGCGAAGAACTCCGCGCCGCCCAGCATCGTGCTAGCGATCCACTCCGCGGTCCCCGTTCTCTCCATCGCGGCGCCGACGGCCATCATCCCGTAGAGCATGAATATGACCGACCACTCGATCGAAGCGTAGGCCTCCTGCGGTTCGATGCATTTGAGCAGCAGCACCAGCACCGCGGCGGCGGTGGCCACCGCCACGATCGGCACGGACGTCAGCGTCGCCACCAGCACCACGCCCGCGAGCGCGGCCATCGCGACATAGGTCCGCGGGCCGATCTGCCGCGGCGGGTGCTGGTCCTCCAGCAGCATCAGGTCCCCCATCGAGCGGAGGTGCTCGAAGGTCGACTTCGGCCCCAGCATCAGGATCGTGTCGCCGAACTGCAGCGGCTCCTCGGCGAACTCTTTCGTCAGATTCAGCCCGCGCCGATGCACCGCGAGCGCGACCATCCCGTAGGTCTGCCGGAAACGCGCGGCCCGCATGCTCGTGCCCACGAGCCGCGAGTGCGGCGCCACGATGCCCTCCACGATGCCACCCTCGATCGTGGACAGGCTCTCGACGCCCAGCTTGCTCTCGACGGACGGATCGAGTCTCGGCAGGGCGTCCCCCTCGGCCTTGATCATCAGCCGATCCGATACCGACACCAGCACGCGGTCGAGGGGCTGGACGATCACCTGGTCCAACGACATCTCCAGACGCGTCCCGCCGCGCCGTATCTCGATCACCTGATACGAAGTCGGCTCCGTGCAGAAGACGGTGTCCAGCAATCGCCGGCCCACCAGCGCCGAGGTCCGCTCGACCAGGAGATGGCAGAGGTAATGCCGCCTCTGGTCTTCGCCCAGAATCGCCGTCACATTCAGCCGATCCGGCAGGAAGCGCGGCCCGAAGAGCACCACGTAGGCACAGCCCACCGCGGCCAGCGGGAGACCCACCTTCGTGAGCTCGAACATGCCAAGGGGGGCCAGCCCCTTGTCACCGATAACGCCGCTGACGATGAGGTTGGTCGACGTCCCGATCAGCGTGCAGCAACCTCCCAGGACAGCCGCGTAGGAGAGCGGGATCAGCATCTTCGACGGCGCGATGCCGTGCCGGCGGCAGATGCCCATCACCACCGGCAGAAAGATCGCCACCACGGGGGTGTTGTTGATGAACGCCGAAGTCGTGCCCACCACCAGCATCATCAGCCCGACCATCACCCACGTGGGTAAGCGCCCTGCGGAACCGAAGAAATCCCCGAGGAAATCGATGGCGCCCGTCTTCTCCAGCGCGCCCGTGAGCACGAAGAGCGCCGCTATCGTGATCGGCGCCTCGGCGCTGAACACCCCGAATGCCTCTTTGACCGGCAAGAGCCCAAGCGCCATCACCGCGACCAGGGCGCTCATGGAGACCAGTTCCGGGGCCACCCACTCGCGCGCGAACGCCACCATCGCCAAGGCGAGGATCCCCAGCACCATCGCGATGCGAATGCCCTCGGGTGACACTTCCATTGCCAATAACATGTGGCAATTCCCACCCCCACGGCAACCCGGAAAGCGCGCCCGGCCTTGCGCCCGCGCCGCATCCCCGCATTGTTCACCCCATGCCCGAAACCGTTGTTGAGACCATCCCGACCCGCGACCAGGTCAACGCCCAGGACACCTGGGACCTCACGCCGCTCTACGCCACGGACGACGCCTGGGAGACCGCCTTCCGCGAGTTCGAGGCGGCCTTCCCCCGGTTCGCGCGCTTCAGGGGCACATTCACCTCGTCGTCCGCCTCGCTGCTCGAGTGCCTAGAGTTCCAGCGCGACCTGGGCGTGCTGTCCGAACGCCTCGGGCACTTCGCCCACCTGCGGGTCGCCGAGGATGGTTCCCAGGGCGCCGGCCAGGCCCGCAAGGCGCGCCTCGAGCAGGCCCGCACCCGCGCCGCCGAGATCGCCGCGTTCTTCGAGCCGGAATTGCTCGCCCTCTCCGACGATGCCTACGACGCCCTGGCCGCCGATGCCGCCCTCGCCCCCTGGCGCAACGCCCTGCGCAAGATCCGCCGGTTCAAGCCGCATGTCCTCAGCGAGCGCGAGGAGCGCATCCTCGCGCTCTGCCGCGACCCGTTGGCCGGCCACCACCGCGCCTTCTCCCAGCTCACCAACGTCGACATGACCTTCGGCTCCCTCCAGGATGCCAGGGGACGCACGCGGGAACTATCCCAGTCCTCCTATTCGTCCTTCCTCATGAGCCCCAGCCCCGACGTGCGGCGCAATGCCTTCCACCAGTTCTACCGCGAGTTCGCCGACCACGACCACACCCTCGCCGCCCTGCTGGCGTCCTCCGTCAAGGCCGATGTCTTCGAGGCCCGCGCCCGCAACCACCCCTCCGCGCTCCAGGCCTCCCTGTTCTCCGACGACGTGCCGCCCCCCGTGTACGACAGCCTCATCGCCGCCGTCCGCAGAAACCTCGATCCCCTCTTCGAGTACCTCGAACTCCGCCGCCGGGCGCTGCGGCTCGACGCCATCCACAGCTACGACACCTACGTTCCCCTGGTCGCCGACTTCGAGACCGACTACTCCTTCGACAAGGCCTCAGACCTCGTCCTGGAATCCCTCGCGCCACTGGGCGACGAGTACATCGCCGCCCTGCGCGATGGCATCGCCTCCCGGTGGGTCGACCGCTACGAGAACAAGGGCAAGCGGTCCGGCGCGTTTTCCTCCGGCTCGTACGGCAACCCGCCCTACATGCTGATGAACTACAAGCGCGATGTCTTCGCCGAGGTCTACACCCTCGCCCACGAGGCCGGGCATTCCATGCACACGTGGCTCAGCCAGCGATCCCAGCCCTTCCAGGACTACGATTATCCCATCTTCCTCGCCGAGGTCGCGTCGACCTTCAACGAGGAACTCCTGACCCACCACCTGTTGGCCCGCACCACGGACCGGAAGATGCGCGCCTATCTCATCAACCGCCAGATCGATGACATCCGCGGCACCCTCTACCGCCAGACTATGTTCGCCGAATTCGAGAAAGTCATCCACGCCATGGAGGAGGCCGGGGAGGCGCTGACCCTCGACGCCTTCCGCGCCACGTACCGCGGCCTGCTCGACGCCTACTTCGGGCCACGCTTCACCATCGACGCCGAACTCGAGCTGGAGTGCCTGCGGATACCCCATTTCTACAGCGCCTTCTATGTCTACAAGTACGCCACCGGCATTTCCGCCGCGATGGCCCTCGCCTCCAAAGTCCTCGCCGATCCCTCCACCGCGGCCCGCGATGCCTACCTCCGATTCCTGTCCTCCGGGGGTTCCCTCATGCCCCTCGACGCCCTCCGCTCGGCCGGCGTGGACATGACCACGCCCGATCCCGTCGAGAATGCCCTCGCCCTGTTCGCCC
>JADLBR010000127.1 GCA_020847615.1 Verrucomicrobiia bacterium
AGATAGGATCGGCCCGTTGCCGGGCACGCGGGCACGGTGGGCGGCAAATCCGCCGCAAGGCAGGAAGGGTAGCACGCCAGGGTCAGGGATTGCGGCGCAGCAGGCGATTGGCGATCAGGAAGAAGCCTCCGGCGAGGAGGGCGGCGAGGATGGCGCGGATGAGGGTCTGGAGCCATGGGGCCTCGGCCGCGAACCACTCGTGGGTCCCCGTGGATAGGAGCACGCCGAATATGGCGGCTGCCGCCCCGTGACCGGGGTTGTAACGGGATTTCTGGGGAGATTCCATTTTCAGGCTCCTGGTCTCTCGTTGATCTGGCGGCGCGCATCCTCCGTCATCCGATCGGGGGACCAAGGGGGATCCCAGACGAGGCGGACGTCGATCTGGTCGAAGCCGGGGATATCCGTGAGCAGGTTGGTGGCGCCCTGGACCATGTGATCGGACAGGGGGCAGCCGGGGGTCGTGAGGGTCATGTCGACGCGGAGTTCTCTCGCGCAAGTGTCGATCTGGACATCGTAGATGAGGCCGAGGTCTACGGCGTTGATGCCGAGTTCGGGGTCGATGAGGTTGCGGAGGCGGCCGATGACCTCCGCCGCGGTTTCGTCGCTGGTGTCGATCATGGCTTTGTCCTTTCCCTTGCTGCCGGCGGGGGCGACCGCCACCAATGTCGCATAGCCCGGGCGACATTTCCAACAAAACAGAGCAGGCCGAGGAGCCATAGGGCCGCCCCGCCAGCGACGGGTGCCATCTGGGCGTCGAGGATGCCGGCGAGGAGCAAGGCCAGGGCGACGAGAAAGAGGGTGGAGGTTGCGGTCTGGAGGGGAGGCGAGACCATTTGGGCGAAGGTGGGCACGGGCTCGCGCCCGACGCGGGGGCCATAGACCCGATGCCAGACGAGGAAGGGGAGGATTTTGTAGAGCATGCCGACGATGGCGGGGATGACGATGCCGAAGAGGGCGGCGAAGGCATAGGCGAGGCGGAGGGCGGGGGCGAGCGATGCCTGCCCGATAGTCGCCGCGACAAATCCGAGCGCGCAGGTGGGCGGGATCGCGGCGAGCGCCCCGAGAAAAGTGATCAGCCCCGGGTCTAAGGCGGCGCGCCGCCGGGCGCGCAGGATGGCGGCGATCTCCATGGCGTAGATGCCGAACCCCGCAGCGACGAGCAGGCCGGACACAATGGCGAGGGCGCGCGAACCGAGCGCTATGCCTGAGGCGAGGAGGACAAGGCCGCCGTTGAGCATGGCGAGCATCGCCCAAGATCTGGGTCTCTCGCGCCAGTCGGCCAAGACGAACATCGGCAGGAGTTTGAGCGAGACCCCGAGGATCAGGTTCACAAAGATGCCAAGGACGCCGAGGTGCGCGTGGGCGTGCAGCCATCGCATGGGATCGCCGGGCAGGAGGGGATGCAGTTTTGAGATCGCCATGGCGATGCCGAGGGCCATGGCCAAGAGCATCCACGCGAGCGTCGTGGCGACGGAGCCCGCGACGACGCCAAAGCGCGGTGTGCGGGCGAGGGTGCGCGCGAGGTTATATGTGAGGAGTACCGCGCCGGTGAGGATCAGGCCGCCTCCGGTGGCGACGCCCCGCATCTCCCATGCGTAGAAGGCTGGCACGACGGCGATGACGCCCAGCAGGTGGAGGATCGTGTGCGGGATCGCCAGGCGGACGCTGTGGAGAGGCGAATCGAGCGCGACAGGCACGACCGGGTACATGGCGCCCATGCAGATGGAGGTCGCGCAGCCCAGGACCAGCAAGTGGGCCAACGCGACGGTATGCGGGCGGACGTAGGGTCCCAAGAGCACGCCCGGCTCGACGAGCAACCAGACCGAAGCGGCGAGCAGGCAGGCGACCCCGAATAGGAGGAATCGCAGAGGGACGATGGTCGGTGGTGCCTGTCGCGCTGAGAGCATCGTTCGCGCCTCGGCCGGGGGGGGCTAGCCGCCGCACCCCTTCTGGATGATAGTCTCCCATCCGCCTGACGGGAGTTCGCGGCTATCGGCGGAGGCCCCGCGCTCCGCCAGTGCATCGAGCAGGTGCATCGGGCGGCGGTCGGTCAATGCGTGGATCGAACCGCCTGGGGCCAGGGTCTCGTAGGCCGATAGGATCTGGACTATGGGTTCTGGTGGTTCGAGACCGCGGGCATCGACGTTGATCATTCCCGAAGCGGAACAGCATGGCGCCATTGTGCCCTCCTTGGGGATGGGGCCTTCCGTTGGCAGATCACGACCGAAGTCGATCTCCCAATGCTCGGGACCGACATGCCGGCTCTCGCAGCCCAGGCCCTTGCCCCGGAGCAAATGAATGAGCGGGATGGGTTCAAAAATGGCGATCACGCGGAGACGCTCACTCGTCCTAAGTTCGGTTGCGGCTGCAAGGATCTGCGGCAGGGGGTGCCGTCCGGCCCGCAGTTCGTCGCGCACGTCCAGAATCTTCACACGGCTCATGCCAATAACATGGCACGCCCATCGCTCACGTGCGTTGATCCGGCTCAATGTCTTCGGGAAAATTCCAGTTGCTGAAAAGGGGTGCATGGGCGTCGGGCACATCCCAGCGGACGCAGTGACCGGAGCGGAGGCATTCGGCGGCCCATGCGCGGACCGACAAGACGCCTTCGCCGAGCCGGCACCGGGCGGGGGCCAGGCAATCGACGGTATAGACGGCGGCCAGCGGTTGGGCGCCGTCACAGGTGTGCGGGATGGCGCCGAAGCCGGGCTCGCAGCGGGCGATGAGCGTGTCCAAGATGTCGGCGGTGAGAGCGGGCATGTCCACGGCCAGGACCAACAGGTGGGAACTGCGGCACGCGGCCAGGGCCGAGGCGATGCCCGAGAGCGGGCCGAGGTCGGGCTGCGCGTCGTCCACGCAGTCAAAGCCCGCCGCGGCGAAATCCTGGCCTGGGCGCACGGATAGGAGCACGCGGCGGGCGCCGACATCCCTTGCGAGACGGGCCTGGCGGCGCCAGAGGGGTTCGCCGTCGAGCGCGATCATCGCCTTGTCGCGCCCCATGCGGCGCGAGCGACCGCCGATTAGGATGGCGGCATCGAACGGGATCGGATTCTTCTCAGTCACGGCGGAGCCAACCACTGGTCAATATCTTGGCCCGGAGCCCGCCCTGGCCCCGCAAGAAGGCCTCGGCGCCGGGGCCGACCGCCTGATCCATCCAATGGCAAGGGCGGCATTCCTCGGTGCCGAGGAACCGCACGCCCTGGATCGCGAATTCCGCCCCGACGAGGGCGTTCAGCTCCAGGCCCTCGGCGATGACGTTACGCCGTGGCGCGGATGGGTCGCGGTCTTCGACGCCGAGCGCGCCCCATAGGGCCACGAGCACCTCCCACGAGAAAAAGGTGATCTGGCCCTTGTAGTCGGGTTTGTGGTCGAAGAACCGGTCGCCGACCACGCCCCTGCCGGCGACGCATTCGAATCGATCCACCTCGCAGATAGGGTGTTCGCCGGCAGGCTGGCCGTGGTGCCCAAAGAAGTTGTGGCCCGGCGAGATATAGAGGTGGCGGATGCGGGCACCGCGCGGCTCCGGCGGTGCCGGTCGCTGCTCTTGGGACTGGGGGCGCCCGGCCATGGGAAAGATGACCCAAACGGTTGCAAGGGATAAAAGGATAGTCAATTACAGAAAAGCCCGGAAATTCGGGCGCGCGACGGATGATTTGGATTGCCGGGAAATAGCAGGCGGACTAATGAATTGGCATGGGTTGCGCACCCGGAGGGCTTCGGCGTCTGGCGATCCTGTTGGCGGTCGTCGTGGCCCTGGGTGCGCGTGGGGCCGACCGTTTTCTGGATGCCTATCCGGAGGCCGCGGGTTCGGGGTGCATGCGTTGCCACGCGGGGATCGAGCCGATCCGGGAACCTGGGTCCGAGATGATGGAGCGGATCGTGGAGGCGGGCAAGGGGCTGGGGGACCCGGCGGGATGCGCCGTCTGCCACGGCGGGGATCCGCGCGAGGTGGCGGACAAGGCCAAGGCGCACCGAGCGCCATTCTATCCTGATCCGGGCAGCCCATGGATCAACGACAAGACCTGTGGGCGCTGCCACCGCGAGCAGGTGCGGGTCCAGTGGCAGAGCCTGATGATGACGGAGGCGGGCAAGATCCAGGGCGTCTGCTGGGCCTTTGGGTCGTTGACCGGCTATCGCCACCGCTGGGCGAACTATGCGGTCGAGAACCCCCGGGACCCGGGCGCCCGTTTGGGGACCGACGCCTACCGGCGATACATGGCGCGGCTGGCCGAGATCGAGCCGGACGTTTTCGTCGATCGGCACGAGGCGTTGCCCGAGGCACCCCGCGTCGAGGAGCTCGGGTCCTTGAGTGAGCATCCGGAGAAGGCGGCGTTCACCTACATTCGGCAGGAATGTCAGCGGTGCCACCACGCGGTCAAGGGGCGTGAGAAGCGCGGCGACTATCGTGGGATGGGCTGTTCCTCGTGCCACATCCCTTATGGCAACGAGGGTTTCTACGAGGGGGGCGATGCCGCCGCGCGGCGCGATGAGCCGGGGCACCCCCTGGTGCACTCCATCCAGGGCACGCGGGGAGCAAAGGTCGAGGTGCATGGCGG
>JADLBR010000128.1 GCA_020847615.1 Verrucomicrobiia bacterium
CCGAAGCGGCGCGCGATCTCGTTGACATTGACGCCGCCCTTGGACCGGAAGCTCATCTTGACCGTGCCATTCTTCCGCTCCTCGAAGACGACGGCGAGTTCCACGCCCTCGCAGGATATGATGTTCTCGATGATGCCCTCGGTGTCCTCGGGCTTGGCGCCGGTGCGCGCGTACATCTCCTGGGTGATCCTGTAGAAGGCCAGCCTGTCGCCGCAGTCCAGGGTGAGGTCGTGGAGGATCTCTTTGAGGAGTTTCGTGCGGCGCAGCGGGAAGGAGCCGTAGCAGGCGAGGGAGAGGTCGGCGATCCGTGCGCCCAGGCGACTGAGTTCGGCGGCGACCTCGAAGGTGCGCGCGGTGGTATTGCGGAACCGGAAGGAGCCGGTGTCGGTGGAGATGGCCACGAAGAGGTTGTCGGCGATGGCGGGGGTCACGGGCCAGCCGGCCTGGCGGAACAGGTCGAAGAGCAATTCGCCGGTCGCGGGGCGCGCGGGGTCGACGATATTGATCTCGCCGAAGCGCTCGTTGCTCTCGTGATGGTCGATGTTGAGCCACGGGGGGATGCCCCAGCCGTCGCAGGCGGTGCCGAGGCGCGTGGCGGCGGCGCAATCGACGGCGATCAGGGCGTCGGCGTCGGGCCGCTGCGCCGGGGGGCGCTCGACCCGGTCCGCGCCCGGGAGGAAACGGTACTTGTCGATCATGCCATCCTCGCAATAGAGCGAGACCCGCTTGCCCTGATCCTCGAGGGCGAGGCCCATGGCGATGAGGCTCCCGTAGGCATCGCCGTCGGGCCGGACATGCGTGATGAGCGCCCCCGACCGCAGCGGTCGGAGGCCCTCGAGCGCGGCATCCCATGCCGCCGCGGGCGCTTCAGACATCCTGCGACCGTAGCACACCGGGGCGCTTTGAGAAGCCTCCCGACGGGGGCGGGTGCTTGACGGCGCGCGCGCCGGGGTGGAGGATCGACCCATGTCGATGGGGAGTTTGCGATGTCTGATTTGGGCCCTTGCGATCCTGGGACCTCTGGAGTCTGGGGCGCAGGGTCCGCCGACGAGGGCGGAGGCCGAGGCGGTCCTGGCGGCGTTGAAGGGGGCGGCGGCCTCCGGGGATTGCGCCGCGATCCTGGCCCTGCTGGACGAGGCATCGGAGGTCAAGACCACGCTGAGGCTTGGCCCGCAGGAACGGCTCTTTTTGCACAGCCGCGCCGAGTTGGTTGCCGAATTGCCGAAACTCCTGAAGCCCGCGGCGGCGTCGCGGGTGAGCACCCACCTGCTGAGCCTGACCCCGGCGGGTGACGCGCCGGCCGCGATGATGAAATACCAGTGGGGCATTACCCTGGCGCGGCCTGAGGGCGAATTGCGCGTGGAGGCCACGGGCGGGGCGATCGTCCAGAGGGGGGCCGGGGGCCGGGTCGTGGTCTCCAGGGCCAACCAGCTCATCACGAGGGGTGGGCGCGAGGGGAAATCAAAAGTTTACAACCCCAGGGAAGGCAAGGACAGCCCCAAGGTGTGGGATTCGCCGGGGCCTAAGAAGAAAGGGACCCCCGAACCGGGCGCGGAACCGATTCCGGCGGTCCCCGTCCCGGCCTCCTGAGGGGCGGGCCGGGAAGCCATTATTTTCGTTGCAGTCGCAAAAACTGCGAATACAGTTACCACTCTTTTTCATTATGGCCGGGAAAACATCCAAGTCCAAGAAGGCCGCCCCGAAGGGGGCCGCCAAGAAGCCCGTGGCGAAAGCCGCGAAGAAGGCGACCGTCGCCAAGAAGGCCGTTTCCAAGGGCTCGCCGAAGGCCAAGGCCACATCGAGCAAGGAGGCGGCGCCGAAGCCGGTGGTGAGCGCGGCGCCCGTGGTTTCGCCCGCGCCCTCGGCGGCGCGGGCCAATCACGCCCCCAAGCGGACGGTGCATGCCCCCAGCGTGACGTCGGGGCGCGGGCCGGTGGCCGTGGAGAGCGTGAGCCGGGCGGCGAGGAAGGCCGATGACATCCCGTTCGAGCAGGCCGACGATTATCGGCCCGAGCCCAACAAGCCCGTGGAACTGACCCCGTTTCTCCGAAAGCAGAAACAGAAGCTGGAGGAACTCAGGGATCACCTGCTGGACCAGATGCAGGATGTGTCGCGGGATAACCTGCGGGCCGCCCCCGACCTGGGCGGAGGCTCCGCTTTCGGCCAGCACATGGGTGACGCCGGCAGCGATGCCTACGAGAAGGACTTTGCCCTGAGCCTGCTCTCCCAGGAGCAGGACTCCCTGTACGAGATCGACGAGGCGATCAAGCGCATCGATGGCGGCACGTACGGGGTCTGCGAGAAGTCGGGCAAGAAGATCCCCCACGAGCGGCTCGAGGCCATCCCCTGGGCGCGGCACACCGTGGAATGCCAGGCGGAACTGGAGCGCGCGCTCAAGGGCCGCAACAAGTGGGAGTCCCACCCGCACTTCATGGACGCCTCCGAGACGGGCGAGGAAGAAGAGGACGAAGAGCCCGAGGAGGAGCCCCGGGCGCGGAACAAAGAACAGCAGCAGTGAGGCGCGATGGAGCGGAGAGCACCGATGAATGGTAAGACGGACAAGAGGACACGGGGAAAGGGCAGGCGCCAGCAGCGCGGCTTCCCCAAGCGGCGCATCGACATCAATGCCGAGGCGATCGATTTTCGGAACACCGAGCTGCTGAAGAAATTCCAGACCGAGAAGGGCCGGATCCTGCCGAGGCGGGTCACCGGAATGCCGGCGAAGCTGCACCGGAAGCTGACGCGGGCCATCAAGCGGGCCCGGCAGGTTCTGCTGTGCAAGTGAGGGTATAGGTATGTCAAGGCGATGCCAGATAACCGGCGTGGGCCCCGTGCGGGGACGCCGGATCATACGGAGCGGTAAGGCGAAGAAGAAGGGGGGCATCGGTCTGCACGTGACCAAGGAGGTCAAGAGGACCTTCATGCCCAACCTCCAGACGAAGCGCATCTGGGTGCCGGAACTCAAGCGCCACGTCCGCGTCAAACTGACGGCGAAGGCGCTCAAGACGATCGACAAGAATGGCGCCTATCGCACGCTGAAGGGCGCGGGTCTGATCTGACGCGGGAGGCCGTTCGGGCATGCCGCCATGACGGCTTTCCGATTCAGCCTCAACGATTTCACCCTCTCGTTGTTGAGCGTCCTGTTTGAGGGGCTGCCGTTCCTCGTTTTCGGGACGCTGATCTCCGGCGTCATCGACGCGTTCGTTCCGTCCGGCTGGTTTCGGCGGGCGATGCCGCGGAGCAGGTTCCTGTCGGTGGCGATCTCCGGGCTCTTCGGGTTGATATTTCCGTTGTGCGAGTGCGGGATCGTGCCGGTGATGCGCCGGTTGATCCGCAAGGGTGTGCCGCCGGCCTGCGCCGTCACCTACATGCTGGCGGCGCCGATCGTGAACCCGATCACGCTGTTGAGCACGCTGGCGGCCTTCCAGGGCCAGGGCCCCTGGTGGATGGCGTCGATGCGCCTTGGGCTGGGATATGCGGTGGCGGTGGGAGTCGGTCTGCTGGTCCTGAGACTCCGTCCCGAGGCGTTTCTCCGGGATGCGGCTGCGGATGTTCCCGCTGACGATGCCGCCGCGGAGGGAGATAGGCCGTTGGCCTCGCGGCTGGCCCAGGCGCTTCGCTGCTCTGCGGCGGACTTCTTGGACGTGGCGGCATTCCTCGTGATGGGGGCGGCGATCGCGGGCGTCTTCAATACGGCCGTGAACCGGGAGATCATCGCGCCCCTGGCGTCGAGCACGCCGCTCGCCGTGGCGAGCCTCATGGTGGGGGCGGTGGTCCTGTCGCTTTGCAGCACTTCCGACGCGTTCATCGCCGCGACGCTGACGCAATTCCCGTTTTCGGCGAAGCTGGCGTTCCTGATCTTCGGCCCGGTGTTCGACCTGAAGCTGGCCTTCATGTACAATGCGGTATTCAAGACATGGTTCGTCGCGCTCCTGGCGCTGGGTTCGGGCGCGGCGATATTCTGGGTGTGCGTGAACATCTCACTGCAGCCCTTTTGAGTCCTGGCGCGGGGTATGGCATCGCGGTGCGGCATCGATGGCGGGAGTGGCGGCTGGCGGACTCGGGTGGCGGAGTCGCTGGGGCCGCTGACGCTGGTTTGCTGGGGCGCGGTGTTCTTGGCGTATTTCGGGCGCGGCGACCTGGCCGTGTTCGTGGCGCCATTCTTCCGCCCGCTGGTCGCCGCGGCCGGGGTCGCGCTGGCTGCGGTTGGGTTTGGGCTGTGCGTCTTGCCACGGCGGTCGGCGTGCGGGCACCACGATCACGATCACGGGCACGGCGCTGGCGCGGGCTGTTGCGAGGAGCACGGGCACTCGCACGACGAGAGTCTGTCATTCGGGTTGGTCGTGCGGACGGTGACCCTGTTTCTGCCGCTGGCGCTGCTGTTCTCCGTGAGGCCGGAGGGCTTTTCGGCGACGACCGTCCGCAATCGCGGCATCATAAGGGCCGCGCCACCGACGGATAAGCCGCTGGAGGTCGAGGTCGCGGCGCCGGCCGCGCGCGCGCCGGATGCCGGGCCGCGAAAGATCGGGGCGGAGGCCATATTTTCGGAGCCCGAGCAACATCGTGCGACGATAGGCGCGGGGGGAGCCGAAGAGCTCACCGTGTACGAGATCATGGTGCTATCGGCCGATCCGGAACTGCGCCAGAAGATGGCGGACGCGCGGGTGACGGTGATCGGCCAACTTGTCCATGATGCCAAGAACGGCGCGCGGTTTGACCTCGTCCGGATGTTCGTCGTGTGCTGCGCGGCGGACGCGCGGGTGCTGGGCGTGAAGGTGGAGGGTGCGGCTCCGGCGGGCATCGAGGAGATGGAATGGGTTCAGGTCGAGGGGACCCTGGCGTTCGAGCAATCGGGGCCGGGCGTTCCCCAGCCGACCATTCGGGCGGCCCGCGTCGAGAAGGCCGATGAGCCGGACGAGCCTTTCCTGTATTGAGGGTGGCGCTGGGATGGCGCTGCTCGAGTGCTTGAAAATCGATGAGCTGTGGCCACGGAGACCAGGGATTTGCAGCCGATCTGGTCCAGTTAACGGATGACGTTTTCACGGTCGGGCGACCGTGGCAACGAATTCTAGATTCAGATGTCATCCGGCAGCCGCCGGACCACCGGGGGTGAAAATGTAGCCGATCGCCTCAGGCGATTGGCAGCCAAACGCTTACGCGTTCGGCCACGGGATGCGATGCGCAATTTTCGATTCAGTGCGCGGCGGCAGGATTCTTGGGGAGCTTCTGGACGAGCTTCTCGTACTTTTTCAGAAGCTTGTCGTAATTGGATTTCGCCTGGAGGACCTCGCGCTCGAGAGCGACGAAGTCGGGGTCATTCGCGGGATCGATTTGCGTGTCGGGCATGATCACGCCCGCCGGGGCGGGGGGTGGGGCCTCCAGTGGCGAGGGGAGGGGTTGGATCTGGTAATCGACAACTTCCTCTTTCGCGGGGGCGGGTCCCTTGGGGGCGCCGGAGGGCCTCGCGGGTGCGGCGTTGGGGGTGGGGCCCGCGTGTCGGCCAAAGACGGCGGCGAAGGTGATGGGCGCGCTGGGGGGATGCGACGGCGGCGGTGCCGTGGCCTGGGATTCGGCGGTGCCGCGATCCCGCTCCTTGTGTTCGCGGAGCAGGGTGGCGATGGGCTTGCGCTCACGGCTGTCGCGGTGGATCGCAACGCCATCGTCGGCAAGCAACTTCACCGCGATGAATTCGAGCAAGGTCGGCACGTTGGTGGGCCCGTACTCCGTGCCATCGTTGAGGGTCACCAGCCACTCCATCTCGAGTTGCGGGAACTCGAAGGCCTTGCGCCACTTCTGGCCGTCCTCGGATAGCTCGTCGTAAGGATTGATCTGGGCCGAGCGGGCCCAATGGACCAGCTCCTCCACGGTGCGATCCTCGAACACCTGACCGTCTGTCTTCTTGAGCGTCCAGCCCATCCCGCTAGTCCTTTTTCGGTATGAAGAGATCTTGCCCGGGACGCACGACGGCATCCGGGCCGAGGCCGTTGGCGCGGATGATGTCTTCGGCGGTCACCTTGACGCCCTGCGCGCTGTAAGCCCTCGCGATCGCGCTCACTGTCTGGCCTTTTTCCACGACGTGCTTGTAGCCTTTCTCCTGCCTTGGCGGGGCATCGCCGGCGGACGGTGCCGGCGGGGCCTCTTTTGGGGCGGATTTCGCCGGTGGAGATTTCGCGACGATCTGGCTCACTTCGTCAAGCAGCTTCTGTCGGTCGGCGGCCTGGGAGGCCGCCATTTCCTGGAAAGAACGTTTCAAATCGCCGTTCTCCGTGCGGAGGGTGTCCATTTCGGAGCGCAGTTTGGCGATCTCGCCCTGGAGGCCCTCGATCTGGGAGGAGAGGAAGTTGATCTGGTCCGCGGCACGGAGGACCCGCTCGCGCTCGATTCGGGCGTCCTCCATCGCGGAAGGGGAAGGGGCGGCAGAAACGGCCGCGGCCACGGCGACGAGACATGCGGCGAAGGCGCGGCGCTTCACAAGAATAGTTTATGCGCCCTCGCGCCCGGCGACAAGCTCTTCGAATGCCTCTTCCGAAAGGATGGCGAGGCCGAGTTGGCGGGCCTTTTCGAGTTTCGAGCCGGCGTCCTCGCCCGCCAGGACGAAGGTGGTCTTCTTGCTGACGGAGGAGGCGACCTTGCCGCCGAGGGAGCGGATACGCTCCTCGAAGTCGGGCCTCGGGCGGGAGAGGGTGCCGGTGATGACGACGGTCTTTCCGTCCAGGGGCTTGGGCCCGTCCGCGGCCTGAGGCGAGACGGCCTCCATGGAGACTCCCGCGCTGGCGAGGTCGTCGAGCAGGCTCAGGTTGGCGGGGTCGTCGAACCATGCCCGTATGCTCTGCGCGACGATCTCTCCGATGCCCTCGATGGACTGCAATGCGTCGGCGGACATGAGGCGGAGGGCGCCCATGGTGCGGCATTTCCCGGCGATGTCGCGCGCGGCGGTCTCGCCGACATGGAGGATGCCCAGGCCGAAGAGCAGGCGCTCCAGGCCCCTGGAGCGGGATGCGCCGATCGCGGCCACGAGGTTCTGGGCGGACTTATCGCCCATGCGTTCCAGGGAGGCGAGGCGGGGCGCGTCCAGGGCAAAAACGTCGGGGAGGCGGCGAACGAGGCCATGGTCCACCAGTTGCTCCACCAGGGCTTCGCCGAGGCCCTCGATGTCCATGGCGTTGCGGGCCGCGAAGTGGAGGATGCGGCGCTTGAGCTGGGCGGGGCAGCCGGAGTTGGTGCATCGCAGGAAGACATCCTCCCGGACGAGATCGCCGCCGCCGGGGCAGATCGGGCAGCGGTCGGGCACCGTATAGGGCGGGGTGCCCGGGGGGCGCTTCTCGGGGACCGGGGCGATCACCGCGGGGATGATCTCGCCAGCCTTTTCCACGATGACGGTGTCGCCGATGCGGATATCCTTGCGGGCGAGTTCGGAGAAGTTGTGGAGGGTGGCCCGGGTGACGGTGGTTCCGGCGAGTTTGACTGGGGCGAGTTCGGCCACGGGGGTCAGGACGCCGGTGCGGCCAACCTGGAGGGTGATGGCGCGGAGGATGGTCTCGGCGCGTTCGGCGGAATACTTGTAGGCGATGGCCCAGCGCGGGGCCTTGGCGGTCGCGCCGAGGCGTTCGCGCTGATCGAA
>JADLBR010000129.1 GCA_020847615.1 Verrucomicrobiia bacterium
CCTTCTCGTGCGCCTTGATGCAGAGCTGGCAGCCCGCCAGCGCCGCGCACGCGAGCGAGAACAGCTCGAAGTTCGCCGCGCTCGTGGCCGGCTGTTTCATGCGCATCATGCGCAGATTCGCGGGCCGACCGCTGTACTGCTCGCTCTCCATCAGGTGGCGGAAGCGATAGTACATCGTGTTCATGCCCATGAGGGCCGCCGCCGCACGGGCATCGCCGAGAATGCCCTCCCCCGCCCGCGACGCCGCGTCCGCCGCCACCGCCGCCGCCAGTTCCCGCTGCCGCGTGAACAGGGCCGCCGCCAGGGCGGTGCCCCACGTCAGATCTTCCGGCAGCGACTCCCCGCCGAGCACCTTCTGCGCGTTCAGGCGCAGGTCCTTGGCCTCGTCGGGGAGTTGCTCCAGGAGCGCCCCAAGCTTCTCCATGGCGAGAGGGCCTCAGACCTTGATGGTCGCCTCGCCCTTCTGCCAGTTGCAGGGGCAGAGCTCGTCGGACTGCACCGCGTCCAGGACCCGGAGGACCTCCTTGACGTTGCGCCCCACGTTCAGGTTGTTCGCGCAGGCCCATTGGACCACGTCATGCGGATCCACGATGAACGTCGCCCGCAGGCACACGCCCTCGGTCGGCTCCAGGATCCCCAGCTCCGCCGCGAGCCTGGGCGCCGCGATCAGGGGGATCGAGATCTTCTTGAGGTCCGCGTGCTCCCTCCGCCAGGCGAGGTGGCAGAACTCGTTATCGGCGCTGCCGCCGATCACCACCGCGTCGCGGTCCAAGAACTCCTTGCGCGCCCTGTCGAACTCGACGATCTCCGTCGGGCACACGAAGGTGAAATCCTTCGGGTAGAAAAAGAACACCTTCCACTTGCCCTTGAACGAGTCATTCGTGAGCTCCTTCAGGTCGTCGTTGGTCGCGCCGCACGCGGCCTTCACCTTAAACTGAGGAAACTTGTCTCCAACCGTGATCATGTCATCTCCTGTGTTTGATGCTTTGAACTGGCCACGACTATCCCGCGAACGGCCGCCGCGTCAATTGGGGTCAATACCCCAACGGTTAGCGATGGCTATTCCTCGGCGCCCCGGCCCTTGCCCCTGCCTTTCCTCTCGCCTTTTCCCTTTCCCTTGCCCTCACCCGCGAAGTTGGGCGCCGCCGGCACCTCTTCCTTGGGCATCCACGCGGCCATCTTCGCCTTGAGTTCGGCGTGCGCCGGGTCGGCGGCCACGTTCTTCCACTCCATCGGATCGGTCTGGTGATCGTACAGTTCCTCGGTCCCGTCATGGTAACGGATGTAGCGCCAGCGATCGGAACGGACGCCGTGCTCGCCGCGGCCATGCGTGGTCAACGCCATCCGGTCCCACGCGGCCGCCGGATCCGCTAACAGGGGCCGGAGGCTCACCCCCTGCAAGTGCCCGGGGACCGGGAGCCCCGCGATGTCGCACAGGGTCGGATAGATGCCCAGGAAATCCACGGGCCGATCGCACGCCGCGCCCGCCCTGGAGATCCCGGGGGCGGCGATGATGAACGGCGCCCGCGTGGCTTCCTCCCATAGCGTGAACTTCCTCCAGTGGTGCTTCTCGCCCAGGTGCCAGCCGTGGTCGCTCCACAGCACGATGACCGTCCCCTTGCCTCGCGGCGCCCCGTCGACCGCGTCGATGAGCCGCCCCACCTGATCATCGACAAACGTGATCGTGGCGAGATACGCCTGCACCGCATCGCGCCACTGGCCCGAATCGATCACCGCCTTGTGGTCGCCCTCCGGGGCCGCCATCTTGAGACCGATGGGCGGGATGTCGCTCAAATCATCGTCCGGCACCTTCGGGAGGGTGATCTTGTCCTTGGGGTACATGTCGAAGTACTTCTTCGGCGCGTACCAGGGCAGGTGCGGCTTCACGAACCCCACGCACAGGAACAGCGGCTTGTCCGCGGGAGGATTCGCGAGCTGCTCCCCCGCCCACGCGACCATCTTATAGTCCGGCATGTCCTCCTCGGCGACCGTGTCGAGGCAGGCCCAATCGAAGTGATCGCGGTTCAGCCCGTTGAATCCGCCCTTCGGCTTGCCGGGCGGCTCCATCTCCTTGCGCTCGCGATACTCGTCCCAGAAACGCTGCCCCGACTTGTTGTGGTGGTAAATCTTGCCGCTGGCGACGATGCGGTAGCCATTGTTGCGAAAATGCTCCGTGAGCGTCAGCGCGTCCTTGAGCGCGATCTCGAAATCGTGGCTGTTGGTGTAGACGCCCTCCTTGGAGGGACGCATCCCCGACATCAGCGCCGCCCTCGACGGATTGCACGCCGGCGCGGCGCAATGCGCGTTGGCGAAACTCACGCCCCGCTTCGCCAGCCGGTCCAGGTGCGGCGTCCTCACGTCCGGGTTTCCCCCCAGATGCCCCACCCAGTCGTTCAGGTCGTCGATCGCGACGAACAGGATGTCGGGCTTGGATGGCTCCGCGACACAGGCAACGGTGATCAGCAGGATGGAGGCGGCGGACGCGATGGCTCTCATGCCCATATCGAAGCCCGGGGCCCCTGTGACGGCAACACGTAATGCTGACTCCAAAATTGCCGCATCGTTTCCCGTAGCCGAACGCGTCAGCGTTTGGCCGCCAAAGCCTCACGGCTTCGGCTACATTTTCCCAAGCCGGTGGTCCGGCGGCTGCCGGATGGGATCACGGTCCCGCCGCGGCCCTATCGATCATGACCACGAACGGATCGACCCGGTACGTGAGCCGCAACATCTCGACCGTGTACTTGAGCGCGACCGAGATCGGGACCTCGTCGAGGGTCAATGTCACCCTGCCATCGGCCGAGGCGGATTGCGCGGCAGGGCTCACCACGAAATTCAACCCCTTCTGCTCGGGGTCGAGCCTCTTGGCCTCCGCCTTGAAGAAGGCGAGCGCCTCGTCGAGCGTCACCTCGTTGAATGCCACCTTCTTGATCTTCCAATCCTCGAGCTTGCGCTCGATGATGCGCGCGCGCACCTGCTCCTCGGGCCGCAATGTTCTCGCGGGCGGCGCGTCGGCGGCGGACGCCCCCCGCACCAACAGGATGGCCACGGCACACGCAACAAAGATCAACCTCATTGCTAAATTCTACCAAGGCGGGCGGGGACCCGCAAGGGCGTCATCGCGTCACGACGACCCGCACGCCAAACGGCTCCAGTTCCAGCGGCAAGCTCCGCGGCCCCTTGGACGCGGGGATCCTCGACAGCTCCTTGCGGTCGGCGGAATAGACCACCGCCTCGGGTCCGGGCGGCAATGCGGCGGTCGCCCTGCGCGCGTCGGGCGTGCCGTTGACGATGAAGTGCGCCTCCGAGCCGTTCGCGGCGGCAAAGGCCCCGGCGGTCACGGACTCGATCTTGACCCTCTCCTTGGCGTCATCCCGTTTCGCGGGATCCTTCGCCTCTTCGGCCCCCAGTCTTCTGCGGAAGTACCACGTCTCCACTTCCTCGCAATCGACCTCGACCGGCGGGATGCATCGGCCCCGCAGTAGATATTCGGGAACTCGCGGGTACGGGCGGCAGACGGAGAAGAAGGCGGCGCTGCTCGCGCGCCTGTACGGGTCATCGCCGGGATCGAGGGGAACGAGATTCATGAACGGCCCCGGGATGAGGCCGCGCGTCAGGTTGTTCGCAAGCACGCGGCACCGCAGCAGCGCGTCGGGATTCGTGCCCTGCGCCCCCTGCCCCTGCACGCAGGCCGCGCCGATCGCGGTCACGTAATCGTGGTAGATGTAGGAGAAGAGTCCGATCCCCCTCGACCCCGGCACGCCCGCGATGTCCACCTCGCCGAACTGGCGGCTCCAATAGGTCGCCATCAGCGGCACCGCCAGATCGCTCTCGTTCTCCATGAATAGCCCGATCTCCGGCTCGAATTTCCTTCCCTCCTCGCGTATCCGCGCGCTCAGGTCCCTAAAACCCGTCCACATCCAGTCGCCGTATCCCGGCGCGTGGCCGTGACCCGGCGCATAGCAGGGCGCGTGCTGGGAGCCCCCGATCTCCTGATCGAAGCTCACCAGCGGGAATCCGATCCGCACCGTGCCGAGGAATTGCCCCATCAGCGCATCCGCCGCCTCCGGGCTCCCGTGGCACAGGCCGACCGACAGGCCACGCCAGTCGCCGAAGATCCCGACCTTGTCATAGCTGTCCACCCGCCACGTCGAGCCGTCCGCATTCGCGACGCACATGCCCTTGAGCCGATCGAACTGCGCGCTGTCATCAAACGCGGGCCCTCCCCCCGTCTCCCTCCTTTTCACGACCCACCAGTAGCCCGAGAGCAGCGCCGCGCTGCGGTGGCCGTGTTCCTCCAACAGGGCATTGACCCTCTGCCAGTACTCGTTCGCGGGTTGCGCGGGCAGGTAGTTGATCCCCGCCCACGTCCCGCGCCCCTCCCAACCGTACGGGACGAAGATCATGCCCCTCAC